>NZ_CP109603.1:1413333-1727777 GCF_025905425.1 Pseudomonas putida | reverse complement strand
CAGCTTCCACTTCGTCATGCTCGACCAGCCAGAAGCGTTCGCCAACGCAGTCAGCGCATTCCTGCAACCGTAGCAGGCGCTTGCCACAGCCGCTCAGCGCTTGAGCAGGACAATGAAAAACACCCCGCCAAGCGCGGCGGTGGCAATGCCGATGGGCAAGTCTTCGGGGGCGATCAGGGTGCGTGCGGCCACATCCACCCAGACCAGAAAAATCCCCCCCAGCAACGCGCTCACCGGCATCAGCCGGCGGTTTTCCGCGCCCACCAGCGCCCGTGCCATGTGCGGCACCATCAGGCCGACAAAGCCGATGGCACCCGAGAGCGAGACCAGTACACCGGTCAACAGCGACGTGCAGGTGAACACCTGCAGGCGCAGGCGGCGGCTGTTGAAACCCAGGCTGACCGCCGTCTGCTCACCGCTCATCAGCGCATTCAGCCCGCGCCCCATGACCTGCAAGGCGAGCAGCCCCAGCAACACGCACAGCGCCGGCAGCCAGATGACAGGCCAGCGTGCAGCCCCCAGGCCACCGAGCATCCAGAACACCACCGAGGCAGCGGCGTGCTGATCGCCCGTATACAGCAGCAAATTGACCACCGCCATCAGCACGAACGACACGGCGACGCCCGCCAACAACAGGCGGTCGCTTTCCATGCGGCCATTGCGCCGCGCCACGGCGATCACCAGCAGCATGCTCCCCGCCGCGCCCATGAACGCCGCCAGCGGCAAGCTGAAGGCACCGATGAATTCGCCCAGGTAAAGCATCACCAGCACCGCCCCCAAGGCCGCCCCCGAGCTGACGCCCAGCAGATGAGGGTCCGCCAGGGGGTTGCGGGTAACGGCCTGCAGCGCAGTGCCGACCAATGCCAGGCCGGCCCCCACCAAGGCCCCAAGCAGCACCCGGGGAGCACGGATCAGCCAGACGATATGGGCCTGGCTCTGGGTCCACGCCCCCGCCATGTCGATGCCCAGTTGCTGGGCAACGATCCCTGCAACGTGGGCCAGCGGCACCGACGCAGGGCCAAATGCCAGGGCGACCAGGCACGACACCAGCAACAGTGCGCTCAGCATCACGATCAACCCGCGATACGCCGCAGGGCTGTGCCCGGCCCTCATCGAGCGGCACCCTGCAGCGGCTTGGGATGCAAGGCATCGGCAAGCTTTTCGATTGCCAGTGCGTTCTCCACCGAAGGCGTCACTTCAAGGTAAGTCAGCACAATGAAGCGTTTATCACGAATCGCCTGCACAGCCTGCAACGCGGGTTGGCGCAGCAGGAAGTCGCGTTTCTGCTGCCACGTGCTCGGGCCATAGTCGACGATCAGGATCACCTGCGGGTCGCGCTCCACCACGCTTTCCCAGTTCACCTGGGTCCAGCTGGCGGCAACATCGTCCATCACATTGCGCCCGCCTGCCGCCTCAATCAGGGCCTGGGGTACGCCAAGCCTTCCCGACGTGGTCGGGCGGTCTTCGCCACTGTCGTAGAGAAACACACCTGGGGTGGGCTGCGCCTGCCCGACGCGTCGGTGCACGTGATCGATGCGGGCGCGCATGCTCGTGATCAAGGCGTCGGCCTGGGGCTCGACAGAGAAGATCCGCCCCAGATTGCCCAGGTCGCGGTAGACGTCACCCAGGCTGGCCCGTTGCTGGGCCATGACCCACGAACAGGACTCGCTCAGCTCGTACACCGGGATACCGAACGGCGCGAGGGTGCTGGGCGTGACCGGGCCGCCTACCTGCATGCCGTAGTTCCAGCCGGCAAAAAACAGATCGGCTTCGGTCGCCAGCAAGGTTTCGATGGCGGGGTACCGGCTGGCCAACTGCGGCACGCCCTGCAGCGCGGCGTCTACCCACGGGTCGCGGTGCTTGCTGGCGCTGAAGCCGGTGTAGCCGACGATGCGCGCGCGCAGCCCCAGGTGCAGCAGCATTGCGGTCATGTTCACATCGTGCACCACCACCCGCTGCGGTGCCTGGGTGAACGTCACGTCGCGGTCGCAGCTGCGCACGCTCAGGGGGTAGTCGCTGGCCAGGGCAGGCAGCGCGGACAGGATCGACAGCAGGCCGATCAGGTAGCGGACAGTCATGTTCGGGTGATCCAGGTAATGCGTGGGTAAGGGTGCAGAGGGTGCGGGTCGACCAGCGCCTCGACGCCGAAGACGTGCCGGAGCAACCCGGGGGTCAGCACCTGCTGCGGTGTGCCGCTGGCGACAATACGACCGCCATCGATGACGTACAGCCGATCACAGAACGCGGCCGCCAGGTTGAGGTCGTGAAAGCTGGCCAGAATGCTCAGGCCAAGGCTGCGCAGGTGCTGCAGCAGCTCCAGCTGATAGCGCGGGTCCAGGTGATTGGTCGGTTCATCGAGCATCAACAGCTGCGGCGCCTGCACCAATGCCCGGGCCAGCAGCACGCGCTGCTTCTCACCACCAGACAGGGTGGCAAAGCTTTGCTCGCCCTGGCCAGCAAGGCCTACTTGGGCGAGGGCCTGGGCCACTTGCAGGGCGTCCTCGGCGGTGTCGCCGTCGAACAGGCCCTTGTGCGGTGCGCGCCCCATGGCAACGACATCGCCAACGCTCAAGCCAAACGCTTCGGGAAACTCCTGCAGCACCACCGCGATGCGTTGTGCGCACCAGCGCGGGTTGCGCTGCCAGATGTCATCCGCGCCAAGGCGCACCCGGCCCTGGGCAGGCGCGTTGGCACGGTAGGCGCAGCGCAGCAGGCTGGTCTTGCCGCTGCCGTTGGGGCCGATCAAACCGACGAACTCGCCCTGCGCCACTCGCAGGTCCACGCCTTGCAGCAGCGGGCGCGGTGCCCGCCCCCGTTCATGCAGGGCCCAATCCAGGGCCTCGATGTGCAGTTGCGTCATGCGCATCCCCTTCAGCAAGCACCGGCCAATGGCCGGTGCGACAGGCTTAGAAGCTGTAGTCAGCTGTGACGAAGAACGAGCGCGGTTCACCCAAGTACCACTGTCGGCCGTTGTTGCCGGTGGTGGTGGCGTATTGGCGGTCGAACAAGTTGTTCAACTGCAGGCCCAGGGTAAGGTCCGGTTGCACGTGCCAGTCCACATTGGCATCGACCACGGTGTAGCTGGGCACCTCGACGGTGTTGGCATTGTCGGCGTAACGGCTGTCGACATAGCGCGCCCCTGCACCGGCGCTGAAGCGGTTGCCAAAGTCCTTGCTCAACCACAGGTTGGCCGAGCGTCGCGGTACGTTGATCGGCTGATTGCCCGAATAATCATTGGCGCCACTGGCAAACTCGTCGTACTCCGCGCGCACCCAGGCGGCGTTGGCGGACAGCTGTACGTCGTAGGGCAGGCGCAGTTCGAGGCTGGCTTCGATCCCATCCGACGACTGCTGGCCGACCTGCTGTTGCAGCGTCGGGTTGAGCGGGTCGGTGCTCAGCAGCTTCTTCTTGACGATGTGATAGGCCGCCAGGGTCCACTCCCCTCGCCCGTCCGGCAGCAGCTGCTTGATGCCTGCCTCGGTTTGCTTGGCAGTGCTCAGGTCCCATTGCTGCTGCGCGGCGTTGAGGGTCAGCAGGTTGCTCACGCCTTCGGTGCTGGTGGCGTACTGGGTGTAAAGTGACAGGTCTTCGGTCAGCGCAAACACCAACCCGGCGCGCCAGTTGTCGCCGGACAAGCTGCGATCGGTGCGGGTATCGGCATCCAGGTCGTCGCGGTTCAGGTGCACCTGGTCGCGGCGCACACCGGTGATCAACGACAGGCGCTCGGTCAGTTGCGTGCGGTTTTCGGCGAACAGCGAGAACTGCTTGGCCTGGTTGGCTTCGCGCGAGCGGTACGGGTCGTTGCTGATGTACTCGCCGCCACCGGAACCGGACAGCGGCACCGTATCGGTCAGGGTGTTGCCGAAGTCGTGCTTGCGTACAAAACGGATCGTGTTGTAGTCGGCGCCGACCACGGTCTGGCTGTCCAGACCGAACAGCGGGTGTTGCAGGGTGAACGACTGGCGATCACCGAGCTGTTCCTGGGTCTGCTTGATGCTGATGAAGCTGCTGCGCTGAACCTGGTCACCTGGCAACCAGGTGTAGGTCTCGGCGTTGCGCCAGCGGCGCTGGGCCTTGAGGAAGTACAGCTGGTTGCTGGCGGTGAGGTTGTCGTTGATCACCCAGTCGGTCACCAGCCGCGTGGACTGGTCGTTGTAATGCACCTCGGCATTGTTGACGTTGTAGTTGTGATCGCGCAGCGACTCGCGGTAATGCCCATCCACCAACGGCGTACCCATGTACTGTTGCGGGTCCTGGTCAGCGTTGTCGTGGCTGAGGGTAAAGCTCAGCGTATCGCTGGGTTGCCAGCGCAGCGAGCCGCTGATGGCGAGGCTCTGCGAATCACCCCGGTCGACCCAGCCGTTGCTGGCCTGCTTGTTGAGGTTCAGGCGATAGCTCAAGGTATCGGTCAACGAGCCGCCGCTGTCCAGGGCCATCTGCCGACGGTCGTCCGAGCCGTAGCCCAGGCGCAGGTGATTGCGGATCTCACCGTCGAACGGCTTCTTCGGCACCACGTTGATCACCGCGCCCGTGGCGCCCTCGCCGTACAGCACCGAAGCCGGGCCGCGCAGTACATCGATGCGCTCGACCGACCAGGTGTCCACCGGGAAGGTCACCGTGCCGGCGCCCACGTACAAGCGGGTACCGTCGTAGAGCTGCATGGTCGAACTGTGCCCGGTAAAACCACGGGCCGACAGCGCCGTGCCGCCGTTGCCGGGGGTGCCGATGAAGGTGATGCCGGGCGAACGGGTGACTGCGTCCTGAACGGTTGCGTTGTTGCGCGTGAGGATTTGCTCGGCACTGATGCTGGTCACGCTGGCGGGGGTTTCCAGCGGCGTCAGGCCAAGCCGCGAGCCACTGGTGCTTGGGGTGCGCAGGTCGGGCTGAGGGTTGCCCTCGGCCGTGCCGGTAATGTCCGTGGCCGGGAGCGCCAGGGCGTTGTCCGCCTCGGCGGCGTGGGCTGCAACGCAAACAAAAGCACAAGGCACCAGGCTTGCACGCAGCAGCGTGCCTGGCAGAGAACTGAACAGCGAATAACGGGACATGTCGTTCCACTTGAAGCAGGAATGAAAGAATCCCGGGGGAACAACGCAAAGAGGAATCGCGGGCAGGCACGCCCACGGAAACCGGCCTGCGCCCGCCCACCGCGGGTTTGCCAAACGATGCTTCAGGCCGGTCTCCGGGCTCGCGAGGGTCATGAAGCATTCACCTTCCCATGCCAGGGCACAGTGGTGTCTCGAATGCTTCGCTCGCATACCGTTGCGGGGGCAGCGCCGGACTGATCATCGCGCGATGACGAACCGGCTTCCCGTTTCACCCCATGCACGGCGGCAGGGGGCACCTGAAACAGGCGCGCAGATGACCATCAAAATGCCGCTACGTCAACTGGCCGGTGGATTCTTCACCGATTCTTTTACCGCTTCCTTGGCTTGCTCGCCCTTGGCCTTCAACGTGTCCACCGCATCGCCAAGCTTTTCGCCCAGCCCGGCACCGGTGTGCGCAGGGCCGGGGTTGAACGGGCGATTTTGATTGAAGCCCAGCCAGGCCAGGCCAAGGACCGTGAAGGTGGTCGGCACGGGATTGTTTTTCAAGGTCGTGCCAAGGTTATGCAAGAACTCCCCGCGCTGGGAAACATCGCTGGCGCGGTCAGGCGTCGGCGCGGTGCTGTGGTAGGGCTCACTGCTGCCATACGCTGACGGCGGCGAAGAAGGCGTTGTGACGTGGCTGGCGCTGGCACGCAGAAAGCGTGACAAGGCAAAACCGACGAGAGAATGGCCAGGGTCAGTGCGTGATAGCTGATAAGCTGTGAACCCTTCGCGCGGCACACGGCCAAGAGCCCAACACGTGTAACCTAGGAAGCCAGCTCGACCATGCACAACCTCGACAACTACAAGATCATCGCAGACAGCATCGCTACCCTGCTCTTCCCGCATGCCGAGGTGATCATCCACGAGGTGAGTAGCCGCACTGTCGTTCATATCGCAAACAACTTCTCCAAGCGTCAACTCGGTGACGACTCCGCGCTTGACGAATTTCCCGGCGATACCTCCAGCCTTTCCAGCCTGGGCCCTTACGAGAAACTGAACTGGAATGGTCAGAACATTCGTTCGATCACCAGCGTGTTGAAAGGCCCCGAGGGCCAAACCGACTTCCTGTTGTGCATCAACCTGAATTTGTCCGTGCTGGAGCAGGCACGGGCAGCATTGGATGCCTTTTTCCAGGTGAGCCGGCTCATCCCTCAACCCGACGTGCTGTTCAAGGATGACTGGCAGGAGCGGATCAATACGTTCCTGCACGCGTGGTTGGCAGAACGTCAGCTTTCGCTCAATACACTCAACATGAAAAGCAAACGTGAACTCATTGATGCGCTCTTCCATGAAGGTGCTTTTGACGGCCGCAGTGGCGCGGACTATGTCGCCAACGTGCTGAGCATGGGGCGCGCCACTGTTTACAAATACCTGAAAGCCCTTCGCGAAAACACGTGATCCCCCTGCTGCAAAGCCGAAACGTTGTCAGTCTGGCAGCGCTGCGACAATCGACATTTCGACCAGCACAGCAGGCTCATACAACTTGGCTTGCACCGTTGCACGGGCCGGCGCACACCCCAACGGCAGCCACGCATCCCACACGCGATTCATGCCCGCGAAGTCCGCTTCGATGTCTTTGAGGTAAATGGTTGCGGACAGAATCCGGGTCTTGTCTGTGCCTGCCTGGTCGAGCAGTCGTTCGATATTGTGCAAGGTTTCGCGGGTTTGCTGTTCCACATCCGCCTTGAAATCGTCGGCTACCTCACCTGACAGATAAACGGTGCCTTGGTGCTTGACCACCAAGCTCATGCGGGCATCCGTGTGCAGGCGTTCGATCGTCATTCTGAAGTTCCTTGTCTTGTTGTTAAGAGTGATCGTTGCACCCCTTAATAGATATTCTGTCCACGCGAGACTTTTTGGCTGTAAGTAGTAAGGCCTGAAGCAGGTGTCGGAGTTCCTGCGTGAGCAACCGTCAGCCCACCACCGGCTTCAACAACGCCTGCGCCTCGTAGAGCGGCGGCAGGTAGCGCAGCCGAATCTCGTCGACGCTTAACCGCGAGGCGTGGGTAGTGATCGTCAGGGTTGCCTTGAGTTGACCGCCACGGTCCAGCAGCGGCACACCCAGCACACGCATGCCAATTTCGTACTCCTGGTCGACGATGCTGTAGCCCTGCTGGCGCACGCGCTGCAGTTCTTCTTCCAGCCGCGCCCTGTCTGTCTGCGTATAGGGCGTGAGCGGGCGTAAGGGGTTGCGTGAGAAGTAGCCATCGCGCGCGGCTTCATCCAGCGCCGCCAGCCAGATTCGCCCGCCGGCGGTGCAATACATCGGCACCCGCGAGCCGGGCCTGATCGACAGCGAGGCGATGTGGCTGTAGCGGCTACGCACCAGGTGGATGATTTCATCGCCGTCGCGCGTGCCGACCGAGACATGCTCCTGGGTCTGGCGCGCCACCTGCTCGACGATCGGCCGCAGCATGCGCGGCAGCTGCGCCGAGTCCACGTAGGCCTGGCCGATGCGCAGCGCCTTGGGCGTGAGCCAATAGTGGCGGCTGTCGGTGTCGGCAAAGCCTTCGTGCACCAACGTCAGCAGAAAGCGACGGGCAGCGCTGGGGGTAAGGCCAGACTGCCTGGCCGCCTGCGGCACCGTCAGGCGCGGCTGATCGACGCTGAACAGCTGCATCAATGCCAGGCCTTTTTGCAGGCCCGCGATCAGGTCGCGGGGGTGAATCTCGGGTTTGTCCATGTGTTCACGTCCTGACGGGGATTCCCCAGTCAAAATACGGCGTTCTCCTCCAATAATCGCTACCTGACTGCGATTATCGCACTGCAAGCCCGACAAGCGCGTTTCCCTGGCCCCTGCACCCCGTCACCCTTGCCTGCACAACAACAGCAAGCACGGAGGTCAGCATGATTCGGGGTTCGACAGAACTGGTCGCCATCGTCGGTTCACCCATCGCCCAGGTGAAATCGCCTGAAAACTTCAACACCTGGTTCGCCAGCAACGGCTGCGACCTGGCAATGCTCCCCATCGACCTGCAAGAAGGTGCGCTGGATGCCTTTGTCGGCAGCCTGCGCGCCTGGCGCAACCTGCGCGGTTGCGTGGTCACCGTGCCCTACAAGCAGGCACTGGCCGCGCGCCTGGACGGCCTCAGCGAGCGCGCTGCCGCACTGGGGTCGGTCAACGTGCTGCGCCGCCACAGTGACGGTCGCCTGCTGGGCGACAATGTCGACGGCGCAGGCTTTCTCGGCGCCGCACGCAAGCAGGGCTTTGAGCCGGCGGGCAAACGCGCGCTGGTGATTGGCTGTGGCGGGGTGGGCAGTGCAATCGCCTATGCGCTGGGTGAAGCAGGCGTGTCTCAGGTCACCCTAAGCGACCCCAGCGCTGCCCGTGCTGGCGCGCTTGGCGAAGTGCTCGGCACAGCCTTCCCCAACCTCGATATCACCACTCAATACCACTCGCTGGAAGCGTTCGACCTGCTGGTCAACGCTTCGCCGGTCGGCATGGGCGGCGCCGATGAGCTGCCGCTGGCGAGCGCGCTGCTGGACACCCTGCAGCCCTCCACCCTGGTTGCCGACGTGGTCACCTCGCCGGAAATCACCCCCTTGTTGCACAGGGCACGCCAGCTCGGTTGTGCGATCCAGACCGGGCCGCAGATGGCCTTCGCCCAACTCGGCCAGCTAGGCGCCTTCATGGGCGTCACCCCGCTGGAGATTTGAGGCCATGGCCGCTATCGAACAGGTGTACGACCTGGTCGTCCTCGGCCCTGCCCTCACCTTCGGCTGGCTCGCCGCCAGCCCTATTGCCGAACGCCTGAAGGCGCCGGCCCCTTACCAGGAGACTGTTGCATGTACTACGAACTGAGAACCTACACCCTCGACCCGCTGAAAATGGCCGACTGGCTGGCCCTGTACCAGAGCCACGCGCTGGCGGTGCAAAGCGAACACCTGGGCAAGCTGGTCGGTTTCTTCACCAGCGAATTCGGCGAGGTCAACCAAGTGGTGCACCTGTGGGGCTATACCAGCCTCGACGACCGCATGCAGCGCCGCGCGGCGATGGCGGCGGACCCGCGCTGGGCGGAATTCTCGCAACGCAACCGCGAGCTGGGCGCCGTACTGCGGCTGCAATCGCGGTTGATGCGCCCGACCGGCTTTTCGCCGCTGCAGTAAGTAACTGCCCCTCGAACCGGACCGGAGCGCCGCCATGCAATCCCTGGAATGTGACGTACTTGTCCTCGGCTCCGGCGCCTCTGGCCTGGCTGCCGCGGTAACCGCCGCCCATCACGGCCTGAAGGTGATCGTCGCGGAAAAGGCCAGCCACTTCGGCGGCACCAGCGCCTGGTCGGGGGGGTGGTTATGGATACCCCGCAACCCGCTGGCGATCGCCGAAGGCATCGTCGAAGCCGATGGCGCGCCAGAGCGCTACCTGCGCGCGCAGACCCATGTCAGCGAACTGGACCCACGCCAACAGGCGTTTTTGCGCCATGGGCCGGAGATGGTGGCGTTTTTCCAGCAACATACTGCGGTGCAGTTCCAGTCCGGCACTAAGATGCCCGACATGCACGAGGGGGACGGCAGTGCGCGCGGCGGGCGTTCCCTGTGCGCGCAACCGTTTGACGGGCGCCTGCTCGGGCACTGGGTCCACAAGCTGCGGCCACCTCTGGACATCGTCAGCCTGGCCGGCATGGGCATCGCCGGTGGCGCGGACATGGCCGCTTTCTTCAACGCCAGCCGTTCGCCCAAGGCGGCCTGGCACGTCGGCAAACGCCTGCTGCGCCACGGTCGCGACCTGTTGCTGCATCGTCGCGGGCTGCAGTTGGTCAACGGCAATGCACTGGTGGCACGCCTGCTGCGCAGTGCCCTCGACCTGGGCGTGACGCTGCTGAACGACAGGCAAGGCGTCCGCCTGCTGAGGGATGGGCGCATCACCGGTGTAGCGTTCAGCGATGGCCAGGTGATCCACGCCCGACGCGGTGTGGTGCTGGCCTGTGGCGGCTTCCCCCATGACCGCCAGCGCATCGCCCAACTGATCCCCCACGCGCCCGAGGGCGACTGCCACTACTCCGCCGCACCGGCACAAAACAGTGGCGATGGCCTGCGCTTGGGCGAGCAGGTCGGCGCACAGGTAGCCACCTCGGCGGCCCACGCCGGGGCCTGGGCGCCGGTATCGCAGGTACCGCGAGGCGACGGCAGCCTCGGCCATTTCCCGCACCTGATCGACCGCGCAAAGCCGGGCTTCATTGCCGTGCGCCGCGACGGCCGGCGATTCGTCAACGAGGCCGACAGCTACCATGACTTCATGAATGCGCTGTTCGCAGCCACGCCACCCGGCGAGCCACCTGAGGCCTGGTTGATCTGCGATCACCCCGCGCAGCGGCGCTATGGCATCGGCTGGGCCAAGCCGTTCCCGTTCCCTACCCGCGTCTATGAGCGGCGCGGTTACCTGCACAGCGGCCCTACCCTGGCACAGTTGGCCGCACGCTGCAGGATCGATGCACAGCAACTGCAGCGCACCGTGGCCCGTTTCAATCAGCACGCGGCGCAGGGTGCAGACCCGGACTTCCAGCGTGGCACCTCGCTTTACAACCGCGCCCAGGGCGACCCGCTGCAAGCGCCCAACCCGTCACTGCGGCCGCTGCTGCAGGGCCCCTTTCATGCGGTGAAGCTGCTGCCGGGCAGCCTGGGGACGTTCGCCGGCCTGCACACGGATGCTTCGGCACAGGTCCTGGACAGCGAGCAACGCCCGATCCCCGGCTTGTTCGCCGTCGGCAACGATATGCACAGCATCATGGGCGGGCACTACCCAAGCGGCGGTATCACCCTTGGCCCTGGGATGACCTTCGGGTATCTGGCTGGCAAGGCGCTGTGTGGCCTGCAAGACGACGCAGCAGCGCTTTTGTTCGATCAGCGAACAGTAGCCCCCTCTTTGAATTGACGCTCAACCATTCACTGCGCACCATTAAATGACCTTGCGCGCCCAGCCCTGCCCTGGGCAAAACCGCTTTCCAGACGCACCGCCGTTCAAAACAATTTCAAGAAACGACCTCACATGACACCTTCAAAGTTCAACACTGCCAGCCCCCGCATCGCCCATGGGTCCATCGGCGACAAGGTGCGTGGCGCCTTCGCGGTGGGCAAGACCCGCTGGGGCATGCTTGCCCTGGTGTTCTTCGCCACCACCCTCAACTACATCGACCGTGCCGCCCTCGGCATCATGCAACCCGTCCTCGCCAAGGACATGGGCTGGACGGCGATGGACTACGCCAACATCAATTTCTGGTTCCAGGTCGGCTACGCAATCGGCTTTGTGCTGCAGGGTCGGCTGATCGACAAGGTCGGGGTAAAGCATGCCTTCTTCGTCGCGGTGCTGCTCTGGAGCCTGGCTACCGGCGCTCATGGCCTGGCTACCTCGGCGGCCGGTTTCATGGTTTGCCGCTTCATTCTCGGCCTGACCGAGGCGGCCAACTACCCGGCCTGTGTGAAGACCACGCGCCTGTGGTTCCCCGCCGGCGAACGGGCCATCGCCACCGGCCTGTTCAACGCCGGCACCAACGTCGGTGCCATGGTCACCCCGGCGCTGCTGCCGCTGATCCTGGCCGCTTGGGGCTGGCAGGCCGCGTTCATCGCCATGGGCAGCCTCGGCCTGGTCTGGGTCGTGTTGTGGGGCCTGAAGTACTTCAACCCGGAGGCGCACCCGCACGTTCGCCAGAGCGAGCTGGACTACATCCAACAGGATGACGAGCCGGACGCCAAACCGGTGCCATTCAGCCGCATTCTGCGTCAGCGCGGCACCTGGGCCTTTGCCGTGGCGTACTCGATCACGGCGCCGGTGTTTTGGTTCTATCTCTACTGGCTGCCGCCGTTTCTCAACCAGCAGTACGACCTGGGCATCAGTGTCACCCAGATGGGCATTCCGCTGATCCTGATCTGGCTGACCGCGGACTTCGGCAGCATCGGCGGCGGCATTCTGTCGTCCTGGCTGATCGGCCGCGGCGTGCGCGCCGCCCGTGCCCGGCTGATCTCGATGCTGATCTTTGCCTGCACCATCGTCAGCGTGGTCTTCGCCGCTCACGCCAGTGGCCTGTGGGTCGCGGTGCTCGCCATCGCCGTAGCGGTCGGTGCGCACCAGGCCTGGACCGCGAATATCTGGAGCCTGGTCATGGACTACACGCCCAAGCATCTGGTGAGCACGGTGTTCGGCTTCGGCAGCATGTGCGCAGCCATCGGCGGGATGTTCATGACGCAGATCGTCGGCAGCGTGCTGACGGTCACCCACAACAACTACGCCGTGTTGTTCACCATGATCCCGGTGATGTACTTCATTGCACTGGTGTGGATGTACTTCATGGCGCCGCGTGGGATCGAGGCCGCTTAAAGGCCAACCCAGATTTCCTCTATTGGGCTCTTCGGAGCCTCTTTTTTTGCGGCTGCGCTGTAGTGCAGAACACGGGGCAAATTTTGTGGGAACGGGCTTGCCCCGCGAATGGGGCCACGCGTTGCCTGGCACCGGCTTCGCCGGTGTTCGCGGGGCAAGCCCGCTCCCACAGGTTATTGATAAATAGATGAAATGTTTTTTCTACGGGCGCTGGCCTGCGGGCGATGGGCCGCTCAGCGGCCCCAGTTCTTGCTGAAGTTCAAACCCGCGCCAGTATCTTTTTTTGGGGCTGCCCTGTAGTGCGGAACACGGGGCAAATTTTGTGGGAGCGGGCTTGCCCCGCGAATGGGGCCACGCATTGCCTGGCACCGGCTTCGCCGGTGTTCGCGGGGCAAGCCCGCTCCCACAAGTTATTGATAAATAGATGAAATGTTTTTTTCTACGGGCGCTGGCCTGCGGGCGATGGGCCGCTCAGCGGTCCCAGTTCTTGCTGAAGTTCAAACCCGCGCCAGTATCTTTTTTTGGGGCTGCGCTGTAGTGCGGAACACGGGGCAAATTGTGGGAGCGGGCTTGCCCCGCGAATGGGGCCACGCGTTGCCTGGCACCGGCTTCGCCGGTGTTCGCGGGGCAAGCCCGCTCCCACTGGTTATTGATAAATCGACGAAATATTAGTTTTCTACAGGCGATGGGCCGCTCAGCGGCCCCGGTTCTTGCTGAAGTTCAAACCCGCGCCAATACCGCCTTGGCCTTTTCCAGCGCCATTCGCGCACGCTGCTCGCCACTCACCCCCTGCTCCAGCAACTGCCGCGTCGGAATCTCCAGGCTCA
This sequence comes from Pseudomonas putida, assembly GCF_025905425.1. Lineage (NCBI taxonomy): Bacteria > Pseudomonadati > Pseudomonadota > Gammaproteobacteria > Pseudomonadales > Pseudomonadaceae > Pseudomonas > Pseudomonas putida. The sequence continues at coordinate 1,714,551 of NZ_CP109603.1, read as the reverse complement.
GCGGCACTGTAGCCGGCAAACCACGCAACAGGCCGATCAGGTCGGCATCGCCATCACCCGGGAAGCGCCGCTCGTTGCGCGCCTGACGCAGGATTTCGTCCATGTCGTCCGGCACAGGGCCGGCCACGTCGCACAGCTGGGCATAGCGCATGCGTTGCGGTGCCAGGCGCGCCAGGTCGTCGAGCGAGGAAGCGGAGCGGTTGAAATGGAACGCGTCCACCAGCACGCAGCCGTTTGCCCGGTCCGCGTTGGCAACGATGCGCATGGCTTGCTGCAAATCGCGAACGTCAGTCCAGGGCATGAATTCCAGATGCGGGTGGATGCCGTAACCCGCCGCCAGGTCGCACAGTTCGGCAAAGCGGTCAGTAAGGCGGGCCTCGTCAGGATCATTGCCGGCCACCAGCAACTCGCTGCCGCCCAACTCGGCACCCACCGCCAGGATGGCTTCGAAATCAGCAACACAGGTTTCAGGCTTGAGCCGGAGGATTTCCAGGTCGAGAACCTGGATGCCGGTATCGCGCAGGCGCGCCTGGGTCTGTCGGCGCAGGTCGGCGTCGGCCACCAGCGGGAAGTGCTGTTCCTCTGGGGTCGCCGCCACCAGGCGCAGGCCCACGTGGCTGTAGCCGGCGCGGGCGGCAGCTTCCACCATGGCAGGCGGGGAAAGCTCCAGCACCGTCAGCGCGGCAAGGGAAAAGATACGATCAGTCATGTCTGTCACCAGAAGGCAATTAAAGGTGTCAATGAAGGGCTAGCGGCTGAGCGGGCGCGTCAGTCCATAAGCGCCGGGGCACAGGCTCGGCCGCTTTCGGCGGCCTGGCGGATCGCCTCGACCAGGGCCAGTGTGCGGCCGCCGTCTGCGGCGTCGGTCAAGGGGGCCTCTTCACCGCGGGCAACGCGAATGAAGTGCTGCAACTGCAAGGTCAACGCCTCGCCTGCAGGCGGGTCGGTTTCGCCCTGCAGCAAGGGTGTGTGCCAACCCGTCCCCGCTTCGGCGTAGTGCCAGTGCTTGAGCTGCGGAATGCTCAATGCGCCCTGGCTGCCGGCCAGCAGATAGCAAGGCTGGCCATCCTGACGCGGATACATCGGGCTTTCGCCGGAGGTCAGCTCCCAGCTCCAGGGCGCAGCCACCGCGTCAGAACCTGTCAGGCTGCCCAGTGCCCCGTTGGCGAATTGCAACAGCACCGCGGCGCTGTCTTCATTGGCAAACCCACGCACATCGTTACGGGTGAACGCCTGCACCTGCACGACCTCGCCGCACAGGTAACGCAGCAAGTCCAGGTCGTGGATCAGGTTGGTGAGGAGAAAACCGGCGCCCGGTTCGCGACGCCAAGGGGTATCGAAGTAGCTGTCGGGCTTTTGCAGCTGCCACAGCGCGGTGACATTAATCAGCCTGCCCAGGGCGCCCTGCGCGATCAAACCACGCGCCCGGGCGATCAGCGGGTTGTGCCGCCGATGGTGGCCGACCAGTACGGGCACGCCATGGCGCCGTGAGGCTTGCACCAGCGCACGGACTTCATCCAGGTGCACGCCTACCGGCTTTTCCAGCAACACCGGCACACCGGCCTCGATGCAATCCAGTGCAGTGGCCACATGCAGGTTGTTGGGGTTGGCGACAATCACCGCCTCGGGTTTGACGTGGGTCAGCATCTGGCGATGATCAGCGTAATAAGCCACCCCGCATTCGGCGGCGAAGGCCTCAGCCTGCGGGCCAGGGTCGGCCACTGCGCACAGTTGGGCTTGCGGTACCTGGCGCAGGTGCTGGTAATGCTGGCGGCCCATGATACCGGCGCCAATCAGGGCGATACGAAGCGGTGAGTTCAACGGACTGTCCTCTTGTCGTTATTGTCGTGTATGGATTTCGGAACACGGTTCCAGAATCCATATTCAACAATTTAGAACGCGGGTCAGCTTTACAGAAGCGCCACCTGCACAGACTGTGCGGTTATCGACCACAAAAGCACGGGCACCGCTTCAGGCGAACAGCTCGCTGGCCTGGCTGGCCGCCGACAGCTCGTCCACCGCCGCCAGCAGCAGCGTCGCCAGTTCCGGCAGGCGCGATTGCGCCAGCCGGGCACTGGGGCCTGCAATGCTCAGCACGCCGATCACCTCGTCAGTGCGTGGCCGCCGCACCACGGCGGCCAACGCCGATGTACCCACCGCCGAGGTTTGCTCGACCCAGGCATAGCCGCGCTCGCGTGCGCGCTGCAGGTAGCCCAGCAGCTCGTCGGTGGAGCGCGGCGCGTTCGGGCCGAACTGTGCAGGGTCGGCGATGCCCTGGCGCAGCACCATCTGCAGCGCCTCCTCATCGCTCAGGCTGGCCAGCCAGGCATGGCCGGAGGCGGTGTAGAACAACGGGGCATCGCGGCCCATGTCGGGGTCGTAGCGCAGACCGGAGCGCGCGCCCTGGGACTTGGCGATCCAGGTCTGGCGACTGCCTTCGATCACGCCCAGGCGCACCAGTTCGCCGCTGTCCTGGGCCAGGCGGTCGAGCATCGGCTGAATGATGTCGGCGCCACTGCTGGACAGGTAACGAAAGCCCAGCGCCACCAGCTTGGCAGACAACTGATAGCGGCTGTTGTCGCGGTTCTGCCGCACATAGCCCAGGCGGACCAGCTCGGCCAGCATGCGGTGGGTGGCGCTCTTGGGGATCTCCAGACGCTCGGCCAGGGTCTGCAGGGCAAGGCCCTCAGGCTCGCCGGTCAGGCTTTCTACAAGACTGAAGGCGCGTTCGATCTGACTACCAGCCATGACTAAGGTCCCTGAAAAAGTGGCAAATTTTGGAAGATGATTCCACAGCTGAGGCAACCCGCGCAGCGTCTGTGCGCTGAAGTGTCCGGTTATCGACCAGTACCGCGCTGCGTCACTTGCATCCTGCTCGGTCACCCATGAAGAATATGGAACCACGTTCCAATAATAATACTGGAGACCCTGCGATGCCTACCGACACCTTGCAAGCCGAATACGACGTACTGGTCATTGGCTCAGGCGCAGCCGGCCTGGCTGCGGCGGTAACGGCTGCCTGGCACGGGCAGCGCGTGATGCTGGTCGAGAAGGCGCCGGTGTTCGGCGGCGCCACCGCCTGGTCCGGCGGCTGGGCCTGGGTGCCGCGCAACCCGCTGGCGCGCCGCGCCGGTATAGAAGAAGACATCGAGCAGCCGCGCACCTACCTGCGTAATGAACTGGGCGCACAGTACGACGCGGAACGGGTGGATGCCTTCCTCCAGGCCTGCCCGCACATGGTCGCCTTTTTCGAGAAACACACCGCACTGCAGTTCGTCGACGGCAACGCCATCCCCGACATGCATGGCGACACACCCGGCGCCGCGACCGGCGGCCACCAGGTCATCGCAGCCCCCTACGATGCCCGTGAGGTCGGCGCGCTGTTGCCGCGCCTGCGCAAAACCCTGCGCGAGACCTCGTTCATGGGCATGCCGATCATGGCCGGCCCCGACCTGGCGGCCTTTCTCAACATGACCCGCTCGCCACGCGCCTTGCTGCATGTGTGCAAGCGCTTTGGCCGCCACCTGTACCACCTCGCCCGCCATGGCCGGGCCATGCACCTGGTCAATGGCGTTGCCCTGGTGGCACGCCTGGCCAAGTCGGCCGCAGACCTTGGCGTGCGCCTGCAGGAATCGGCCCCGGCCAAGCGCCTGCTGCTCGAAAACGGGCAGGTACGCGGGGCCGTGATAGGCACCCCGCAGGGCGACCTGACGGTGAGGGCGAAAGCTGTTGTACTCGCAGCCGGCGGCTTCCCCAATGACAGTGCGCGGCGCCGTCAGCTGTTTGCCCGTGACGCCACGGGCCATGACAACCTCGCCCTGCCCCCGCAGTCCTGCTCGGGCGATGGCTTGCGCCTTGGCGAATCGGCGGGCGGCGTAGTGGCCACCGATCTGAAATCAGCGGTGGCCTGGGCACCGGTCTCCAAAGTGCCGCACCGCGACGGCAGTGTCGGCCACTTCCCGCACATCATCGAGCGCGGCAAGCCCGGCGTCATCGGTGTGCTGGCCAATGGCAACCGTTTCGTCAACGAGGCACACGGTTACTACGACTACGTGTCGGCCATGCTCGAGGCGGTCCCGCAGGGCGAGGAAGCCTGCTCGTGGCTGGTCTGCGACCACCGCTTCCTGCGCCGCTACGGCCTCGGCCACGCCCGCCCCGCGCCACTGCCGGTATGGCCACATGTGCGCAGCGGCTACCTCAAGCGCGGCGCCAGCCTCGAACAACTGGCCCAGGCCTGCGGCATCGACCCTGCCGGGTTGAGCGCCACCGTCGCCGCCTACAACCGCCATGCGCGCCAGGGCGAGGACCCGGCATTCGGCCGCGGCTCCACGCCATTCAACCGTAAACAGGGGGACCCGGCATACAGCGGGCCGAACCCCTGCGTCGCGCCAATCGAACAGGGGCCGTTCTACGCGGTAAAAGTCCAGCCAGGGTGCTTTGGCACCTTCGCCGGCCTGCGCACCGACGGCCATGCACGTGTTCTGGACGAACGTGGCCAGCCAATCGGCGGGCTTTATGCGGCGGGTACCGACATGGCCAGCGTGTTTGGCGGTTGGTACCCGTCAGGCGGCATCAATCTGGGCCCGGCGCTGACTTTCGGCTACGTGGCCGGGCGGCATATTGCCGGGGCACAGGAAGCGGAATGAGGCCACCGCTTGTGCGCAGAGGCCCATCCTGACCTAAGCGCAACCTCAAGCCTGTGTAAAAAAACAACCCGTATAGCTTTGCGGCAAAAGCTCATCTATACCTGTACAAGAAAACTTTTTTGTACAAGTAGTGAATGCACTGGCGCCTCAAGCTCGGCCAACGCCTGGCGCGTCACGAACGGGAATAGACCGCCATGCGCATCGCAATCATCGGCAGCGGTATCGCCGGCCTCACCTGTGCCCATCTGCTGTCACGCCGGCATGAGATCACGGTGTTCGAAGCGGCCGACTGGGTCGGTGGCCACGCCCATACCGTGGATGTGCGGTGGGGCGGCCAGGACTATGCGCTGGACACCGGCTTCATCGTCTTCAATGACTGGACCTATCCGCATTTCATTCGCCTGCTCGATCAGCTGGGCGTTACGTCGCAGCCGACCCAGATGAGCTTTGCGGTGCATGACCCACGCAGTGGCCTGGAGTACAACGGGCATGACCTGGACACCCTGTTCGCCCAGCGGCGCAACCTGCTTTCGCCCGGTTTCTGGGGCATGTTGCGCGACATTCTGCGCTTCAATCGCCAGGCCCTTGCCGACCTCGACAACCAGCGCATCGATGAGGACACCACCCTTGGCAGTTACGTGCGGGCGCAGGGTTATGGGCAGCGCTTCATCAACCACTACATCGTGCCCATGGGTTCGGCGATCTGGTCGATGTCACGCGCCGACATGCTGGGTTTTCCGCTGCAGTTCTTCGTGCGTTTCTGCCGCAATCACGGCCTGTTGTCGGTCAACCAGCGCCCGCAATGGCGGGTAATCGAGGGTGGCTCGCGCAGCTACGTGGCGCCGTTGTGCCGCCCCTTTGCCAAGCGTATCCGCTGCAATTGCCCGGTTGCACGGGTCAGCCGTGATCACGCTGGCGTGGCCGTGAGCAGCGCCGCCGGCACCGAGCGCTTCGACAAGGTGGTGTTCGCCTGCCACAGCGATCAGGCCTTGGCCCTGCTGGAGGCGCCCAGTGCAGACGAGCGCGTGGTGCTGGGTACCCTCACCTACGCCAGCAACGACGTGGTGCTGCACACCGACACCCGCCTGCTGCCGCGCCGGCGCAAAGCCTGGGCCAGCTGGAACTACCGCCTGGGGGGCGTCGAGCAGGCGCCCGCCGCACTCACCTACAACATGAACATCCTGCAGGGCATCGATGCGCCAGTGACCTTCTGCGTGAGCCTCAACCAGACCGCGCAGGTAGACCCGGCACAGGTCCTTGCACATTTCAGTTATGCCCAGCCCCAGTACAGCCTGGCAGCCTTGGCCGCCCAGGCCCGCCATAACGAGCTGCAGGGCCGCCAGCACAGCTATTACTGCGGTGCCTATTGGGGCAACGGCTTCCACGAAGACGGCGTGCTCAGCGCGCTGAACGTGGCGGGGCATTTTGGAGAACGCCTGTGAACAGCAGCCTGTGCCACGGCGGGGTCAGCCATAGGCGCCTGACCCCTCTTGTATAAGCAATCACAGTGCGCCGGTCGCGCGTCGCGCATTTGTTGAGGGCCGCGCCGCAGGCCCGTCGGGCCTAAGGCCTGATCTTCTGCTTTGGCTGATAGCTGTAACGCTCGGCCGCAGAGGCTCTGGAGGGGTCGGGACGGCCTGAACCTTTTTCGCTCTCCCTGGGCGCTTGATCGTCGAGGTAGTCATCGCGATCTTCCGGCCTTGCACGTTTTTCATCCTCGCTATCGTCTTCGTCTTTCCCGGTTGGCCAGTCTTCGTCTCGCCCAGGTTCAACACCTGGGGCATCGATATCCGTGACGCGCTTGCCAGTGGTCATACACACCTCTCAATGCTCAGAAGTCCTGAGCTACTTCGAGTGTGCGCCTTCAAGGTTCTCAGCAGTTTTATATCGGACCAGATGCGGCCAGGGCGTTGAGTGCGTGCTGCTGTTGTAGGGCTCCCCGGCACGTATATATGATAAGCATTATCGTTTGCAACAATAACCCCTGCGGCGGCCGCACTCCATGCTCCCATCCCCCGAACCCCTGATGTGCGATGTCGCCCTGCTCTACCGCCAACAGCACAGTTGGTTGACGCGTTGGCTCAGGCAGCGTCTCAATTGCTCGCAACACGCAGCGGACCTGGCGCAAGACACTTTCATCCGGCTGTTGAACAAAGAGCAGGTGCCACAGTTGCACGCGCCACGCACCTTTCTGGCCAAGGTGGCGCAGAGCGTGTTGTGCAACCATTACCGCCGGCAAAAGCTTGAGCGCGCCTACCTTGAAGCGCTGGCGACGCTGCCTGAGCAAGTGGCGCCAAGCCTGGAAACCCAGGCAATCCTGCTGGAAACCCTGATAGCCCTCGATGCCGCCCTCGATGGCCTGGAGCGTCCGGTGCGTGAGGCGTTTTTGCTGTCGCAGGTAGATGGCCTGGGGCACGCCGAGATCGCCGAGCGCCTGGCCGTGTCGATCACCACAGTCAAGCGCTACATCGTCAAGGCAGGTGCGCTGTGCATCATGCTCGATGACAGCCTGGACCTGCCATGAACGCGTCAATCCCTGGCGAAGTGGCCGAGCAGGCCATGCATTGGCACCTCGAACTGCAGGAACCGGCCGTCACGGCTGCCACCCTGGCCGCCTGCATGAGCTGGCGCCAGGCGCACCCGCTGCATGAACACGCCTGGCAGCGGACTCAGGTGTTCGCCCAGCGCATGCACGATATGCGCAGCCCAGGCCAACGCCCTTTGGCCCACGCGGCACTAAGGCCACAGCAATCACGGCGCAATGCGCTCAAGCAACTGTCGCTGCTACTGGCTGCGGGTTCGGGCGCCTGGTACCTGAAAGACGCTGCGTTGGTACAGGACTGGCGCGCGGACTACCACAGCCGCATCGGCGAACAACGGCGCCTGACGTTGGCCGATGGCACCCAGTTGCAACTGAACACTGACAGCGCCCTCGATGTGGCATTCGACCACCAGGCGCGGCGCCTGAGGCTGCTGCGCGGCGAGATGCTGATCACCCGCCCCGCCCTCGCCGACAGCCGCCCGCTGTGGGTGGACACCGTGCATGGCCGCCTCGAATCGACGCTGGCGCAGTTCAATGTGCGGCTGCACAGCCCGCTTACCCAAGTCAGCGTTTATCAGGGCACGGTGTCGGTCCGGCCTGCCCTGCAAGCCGATTCGCCCCTCGTGCTGGGGGCCGGGGAGCAGGCCAGCTTCACCCGCCAGGGTTTGCTGGCCCGGCAGGCCGTGGCCCCCACCCTCCCCGCCTGGAGCCAGGGCATGCTGGTTGCCCAAGGCCAGCGCCTGGCGGCGTTTCTTGAAGACGTGAGCCGCTATCGCCGTGGGCACCTGGCCTGCGACCCTGCCTTGGCGAGCCTCCGGGTATCTGGCACGTTCCCACTGGATAACACCGAAAAGATCATTGCCGCCGTGGCAGAAACCTTGCAACTCGACGTGCAGCACTTCACCCGCTACTGGGTCACCTTGAAGCCGCGAATGGCCTGACGCAAAAAAAGTTGCGCCGGGGTGGTCCGATTTCGCGTCTCACGAGACTTAACCCTCAGATCTTCAAATCAATGGGGGAACACTCGTGAATCGCACCGCACGCAAACGCCAGGGCTGGCAATTATCCGTCACGCAAAAACTCGCCGGCGCAGTGGTCCAGGGCATCGCCTGCATGAGCGCAAGCGCCCCGCTGCTGATGCCCGGCTGGGTCACGGCCGCCGAACAGGCGCAGGCCGACTTCGACATCCCCGCAGGCCCCCTGGCACCGGCATTGGCCCGCTTCGGCCAGACCGCGCACATTCTGCTGTCCTACCCCACCTCATTGACCGAGGGCCGCAGCACGACCGGGCTGCATGGCCACTTCGATGTCGATCAGGGCCTGGCGATACTGCTCGCGGGCACGGGGCTTGAGGCCAGCCGCGGCGCCAACGGCAACTATTCGCTGCAAGCCAGTGCCACAGGTGCCCTGGAGCTGAGTGCGGTGTCCATTTCGGGTAAGGCGCCAGGCTCGACCACCGAAGGTACCGGGCTCTACACCACCTACTCGTCGAGCAGCTCGACGCGCCTTAACCTCACGCCACGCGAGCCCCCCCAATCGCTGACGGTCATGACCCGCCAGCGCCTGGATGACCAGCGCCTGACCAACCTCACCGACGCACTGGAGGCAGCCCCAGGCATCACCGTGGTGCGCGATGGCCTGGGTTCGGAAAGCGACTCGTACTGGTCGCGCGGCTTTGCCATCCAGAACTACGAGGTCGACGGTGTGCCTACCAGTACCCGCCTGGACAACTACTCGCAGAGCATGGCGATGTACGACCGTGTCGAAATCGTGCGCGGCGCCACCGGCCTGATCAGCGGCATGGGCAACCCCTCGGCGACGATCAACCTGATCCGCAAGCGCCCGACCGCCGAAGCCCAGGCCAGCATCACCGGCGAGGCCGGCAACTGGGACCGTTACGGCACAGGTTTCGATGTGTCCGGGCCGTTGACCGAAACCGGCAACATCCGCGGGCGCTTCGTCGCCGATTACAAAACCGAGAAAGCCTGGATTGACCGCTACAACCAGCAGTCGCAGCTGATGTACGGCATTACCGAGTTCGACCTCAGCGAAGACACGCTGCTGACCATGGGCTTCAGTTACCTGCGCAGCGACATCGACTCGCCGCTGCGCTCCGGCCTGCCCACGCGCTTCTCAACCGGTGGCCGTACCGACCTCAAGCGTTCACTCAATGCCGCACCAGACTGGTCATACAACGATCACGAGCAAACCAGCTTCTTTACCTCCATCGAGCAGCAACTGGGCAACGGCTGGAGCGGCAAGATCGAACTCACCCATGCCGAGAACCAGTTCGACGAGCTGTTCAACTTTGCCATGGGTGAGTTGAAACCCGATGGCAGCGGCCTGTCGCAATTGCCGGTACGTTTCTCTGGCACACCCCGCCAGGACAACCTCGACGTGTACGTGACCGGGCCGTTCGGCCTGTTCGGTCGCGAGCATGAGCTGATCACCGGCATGACCTTGTCCCAGTACCGGGAAAACACCCCGAGCTGGGGCGGCTGGCGCTATGACTACGCGGGCTCACCCGCAGGTGCCATCGACAACCTCTTCACCTGGGATGGCAAGTCGGCCAAACCGGCCTTTGTCGAAAGCGGCAAGTCGTCGATCGACGAAGACCAGTATGCGGCTTACCTGACCTCGCGCTTCAGCGTAACCGACGACCTCAGCCTGATTGTCGGCAGCCGCCTGATCAATTGGAAACGCGACACTTCGGACAGGCCTTATGGCGGCGAAGAAACCCACGTGAATCGCGAAGAAAACGGCGTATTCATCCCTTACGCCGGCGTGGTCTACGACCTCGACGACACCTGGTCGCTGTACGCCAGCTACACCAAGATCTTCAACCCGCAAGGGTCGTGGGTTACCGACGAGAGCAACAAACCGCTCGACCCCATGGAAGGCGTGGGCTACGAGATCGGCATCAAGGGCACCCACCTCGATGGCAAGCTCAACTCCAGCCTCGCGGTGTTCAAGCTGGAGCAGGACAACCTGGCCATCTGGCAACACGACAACGTCTACAGCGCCGAACAAGACACCACCTCCAAGGGCATCGAGCTGGAGCTGAACGGCGAGCTGGCCGAAGGCTGGCAAGCGTCCGCCGGTTACGCCTATTCGGTAACCACCGATGCCGACGACCAGCGCATCAACACCAACTTGCCGCGCAACAGCTTCAAAACCTTCACCAGCTACCGGCTGCACGGGCCGCTGGACAAGGTCACCCTCGGCGGCGGGGTGAACTGGCAGAGCAAGGTCGGCGCCGACCTGCACACCTTCAGCCAAGGCAGCTACGCAGTCACCAACCTGATGGCGCGCTACGACATCAACCAGCACTTGAGTGCATCGGTGAACCTGAACAACGTGTTTGATCGCGCGTACTACAGCCAACCCGGCCTGTACGGCGTTTATGGCACGCCGCGCAATGTAATGACGAGCTTCAAGTACAGCTTCTAGGCGCTGTACGAAAAGTTTTGTGGGAGCGGGCTTGCCCCGCGATGGAGTGCGAAGCGCTCCTGTACCCGATATCAAATGGTGCAAAGACGCCGCGAATTCAGGCTTTGCTGCCGCGTTGCGGCAGATCGCGGGGCAAGCCCGCTCCCACAACGATGGATGACCATACTTTTCGTACAAAACCTAAGCTAAGCAGAGCCCGCACCTGAGGCCAATCGTTCAGCCACGGCATCGCTCAATGTGCTGTCTGGCTACGATTGGCTCAGGGCAAGCACCTCAGGGACTTTCACGAAAACACTGTACTTGGCCCCTTCCATTTCCTCGAAGGCGATCAGCTTTTCCACCAACGCCGCACTCAGCACCTTGCCGGCATTGAGCAACAGCATGCCGTTATCAGCATTGAGGTTGCGCACCAGGACCATGCCGCCGGCCAGTTCCCGGGTGCCCAGGGCCTGGACCGTCGGGTCGGCCAGGGTCACATCGCTGAGGAACTGAGCGCAGACCTTGACGAAATCCTCCACAAGCCCTGGGTCATACAGCTTCCCTGCGTATTTGCGGATGTACATCAATGCTTCATCGCTGTTCATCTGCCGCTCCAGCACCAGGCCGCGTTGCAATTCGATGAAGTCCACTGCCAGCTTCAACCAACGCGCCCCAAGGGGGATAGCCTCGCCTTTGAGATGGTCGGGAAAGCCGCTGCCATCCCAACGCTCCTGATGGTGCAGGATGAGTTGCGCCGCTTCTTTCATCGGCTCCAGGGTCATCACCAGCGATTCGCTTTGTTTCGGGTACGACCGGTACAGGTCGCGCTCGCTAAGCGGCAGCAGGTCTACCGGGCAGGTCAGCATGCTGTCGGTCCAGCTCATCTTGCCGATGTTGTACAGCGCGGCGGCCATGGTCAAGTCGCGGCTGCTGGCCTCGTCCAGGCCATGGCGGGTGCAGTACACACGAATCAGTTCGATGACTTGCCGGTTGGTCTGTTTGGGCCTGGGCAGGCGCAGGTTGGCCAGCAGCGAAAACACCTCCGTGCCGGTCACGTAACTGCGTTTGAGCTCTTCATAGGCAAGGTCAAGCATGTCGGCGGTTTGCTGCAACTCGGCGGTGCGCGCCGCTACACGCTGCTCAAGGCTGGCGTTGAGCAACTTGAGCTGCTGGTTCTGTACCTGGGTCAGGTCCTCCAGGCGCCGGCGCTCGCTTTCCGAATACTGGAAAGCCAGGGCCTGGCGCACGGTCACCAGCATCTCTTCATCATTCCAGGGCTTGCTGATGTAGCGATGAATATGGCCGTCGTTGATCGCCTTGGCGATCGTGTTCATGTCGGCATAACCGGTCAGCAGGATACGCAAGGTGCCGGGAAAGCGCTGATTGACCTGCGCCAGCAAGGTGGCGCCATCCATGCCCGGCATACGTGCATCGCTGATCACCAGGTTGACTGGGCGCTGTTCAAGCAGTTCAAGGGCCTGCGCGCCACTTTCAGCCAGTAGCACATCATAGGGCTGGCCGCGCAGCAGGCGGCGCAGGCTATTGAGAATCGAGCTCTCGTCGTCAACCAGCAGCACCACCGCTCTATCGGCTACCTCGTCCTTCACTGATTGTTCCATGGCCCCCTCCGTGCACCTGATGCTCAGCTGATCCTTGATCAAAGGCTAGATGACATTTGCCCCAGTGGTTAGCGATAGCGCACGGTACTGACTATTCTCAGCGGCATAGCGCATTGTTACCAAGGAGGGTTGCCCGATGCCTAACCCCCGGCAATTTCGTAAGTGCGCAGGCGTGCTGGTGTTCCTGATGCCTTCGATTGGCCTGGCACAAGCCATAGGCGGGCCCCTCACGCCATTGCCGGCAGTACCTGTGCTGGCACCGCAGCGGGTCGAGTTGGGCCGCTCGCTGTTCAATGACCCGCGCTTGTCGAGTAACGCCAGCCTGTCCTGTGCCAGTTGCCACCGGCTTGACCAAGGCGGCGCCGACGGCCAAGTGCGCTCGCTCGGGGTCGATGGCAAACCGTTGCCGGTCAACACTCCCAGCGTGTTCAACGCCAGCCTGAATTTTCGCCAGTTCTGGGATGGCCGTGCGCAAACCCTCGAAGACCAGGCCCACCTGGTGGTCCAGAGCCCAAGCGAAATGGGCAGTGACTGGGCGGTGGTGGTCCAGCGCATTGGCGCAGACCCAAGCTACCGCGCACGCTTTGCCAAGGCTTATGGCAAAGCGGTGGATGAGCACACCATCCAGGACGCGCTGGCCACCTACCAACGCACGCTATTGACCCCTGGCTCGCGCTTTGACCGCTACCTGCAAGGCGACACCGAAATCCTCAGCAAGGAAGAAAAACACGGTTACCAGCGCTTCCAGGAATACGGCTGTATTGCCTGCCACCAAGGCGTCAATATCGGTGGCAACATGCTGCAGAAGTTCGGCGTGCTGGGCGATTACTTCAACGACCGCGGCAACCCGACCACGGCCGACCAGGGGCGCTTCAACGTTACCGGCGATGAAGAAGACCGGCACGTGTTCAAAGTGCCCAGCCTGCGCAATGTCGCGGTTACCGCACCCTACTTTCACGATGGTTCGGCGCCGACCCTGGAAGCGGCGGTGGATGTCATGTTCCGCTACCAACTGGGGCGAACGGCAAGCGCCGAAGACAGAGCCCTGATCATTGAGTTTCTCAAAACCCTGACCGGTGAATGGGAGGGCAAACCACTATGAGGCTGACCCGCCCCCGCAGCTTGCTGTTGTTGGCCACCAGCGCCGCGCTGCTGGCCTCGGTACTGATCTACCTGTACCTGATGTCCAAGGCCGATGAGAGCGGTACCTACGCCCAGGCCCGTGACCTGATTCGGCAAATCAAGCAAAACGACTCGCAATGGGAAAACGAAATACTCAAAGCCCGCACGACCATCAACTACAACTACGACCCGCTGGTCTCGCCCGTGGTCGAGATGAAACGCCTGTGGCGGGCATTCGAAAGCATCGAAACCCGGCACAAGCACGGTGACACCCCTGCCTGGCGTCAGGCCTACGCCGATTACCAGCAGGCATTCGACGAAAAGGCGCTACACGTCGAGCGCTTCAAGTCGCATAACGCCGTGCTGCGCAACTCCCTGGCGTTTCTGCCCGCCGCTGCCGATAGCATCCAGGCGCAGTTGGGCCAGTTGGCCGATACCGATGCGCTACGCCTGCACACCATTTCTACCGACACCTACGACCTGATGCTCAGCAGCCTGGAATTCGCCCAGATGACCACGGATGACAAGGCAGCCGACATACTCGTCGGTTTGAACAAGCTGGCGGTCAACAAAGAGCGCCTGCCGCTGGCGTTCCATGCGCCCATCGACACCCTCAGCAACCACATTGCGCTGATCTTGCGCGAGCAACCCAAGGTCAATCAATTGCTTGAGCAGATCGGGGCAGTGCCAGTCGCAGGGCACCTGGATGCCATTGCCGTGATGCTCGATCGCGACGAACGTGCGGCAATCCTGGTCAACCAGCGCTACCACTTGTATTTGCTGGTGTTCTCCACCCTGCTGGTCTTGCTGTTGCTGTACATGGCGGTGTGGCTGCTGCGCAGCTTCGGCGAGATCAACCGGGTCAACCGCGCCCTGGTGGTCGCCAACGACGAACTGGAACAACGGGTCGCACGCCGTACCCAGGCGCTGACCGAGGCCAGCGCGGCGCTGCAGCGCGAGATCGACGAGCGCAAACTGCTCGAAAGCCAGTTGGTGCAATCAGAAAAACTCGCCTCGCTCGGCCAACTGGCCGCAGGTATCGCCCATGAGGTGAACAACCCGATCGGTTTTGTGTCCTCCAACCTGGGGGCGCTGGACAGCTACTTCAGCCGCTTGCATGACATGCTCAAGGCCTACCAGGACGCAGAGACGGCCATCGACACAGCGACGCTCAAGGCAGGGTTGGTGCAACTGCGCAGCGAAATAGAGCTTGAGTACATCCTCGAGGATATTCCACTGCTGATCAGTGAGTCCAAGGACGGCATCAGCCGTGTCGGGCAGATCGTCAGGGACCTCAAGGATTTCTCCCGGGTCGATAGCAACCAGGATTGGCAATGGGCCAATTTGCACCAAGGCATCGACTCGACCCTGAACATCGTGGCCAGTGAGCTCAAGTACAAGGCCGACCTGGTCAAGCAATACGGTGTGTTGCCGGAGGTCGAGTGCCTGGCGTCACAAATCAACCAGGTGATCATGAACCTGGTGGTCAATGCCGCCCAGGCCATGGGCGCGGAACGTGGCACCATCACCGTGCGCACCGGTTGCGCCAACGACAAGGTGTGGATCGAAGTGGCCGACAACGGTTGCGGCATTCCTGCGCAGAGCCTGCAGAAGATCTTCGACCCCTTCTACACCACCAAACCGGTCGGCCAGGGCACCGGCTTGGGCTTGTCGCTGTCCTACGGCATCATCAAGCGCCACTGCGGCGAGATCCACGTGCACAGCGAGGTCGGCGTGGGCACCACGTTCAGGGTCGAGCTGCCTGTGCACCAGGCACAAGCGGCCATTCGATGATCAAGGCAGGCGCTTTTCCATCGGCTGATAGACCAGCCCGGCGTATTCGCCGACGTCCCCCGCCAACACAAATCCGTAGCGTTGGTAGGCAGCCACCGAAGGCAGCGATGCGCTGACCGTTACCACCGCCTCCCTCGCCTGCTCCAGTGCCGCGGCCATCAGGCGCGTGCCGACACCCCGGCGTTGCCAACCGGGTGCGACGAACAGCATCGCCACATGGCGCCCTTCCTTGAGCTCGATCACCCCCGCGATCGCCCCCTGCGCAACACAGACCAGCATCAGGTTGTCGCCGTCCATGCGCTCGGCAAACGCCTGCGCCGCGGCCACCTTGGCGAAAGTTGCCACCCCCTCTGCCGACAGCGAGGGTGCAACGGCCTGCATGAATGCGTCCAGGCACAGGGCGCTGGTGTGGGGCAGGTCATCGTGGGTCAGCTTGCGCACTTGCATGGTCGTCGTCCTTGTCGTGTCCAAGCAGGATAATACCCCTTCGGATGCAGCCCTAGAACTCCACCTTGCCCCGCCCCGCCTTGACAGTGCTGCGCCTGGCTTTTCCTTCGAGGCGGCGGGTCTTCGAGCCGAGGGTCGGCTTGGTGGGACGGCGTTTCTTCTCGGTCTTGCCGGCAGTGATGATCAACTCGGCAAGACGCGCCAGTGCGTCAGCGCGGTTCTGCTCCTGGGTGCGGTACTGTTGGGCCTTGATGATCAACACGCCGTCGCCGGTGATGCGACTGTCACGCAGCGCCAGTAGCCGCTCCTTGTAAAACTCGGGCAGCGACGAGGCGGGAATGTCGAAGCGCAGGTGCACGGCGCTGGACACCTTGTTGACATTCTGCCCACCTGCGCCTTGCGCGCGGATGTAGGTCAGTTCGATGTCGGCATCTGGCAGATGCACGTTATTAGAGATGGTCAGCATGGCATGGCTCTTGTGATTGCCCCCATTATCACAGCCTTCGCCGCTCGCCCACAGAACAAAACACGTTTGACCTCAACCACACTGATCCTCCTGCCTGCGATAGTGGGACAACGAAACCCCGGTCTGGCGCTTGAAATAACGGCACAAGTAAGACGCGTCGGCGAAGTTGAGCGCGTCCGCTATTTGGCCTATCGCCAGGGTGCTGTATGAAAGCAGGGCTTTGATCTCCAAGGTCACCTGGCGGTCGATCAAGCCTTTCGGGGTGTCATTGAAAAACGTTTTGCTGAGCTGCGACAGATAAAACGGCGTGATGTTGAGCGCATCGGCATAAAACTTGACCTCGCGGTAACGCGTGCAGTGCTTGCCTACCAAGTCCCAGAAACGCCAGCTGAGTGTTTCCTGACGGCTGAATTGCCTGCCGCCCTGATAGTGAGCCGGAAGCTGTTCGGCGATCTTAAGAAACAGGTTTTGCAGCTGATTGCGCAGCATGATGTGCCGGTACGTTGGGCAGCACCGCGCAATATCGCGCATTTGCGCCAACCAGCCCTCCAACAGCGGCCTGTCCTCTTTGGCTGGCACGCAATGAGGGTGATCATGCAAAAAGACGAACAGGGGGTTGGGCAGCTGGTAAGCCACTTCCGCTGCAAACGCTTTGGGCATGAGGCAGAAAAATGCCTTGAAGCTGCGTGAGCGACGCTTGAGCAAGGCGATGGTGTCCTCAGCCAGCACCAGCAGATCACCGCGTCTGACTACCCGCTCCTTGAAGTTGAGCGCAAAACAGGCGCTACCAGACAGGCAAACCAGCAGTGTTATGTAGGCATGGCCGAAAGACAGCGGTACGCCCACCCCCTCGGCGAGCGTGGTGTCCCCCAGCCGTATCAGATCGTCAGGTGTAACCAGTTTCGGAATGTGCTGCATAGTGGCTCGACGCTGCCCGCTTAAACGGCATAGAGCTTACCACTGCCCGCCCCGGTAGTTTCGAAAAGTACCGAAACCGCCGAGGTACTGACGTATACCGATGAGGTGCCGCCCACTACCCTGTCACTCCCCAAGCAACCCAGGATGAGCACAGGACATGAAACTTGAAACACAACGGCTACTGCTGCGCCCTTGGCAGGAAGCCGATGCCGCTGACTTGTACGAGTTTGCCAAGGACGAGCGCATCGGCCCCATCGCGGGGTGGCCCCCGCACACCAGTGTGCAGAACAGTGCCGAGATCATCCGCACCGTCTTCAACCACCCCGAAGTGTATGCAGTCGAACTGAAGGAAAATCGCCGTGCAGTCGGCTGTGTCGGCATTCTCATCGGGGGCAACAGCAACTTCCAGATCAGTGAACAGGAAGGCGAAATCGCCTACTGGATCGGCGTGCCGTACTGGGGCAAAGGGCTGATCCCCGAGGCCGTACGCGAAGTCATGCGGCATGGGTTCGAAACCTTGAAACTCAAGGCGCTCTGGTGCGGCTATTTTGCTGACAACACGCAGTCCTATGCCGCCCAATCCAAATGTGGGTTCCGCCATCACCACACCGAAGAAAACAAATACAACCCCTTCCTTCAGGACTATCGTACCGAACACATCAGCTGTATCACCTACGCGCAGTGGCTCAAACTTGCTGACCACCCTTGATGAACAGATCGCTCAGCAAACCACCTTCAACCACGGCCAGCGTTCCCGGTAGCTGGCCGCTTTTTGCTCGAACAAATCAGGCTGCCGGTTCAATGTGTTGGGCCTTAGCACATTGTGCTGCAGGTCGTCCAGGCCATGGGTGCTGTACAGCGCACCGGTGTACACATCCACGCCCAGGCAGGTCGACTGGATCAAGTAGCGGTCGATGCCATCGGTTACCCGTTGCAGTTGAGGGTAAGCGGCGCCGAATTTAGAGGCGTACCACAGGTGCACGCGGGCCTGGTTGCGGACCTCCACATTGACGCCAAGGTGGGCGCAGGCCTGTTGAACCCGCGCAATCACCCTGTCCTCGGCCTCCCATGAAAGGTCTTCATCGAAATAGGCGATGTCGTAATCCTTGATACCCCATTCTGCCGCCTGCCCGGCCTGGTGATTCCAGAATGTCTGGAACAGGCATCCGGCAGTCAGCATGCAGTGAGGAATGCCCAGCGTGGGCAACAGCGAAAGCAAGGCCCGGTTGACGGGGTTTTCCTGCGCGATGGCCAGCACATGCTCATCGGTAAGTGGCGGCATCGTTACCTCCCTGGTAATTGCGCTGCCCGAACATGAGCTTACCTGAGCCAAACCCCGGCGGCGAACAGCATCACATTCTTTGGCCGATCCATGATGGCATGCGGGCGAACACCGGTTTTACAGTGGTACAGCACTTCGCTGCCGGGATAAACCACGAGGAATGACGATGAAGGGTTACTGGATCATCTTGGGCGCCACAGTCACCGACACAGAGGCCCGGCAGGAATATGGCCGGCTGTGGGGGCCTATTGCAGCAAAGTACGGCGCAACGCTCAAGCAGCTTGCCCCAGGTGCGCTGGTGGAGTCGCACACCAGCAGCCGTGTACTGGCGGTCGAGTTCGCCAGCTATACCCAGGCAAAAGCTTGCTATGACGACCCCGCCTATACAGAAGCCAAAGCGTTTGCACTGCGCGCGGCGCCTCGCGAGCTGATCATCATCGAAGGCGATCTGAGCTGATCAGCCCCTGCCGTGACAATGGAAATTCTATCGAGCAGTAAAAGTTAACATGGCTCTCTTGTTTCGACGCAGCATTGATAGCCTAAGCAAGCTGTAACATTCCGCTGCGTCGAGGCAAGCCCCTTGAAACTCTGTAAGGACCCCCGCCAGTAGAAATCCTTTATCCTTAAAAGGGTCCTGCCATGAAAAAAACCGCTATCGCTGCTTTTGTCTTCCTCGGTGTCGTCTGGGGGAGCAACTTCATGTTCGTCAAATGGGCTGCCCAGCTCATCTCGCCCCTGCAGATTACCCTGCTGCGTGTGTTGTTCGGTTTTGTGCCGGTGCTGCTTTACGCACTGGCGACCAAGGCATTGCGGCGTGAGCACTGGCGGCACGCCCATCACTTCCTGGTGATGTCGCTGCTCGCGACCGCCGTCTACTACTTTGCCTTCGCCAAAGGCACGGCACTGCTCGATACGGGGATCGCTGGCATGCTCGGCGGCGCGATACCGCTGTTCACCTTTCTGTGTGCCTGGCTGTTTTTGCGCAGCGAGCCGCTCAACACCATCAAGACCTTGGGGATCGGGGTGGGCTTTGCAGGCATTCTGCTGGTGGCCAAACCCTGGTCAGCACAGGGTGCCGTCAACCCTGCAGGCATCGGCTACATGATTTTCGGGGCGTTGAGCGTGGGATGCTCGTTCGTTTATGCAAAGCGCTTCGTCAGCCCATTGGGGCTACCTGCGGCGGCACTGACCAGCTATCAGATCGGCCTGGCGTTGG
Organism: Pseudomonas putida; assembly: GCF_025905425.1. Taxonomy (NCBI): domain Bacteria; kingdom Pseudomonadati; phylum Pseudomonadota; class Gammaproteobacteria; order Pseudomonadales; family Pseudomonadaceae; genus Pseudomonas; species Pseudomonas putida. Next base: position 1,695,070 of record NZ_CP109603.1, on the reverse strand, counting down.
TGATGTTACTGGTGGTAACGCCGCTCAATGGCATAGGTGCAGTGTTTACCGACACACACGCCTGGGTTGGCCTGGTGATCGGGCTGGGCCTGCTGGGTACGGGTGCGGCTTACCTTGCGTACTATTTCATCGTCGATGCCTTTGGCGCATTGGCGGCCTCGGCGGTGACGTACATTCCGCCCGTGGTCGCACTGCTGATCGGCGCATGGCTGGGAGAGCCGGTCACTGCAACATCATGGGTTGCAGCAGGCCTGATCCTGTCAGGCGTGGCGCTGGTGCAACTGCACGCCCGGTTTGCCAAGCCGGCTCGGTGCGCGACCTTGCGGACACCGTCCAGCACACCGAACTGACCCGTATGCAGGGACATCATGCAAATCAGCCGAGCGGGCTGCCCACCCGCTGCTCCAGCAGTACCAGCACACCAACGATCAACGCCTGCATGCCTTCGAACAATTCATCTTCCATCTCTGACTCTTCCCCTGCGCGGTCAGCTTCCAGTACTGGCTCGCGCCCAGTGACCGTGTACACCGTGTCGGCAACCGCGAACCCATGGAAGGCCACCGTGGACAGCAGCCAGCGCGCCTGCTCGTGGGTCAGGCCGTAGGCCTGGGCGATATGCGCTTGATGATCGCTGATCTTGCCGATCATCGACTGCGTCGCTGCCAACCTGCGAATGACATAGGGTGTCAGCCCCGGGTGCGTCTTGACGAACGCCTGCACCGACGCGGCGAAACGGGTCAGGTACGCCTGCAGGCCTTGCCGTGAATCGCCGCACGCCTGGGGGATCTCCCAGCGTTGAAAGATCTCTTCAGCCACCAGGCACTTGAGCGCTTCGATGTTCGGCACGTGCTTGTACAGCGCCATATGGCTGACCCCCAAGGCGGCAGCAACACCGACGAATGTGAGGTTTGGCAGGCCGATGGCGATGCTCACGTCAGCAATCCGTTCACGGGTGATGGTACGAGGGCGCCCGCGTCCGGCAGATCGTTGTGGCGGTTCCATGGGGTACTCCAGGCTTTGTGAAGTCAGTCTTGTAGCCGTCTTGTCTGCTTTTCGCAAATTAGTTTATAGTCATGCAACTAATTAATTTGCAGATTGCCAGGCCTGTTTCATGCCCGATAGCTCACCGCCCTCCCCCGATGCTGCCCTTGCCTCCACCCAGGCGCGCAGCCCCATCAGCCGCGTGCTCGCCCCTATCCGTGGCCGCTTGGTCGCCGCTGCGATACTGGCGGCGATTGGCTCGATGCTCACGCTGGTACCGCTGGCCGGTATCGCGCAAATCGCACGGATGGCCTTGACTGACACCTCTTCGCCTTCTGCCATTGGCGGGGTCGTTTTCGCCAGCGTGGCCAGCCTGTTTGCGGGCATGACCCTGATCACGGCAGGCGAGTTGCTGGCGCACCTGGCAGACAACCGCATCACTCACCACCTGCGCGTGGCCGTCGGGCAGCGCCTGATGCAGGTACCGCTTGGCTGGTTCAGCGAACGCGCATCGAGCGAAGTCAAACGCGCGATGCAGGACGACATCGGCACACTGCACAGCCTGACCGCGCACTTCTACACCACACTGGGTCGCGCCGTGGGTGCCGTGCTGGTTTCGGTGGTGTACCTGTTTGCCATGGATTGGCGCCTGGCAATCGTCGCACTGCTGCCCTTCCCTGGTTTCTTCCTGTTCCTGCGCCGGGCCATGAAGGCCAGCGCAAAGCACATGGACGGGTTGGTCGCCGGCATGACGCGCATCGATGATGCCGTGGTCGAATTCGTCAATGGCATGCCCTTGGTGAAGGCGTTCGGCAGCCAAGGCAATGCTCAGGACCGCTATCGCGCCGCCGTCGATGCCTTTGCCCAGGCCTTCACCCAATTCACCCGCCCACTGGTGGCGTCGATGGCCAAGGCCAACGCCATGATCGCCCCTGTGACCGTGCTGGGTGTGGTCCTTCTGTTCGGCACCCTGTTCGTTGCCATGGGCTGGATCGAGCCGATAGAGGTACTGCCATTCGCGCTGGTGACGCCAGGCCTGTGCGCGCCCCTGCAATTGCTGCACTACATCACCCACGACCTCAACAACGCGGCCGGCGCAGCTCAGCGGGTTCTGGCCTTGCTCGACACACCGGTCCTGCCGACAGCGGCCTGCCCCCAGCGGCCAAGCGGTTGTGAGATCCGCGTAGAACGGCTGCGCCATGCCTATGCACCGGGCAACGATGTGCTCACCGACGTCAGCTTTACCCTGCCCCCCGGCACCACCACGGCCATCGTCGGCCCTTCCGGCGCGGGCAAGTCGACCCTGGCCCGTTTGCTGCTGCGCTTTTTCGACCCCGACGCCGGGCGTATCACCCTGGGCGGCGTCGACGTGCGGCACATGGCGACGAGCGATTTGTACCAGCACATCGGTTTTGTGCTGCAGGAAGTGCGGCTGATCCATGCCAGCGTGGCCGACAACATCGCGCTGGGCCGGCCATCTGCCACCCGCGCGCAGGTTGAAGCCGCCGCGCGCGTGGCCAACATTCATGAGCGCATCCTGCAGCTGCCGCGTGGCTATGACGCGGTCATCGGCGAAGACGCGCTGCTGTCCGGTGGCGAACAGCAGCGCTTGAGCATCGCCCGCGCAGTGCTGCTCGACCCGCCTGTGCTGGTGCTCGACGAGGCCACCGCCGCCGCCGATGCCGAAAGCGAAGCGGCGATCCAGAACGCCCTATCGCGTTTTGCCATAGGGCGCACCCTGCTGGTCATCGCACATCGGCTCGATACGGTGATGCACGCTGACCAGATTCTGGTGCTGGACGAAGGCACGGTGCGTGAACAAGGCCGTCATGCCGAACTGCTCGCACGCCAGGGGCTGTATGCACGGCTATGGGCCCTGGGCCGCTACCCGCACACCGTGAAAAAGGCGTTGCCAGCATGCTGAAGACTTTTATTCGACTGTTGGGCGACAGCGCCCCGGTGTTTCGTCGCTACACCCTGATGACGCTTGTGTATGGGGTGCTCAGTGGCCTGACCATCACCACCCTTGCGCCGGTCATGCTGCACCTGCTGGCCGGCGATGTGCGCAGGGCGTCAGGTTGGCTCGCCGCGCTGGTGGTGGGCATGGCCGTGTGCTGGGCGTGGCGGCGCCACGTCGAACAGGCGGGTGTGGCGGTCGCCGTCGCCGTCTTGCAGGGTGCCCGCCAACACATAGGGGAGCATGTTGCACAACTGCCCCTGAGCTGGTTTACCCCCGGCAACACTGCCCGGCTGGGGCACGTCATCACCCAGGGCATGATGGCCGTGGCGCAGTTGCCGGCGCACGTATTCACCCCGCTTGTCAGCGGGGCCGTAACCCCGCTGGTGATCGTGCTTGGGCTGTTTGCCCTGCACACTCCGATGGGCCTGGTCGCACTGTTGACGCTGCCCTTTCTGGTCGCCGTGATGCTGCTCAGCGCACGCCTGGGGCGGCGGGCCGACGAGGCGTTTACGCGCCACTTCGCCGAATCCAGCCAGCGCATGGTTGAGTTTGCCCGCGCCCAATCGGTGCTGCGAGCCTTCAATGGCCACGGCGGCGGCACCCGCCTGCTCGACCAGAGCCTTGAACGGCAGCGCAACAGCGGCATCGGCCTGATCATCCGCTCGTCCTTGTCGGCACTGCTCAACAGCTGGGCCGTACAGGCCGCGTTCGCCCTGTTGCTGGTGGTGGCGGGCATGGGGTTGAGCCGTCATCTCGGCACGCCGCTGGCGCCACAGGAGGCCATCGCAGCAGTCGTCGCGTTGGCGTTGGCCTGCCGCTTCATCGACCCGTTACTGGACGTCGCCAGCCATGTCGAGATTTTGCGTGGCGCCCACGGTCAGCTCAAGGAAGTGGAGCAGATCCTGGCCGCTGCCCCGCTACCGGAACCGCATGCGCCCCTGCAGCCAGCCGATGCCTCGATCGCGTTGCACGCTGTCAGCCTGCGCTACACGGCCAACGGGCCCGATGTGCTGCGCGAGGTGAACCTGCAGTTCGCGGCGGGCAGTATGACGGCCATCGTCGGTGCCTCGGGCTCCGGCAAGACATCATTGCTGCGCCTGATCGCGCGGTTCTTCGATGCCAGCCAGGGCAGCGTGCGGATGGGCGGTGTGGACGTGCGGCAGATGAGCAGCGCCACCTTGACCGGCAACGTCAGCCAGGTGCTGCAGGACACCTGGCTGTTCCAGGGCAGCATCGCCGACAACATCCGCATTGGCAAACCCGACGCCAGCGACGCCGAGCTCCTGCAAGCCGCCCGCCTGGCCGGCGTGAGCGAAATCATCGCGCGCCTGCCGCACGGCCTGGAAACCGAGGTCGGTGAAGGCGGTGCCCGGCTGTCTGGCGGCGAGCGCCAGCGCATCACCATTGCCCGAGCGCTGATCAAGCAGGCGCCCATCCTGCTGGTGGACGAGGCGACCGCCGCACTCGATGCACAGAACCAGGCGGTGATCGCCGAAACCCTGAACAGCCTGCGTGGGCACTGCACGCTGGTGGTCATCGCCCACCAGCTCAGCACCGTAGCCATGGCCGACCAGATCGTGGTGCTCGAAGACGGCCTGGTGGTCGAGCAAGGTTCGCCTGCGGCATTGCGGGTTGTCAGCAGTCGCTACGCAAGGTTCCTTGAGCAACGCCATGCCGCGAGCGGCTGGCGCATCGCTGCAACAGCGAAGGAGGAGCGCGGCTGATGCGCGTGTCCTGGCTTGTGCGGTTTGCCTTGTTGTGCGCTGCCTCGTTGATGGTGGGCGCCCGTGAACTGGCGTGGACCACGCTGTTCGAGCCCTCTGGCGATACCTGGCTGACCCTGACTGCCAGCCGCCTGCCGCGCCTGGCGGCGTTGGTCCTGATCGGCATCGGCCTGGCGGTGTGCGGGGTGATCCTGCAACAGATCGTACGCAACCGGTTTGTCGAGCCCAGCACGTCCGGCGGGCTGGATGCGGCCCGGCTTGGCATCCTGCTGTCGCTGGGGTTGGCACCGGCGGCCGGGCCCCTGGTGCGAATGCTCTTCGCCCTGGCCTTCTGTTTCGTGGCAAGCCTGCTGTTCGTCGCGATCATCCGCCGCATCCGGGTCAAGAACACGGTGCTGGTACCGGTCATCGGCCTGATGTATGGCGGCGTACTGAGTGCCTTGGCCGAGTTCTACGCCTACCGCATCAACCTGCTGCAGAGCATGCAGGGCTGGTTGCTGGGTGACTTCTCGAAGGTGGTGCAAGGTCGTTACGAAATCATCTTTGTGATCCTGCCGATCATCGCAGTCACCTACCTGTATGCGCACCGTTTTACCGTGGTCGGCATGGGCGAAGGCATGGCCACCAGCCTGGGCCTGAACTACACCGCCAATGTGGCCCTGGGCTTGCTGCTGGTTGCGGTCACGGTATCTGTCAGCGTCATCACCGTCGGTGCCATCCCCTTTATCGGGTTGGTGATCCCCAACCTGGTTGCACTGCGCCATGGCGACAACCTGCGCCGTACCCTGCCGCTCGTGGCATTGGGTGGCGCCGCGCTTTTGCTGGTGTGCGACATCATCGGGCGGCTGCTCATCTACCCCTTCGAAGTGCCCATCGGCTTGACCGCAGGCGGCCTCGGCGGCCTCATCTTCCTCGGTTTGATCATCTGGAGGCAGCGATGATGCGCCGCCACGCGGTCTGGCTAGCCGTGGTCGCATTGGCCGTGCTGTTCGTGTTCGCCAACGCGGGGCTGGATTTCGCCTACGTGATCCCCAAGCGCCTCGCCCGCCTGGCCGCCATGGTCATCGGCGGTGTGTGCGTGGCCTGCTCCGCCATCGCCTTCCAGACCCTCTCGGGCAACCGCATCCTGACACCGGCGGTGATGGGCTATGAAGCGGTCTACCTGCTGCTGCACGCGCTGCTGGTGCTGTACATGGGGGTGCAGGGTTTGGTTGTGCTGGGCACCGATGGCCATTTTATGCTCGCGGTGCTGGTGATGCTTGGCTACTCGTGGGCACTGCATCGCTGGCTGTTTCGCGACGGCAGAAGCAACGTTTACTTCCTGTTGCTGGTCGGGCTGGTGCTGACCATGGTCATGGCGACGGTCACCCAGTTCGTGCAGCTCAAGGTCAGCCCTGGCGAGTTCTCGATGCTGCAAGGCTTCACCCAGGCGTCGTTCAACCGACCGCAACCTCGGGTATTGCTGTACTCAGCGGTCGTGGTCGCGCTGGTGTGTGCAGTGCTGGCCCGCACCCTGCCCTTGCTCGATGTGCTGTCGCTGGGGCGCGACCAGGCGATTTCCCTGGGCGTGGACTATCAACGCCAGGTACGCCTGCAACTGGCGCTGATCGCGGCCCTGGTCGCAGTGTCGACCAGCCTGCTAGGCCCCACGGCCTTCATGGGCGTGTTCGTCGCCAACATCACTTACGCACTGGCCGGCACGTTCCGGCACCGGGTCACCCTGGCGCTGGGCAGCGCGGTGGCCATTGCCGTGTTCATTGCCGCCCAGTTGTTGGTCGAGCATGTCTTCAACTACAAGACCACCGTCGGCATCCTGGTGAATCTGGTGTGTGGCACCTATTTCCTCGCCTTGATGGTGCGTACCCGAGGTGCCTCATGATCACTGTCCACGATCTGCACAAGTGTTACGGCGCCAAGCCGGTATTGTCCGGGGTGAGCGCGCATTTCCCAACCCAGCGGCTGACGTCGCTGATCGGCCCCAATGGCGCCGGCAAGACCACGCTGTTGATGATGATCGCGCGGCTGCTGGAACCTGGCCACGGCGATATCCGCCTGGAGGGGCGCAGCATCGCCGACATTGCCATCGGCGACTACGCCCGGCGCGTTGCGACCCTGCGCCAGTCCACCGACTTCAACCTGCGCCTGACCGTCGCTGAACTGGTCGCGTTCGGCCGTTTCCCGTATAGCCGCGGCGCCCTCACCCGCGACGACCAGCGGGCAATCGACGAGGCCATCGGTTTTTTGGCCCTGGAACCCCTGCGCCACGCCTACCTCGACGAGCTCAGCGGCGGTCAGCGGCAGATGGCGTTTCTGGCCATGACCATTGCCCAGCAGACCGACTACCTGCTGCTCGACGAGCCACTGAACAACCTCGACATGCGCCATGCGGTACAGATCATGCGCGCGTTGCGTCGGCTTTGCGACGAGTTCGGGCGCACCGTGATTCTGGTGGTACACGACATCAACTTCGCCGCCACCTACTCCGACTTCATCGTCGCCATGAAAGGCGGCCAGGTCCATTGCGCCGGCAGCGTGGACGAGGTCGTGACCGAGCAACGGCTGCACGCGCTGTACGGGCTGGAGGTCGAAATCAGCCACAGCGCGGGCCGCCGTTTGTGCAATTACTTCAACCCGTCGAGAGACCCGAAATGAACCGCAAGCACCCCGCAATTGGTTGGCCGTTGGCGCTGGTTATCAGCGCCACCTTTGCCCTGCACGGCTGCAACGACCCCTCGGCCACTCAGCCGGTAACGGCAAAACCGGCGCCGCGTGTGGGCTTCGCGTCGGTCACGGTGCAGCACCAGCTGGGCAGCACTGTGATCACGCAGCCCCCGCAGCGTGCGGTAGCCCTGGACATGAACGAAGTCGACTTCCTCGACCAGCTGGGCGTTGCGGTGGCGGGCATGCCCAAGGACTTCGTGCCGCATTTTCTGGCGCGCTACAAGGACGCCGCACAGACTGCGGATGTCGGCTCGATCGTGCAGCCCAACCTGGAGCGGGTGCATGCCGCGCGGCCTGACCTGATTCTGATCACCTCGCTGCAGGCCAGCCACTATGACGAGTTGAGCGAAATGGCGCCGACCCTGCACTTCGATGTGGACTACCGCGACAGCGAAGCCGGGCATGTCGATGTGGTCAAGCAGCACCTGGTCACCCTTGGAGAAGTCTTTGGCAAGCAGGCCCTGGCCCGGCAGAAAGCCGCCGAGCTGGACGCCAAGCTCGAGCAGGCTCGCACCGTTACCCGCGACCGCCCCGAACGGGCACTGGTGGTGCTGCACAACAATGGCGCCTTCAGCGCCTTCGGCGTGCAGTCCCGCTACGGCTTCATCTTCAACGACCTGGGTGTCAAACCGGCCAGCGCGAGCATGGATACCGGCCTGCATGGCCAGCCGATTTCCAGCGAGTTCATCCAGCAGTCCAACCCCGACATCCTCTACGTGGTGGACCGCACGGCGGTGATGGAACAACGCCCGCTGATGACGGCAGAAAGCCTCGGCAACCCCCTGCTGCGCCAGACCAATGCCTGGAAAAACGGCCGCGTGGTGTTCGTCGACCCCGAGGCCTGGTACGTCACCGCCGCCAGCCCTACTTCATTGGCGTTGATCGCCGACGACATCATCAAGGGCTATCAGCACTAAGGCATCAACCGGCATGGACGCCAAAAAGCGCGACAACAGGTGATTCTCATTCGCCTTACTTCTTTTACCTGCAATACCAAAAAGACCCACTGCCACCAACTCTTTGGAGCCATTCGCGTGTTCAACCGTCCATTGCACCTTTACCCAACCCCCGCCTGCCCGCACCCTTCGCTGCAGCGTACCCCGCTGGCACAGGCAGTACTGGCGGGCCTGACTCTCGGCGCCTGCGCAGCACTGATGCCGACGCAAGCACATGCCGAAGTACCTGCCACCGCTAGCCAGGGTACAGACGCAAAGCCTGCTGTGCCCGAGTTGCCGGCGACCCTGATCGACGCCCAGGGCCTTGCCACCGAAGCACTGCCGCCGGTGTACGCCGGTGGCCAGGTCGCCACCGGTGGCCGCGTCGGGCTGCTGGGCAACAAGGACTTCATGGAAACCCCCTTCAGCACCATCAGCTACACCGACACCTACATCCAGGACTTGCAAGCCAAAGACATCACCGACGTCATCGCCGCCACCGACCCGTCCGTGTTCAGCAACGGCTTGTCCGGCACCTTCAGCGAGAACTACTCCATTCGCGGCTTTGCCTCCAGCATCAGCGACATGACCGTCGATGGCCTGTATGGCATGGCGCCCTTCTACCGCGCTTCCCCCGAGATGTACGAGCGCATCGAAGTGCTCAAGGGCCCATCCGCCCTGCTCAATGGGATGCCGCCAGGCGGTTCGGTGGGGGGTGTCGTCAACTTGATCCCTAAACGTGCGGGTGACACGCCACTGACCCGGGTGACCGCCACCTACGCGTCCGATGCACAGTTCGGCGGGCATGTGGACGTGGGCCGGCGCTTTGGTGAAGACAACCAGTTCGGCGTGCGTTTCAACGGCATGTACCGTGATGGCGATACCGCCACCGAACACCAGGCCCAGCGTAACGTGCTGTCGTCCCTGGCGCTGGACTGGCGTGGCGAGCGCGCGCGGCTGTCGGTCGACCTGTTCGACACCGATGACCACATCCGTGGCCAAAACCGTGGCCTGGGCCTGGCCAGCGGCGTGGCGGTGCCCAAACCGCCTAAATCCGACACCCTGCTCAACCCGGACTGGGCCTTCGTCGAGACCAAGGACAAGGGCGTGATCCTGCGGGGTGAGTACGAACTGAACGACCAGTTGCTGGCCTATGGCGCCGTCGGCACCAGCAAGACCGACTACCAGTACAGCGGCGCGATGATCGCCACGGTGACCAACAACGCCGGCGACTTCACCACCGGCATGGGCCAATTGCAGATGGAGATCCACAAGACCTCCGCCGAGGTGGGCCTGCGCGGCCATTTCGACACCTTCGCCATCAACCACCAATGGTCGCTCAACGCGACCCAGTACAGCGACGAGAAGAAGGACTTTGGCCGCCGCTCGGCGGGTACGCCCTGGACCACCAACCTGTACCACCCAGTGTGGGGCCCGAAAGCGCCACAAGCCTGGCCGCTGATCATGCACAGCGAAAACGACCTGAAGAGCTACGGCATCGCCGACACGATGTCGATCCTGGACGAGCGCCTGCAACTGACCCTTGGCGTGCGTCGCCAGGAAGTGGTCACCAACACCTTCGACGTGGACACGGGCGCGCGTAACAAACCCAACTACGACACCCATGCCACCACCCCGGCAGGCGCTATCCTGTTCAAACTCACCGACGAGCTGTCGCTGTACGCCAACTACATCGAAGGCCTGAGCCAAGGCGCCACCGCACCGATGACCGCAGCCAATGCCGGTGACGTGTTTGCGCCCTACAAGTCCAAGCAGAAGGAAGTCGGCCTGAAGCTGGACCTGGGCAGCTTTAGCCATACCTTGGCGTTGTACGAAATCAAACGTCCGAGCAGTTACACCGACCCGACCACCGAAATCTTTTCGTTCGGCGGCGAGCAGCGTAACCGCGGTGTCGAATGGAGCTTCTTCGGTGCGCCCTTGGCGGATGTACGCCTGATGGGCGGCATCGCGTATGTCGACCCCAAAGTGACCAAGACTGAAGACGCCCTCTATAAAGGCAAGACCGCGACCGCCTACCCCAAGCTGCAGGGCAAGCTGGGGGTGGAATGGGATACCCCTGGGCTGGACGGGCTGACATTGACCGGCAATGCCACCTCGCTGTCCAGGCAGTACATCAATGAGGACAACAGCCTGTCGATTCCCGGCTACACCATTTTCGACATCGGCGCCCGCTTCGCCACGCAAGTCGCCAACCGGCCGGTAACTTTGCGCGCGAATGTCTCCAACCTGACCGACAAGAATTACTGGGGTGTGCCGTTGACCGCCAGCCTTGGGCTGGGTGCGCCGCGTACGTATGAGCTGTCGGCTACCGTGGATTTCTGACCCGCAGCGAATGGCGCGCCCCGGGTAGGAGCAGCCTCTTGGCAGCGCAAGGCTGCTCCTACCACAATCGCGCATGACCAGAGTACGCAGCATCCGCTTTTTCAAGCGCGCAGCTGATACCAGGTGGTCTTGAGCTGTGAGTACTTGTCGAACGAATGCAGCGACAAGTCGCGTCCAAACCCGGACTGCTTACCGCCACCGAACGGCACGGTGACATCCAGCGCATCCACGGTGTTGACCGAAACAGTCCCCGCTTTCAACGCCCGCGCAACGCGATGAACCTGGTTGAAATCATCGCTCCACACCGACGCGGCCAAACCGTAGACACTGTCGTTGGCCAGGCGCACCGCCTGCTCCTCGCTGTCGAACGCGCTGACCGCCAACACCGGCCCGAACACTTCCTCCCGGGCCAGGCTCATGCTGCCATCGACCCCGGCAAAAATGCTCGGCTCGATGTAATTGTCCGAGCCATCGATGGTGATGCGCCGGCCACCGCACACCAAACGGGCGCCCTCTGCGTGCGCACGGTCGATGGCGGCCTTGATGCGACCGATCTGCTCGGCATCGACGATGGCGCCCGCGCGGCTCGCCGGGTCCAGCGGGTTGCCTGGCATCCACTGGCGGGCCTTGGCTTGCAGGCGTTCGATGAACTCATCGTGGATCGAGCGTTGCACATACAGGCGCGAATTCGCCGAACACACCTCACCCTGGTTGAAGAAAATGCCGAACGCCGCTTTTTCTGCCGCAAGGTCCAGGTCCTGGCAGTTTTCGAACACCAGGTTCGGGCTCTTGCCGCCGCACTCCAGCCAGACCTGCTTGAGGTTCGACTGCGCCGAGTACTGCATGAAGTATTTACCCACCTGGGTAGAACCTGTGAACACCAGGCAGTCGACGTCCGGGTGCAGCCCCAGTGCGCGCCCCGCGTCTTCGCCCAGGCCCGGCACCACATTCAGCACGCCTTCCGGCAAGCCGGCCTCCAGCGCCAGTTGCCCCAGGCGCAGCGCCGAGAATGGCGATTGCTCGGCGGGTTTGAGCACCACGCTGTTGCCGGCAGCCAGCGCCGGCGCAAGCTTCCAGGCCGCCATGTCGAGCGGGAAATTCCACGGCACCACGGCGGCGACCACGCCCAGCGCTTCGCGGGTGATCGTAGCGAGTGCGTTGGGCGCCGTCGGTGCAACCTGGTCGTACAGTTTGTCCAGCGCCTCGCCGTACCAGGCGAAGACATGTGCAGAACCCGGCACATCGATGGTGTAGGCATCCATGACCGGCTTGCCCATGTTCAGCGAGTCCAGCAGCGCGAGCTCTTCGCGGTTGGCCATGATCAGTTCGGCCAGGCGCAGCAGCACCTTCTTGCGCTCTACCGGGGCCATCCGGGCCCAGGGGCCTTGGTCGAAGGCACGCCGTGCGGTGGCCACCGCCAGGTCGACTTCGGCCTGACCACAGGCGGCGACCTGCGCCAGTACCTGCTGGGTGGCCGGGTTGATTGCAGCGAACGTGGCGCCGGTACCGGCACTCACCTGCTGGCTGCCGATCAGGGCCTTGTCGAGCAAACGCAGGCCTGCAGCGCGCGTTTGCCAATAATCGAGACTCTCCATTTGCATTCCCTACGACTGTCTTGGATGGTGGGCTGCGGTGCAGCCCATTCGCGGCGCAAGGCCGCTCCCACAGAGGATCCGCGTGCACTTGTGGAAGCGGCCTGGCGCCCCTTTGCCTCAGAGCCTGCCTGCCAACCGGGCAGTGCGGTCCACGGCGATGCGTGTCTTGTGGACCAGCTCGTCCAGCTCGGCGCGGTTGGCGACCAGCGCTGGCGCCATGATCATCCGGCCCAGGGTCGAGCGAATGATCAGGCCTTCCTCGAAGCCGAACGTACGGCATTGCCAGGCCAGGTCGTTCTCGTTGGCAAAGCGCTTGCGGGTCGGCTTATGTTCAGCGAACTGCAACGCCGCCACCAGGCCGGCCCCCTGCACCTGGCCAATCAACGGGTGATCGGCGAACACTTCGCGCAGAATGCGTTGCAGATACGGCCCGGTGTCGTCCTTCACCTGGCGCACAATGCCTTCATCGCGCAGCGCCTTGAGGTTGGCGATGGCCACCGCCGCCGCCACCGGGTGGCCTGAGTAGGTCAGGCCGTGGGCGAACACCCCGCCACGCTCCACCAGCGCTTCGGCGATGCGCTTGCTCAGCACCAGGCCGCCCATGGGCACATAGCCGCTGGTCAGGCCCTTGGCAATCGACAGCGTGTCCGGCTCGAAACCGAAATACTCATGGGCAAACCACTCGCCGGTGCGGCCAAAACCACCGATCACTTCGTCGGCACACAGCAGCACGTCGTACTGGCGGCAGATCCGCTGGATCTCGGGCCAGTAGCTTTCCGGTGGGAAGATCATGCCCCCGGCGCCCTGGAAGGGTTCGGCGACAAACCCTGCGACGTTTTCCGCCCCCAGTTCGAGAATCTTCTCCTCCAGTTGCAGGGCGCAGCGTCGGCCAAACTCGGCCGGCGTGAGCTCACCACCCTGGGCGTACCAGTACGGCTCGTCGATGTGCGCCACGTCCGGGATCAGCCCGCCCATCTCGTGCATGAACTTCATGCCGCCCAGGGCGGTGGCCGCCAGGGTCGAGCCGTGGTAGCCATTCCAGCGGCCGATCATGATCTTCTTGGTCGGCTGACCCACTACCTGCCAGTAACGGCGCACGGTGCGGATCAGCACTTCGTTGGCCTCGGACCCGGAGTTGGTGTAGATCGCGTGGCTGTAGTGGCCAGGTAGCAAACTGAACAGCAACTCGGACAGTTCGATCACCGCCGGGTGGGTGGTGTGGAAGAACATGTTGTAGTAGGCCAACTGGTCCATCTGCGCGGCAGCCGCAGCGGTCAGGTCCTTGCGGCCGTAACCCAGCTGGGTGCACCACAGGCCCGACATGCCGTCCAGGTAACGCTTGCCTTCGCTGTCCCACAGGTGCAGCCGTTCGCCACCGACCATGACCCGCGGGCCTTCGGCATTGAGCGCCTTCTGGTCAAGGAAGGCATGGATGTGGTGCGCGGCGTCGGCGGCCTGGTAATCACGGGTCTGGCGTTTGGGGGCAAAAGGCGCGTTCATTGGCGGTTTTCCTTGTGGGTGTGGGTCATGCGAGGCAACTGCGCTCAGCGCAGCTTGCCCATGTAGCTTTCCAGCGGGTCCTTGCCCAGCACGCCCTGGGCATTGGCCAGCGCGTCGATGAACAAGGAGAACAGTTCGGACTGCGTGCCGATGTCGAGCTTGGCGTAGACATGCTTGCGGTGGGACTTGATGGTGTCTTCCGAAACCCCAAGGCGCTCGGCCAGGGACTTGGTCGAGTGGCCACGCAAGATGAGCTGGGCGATGCGGCATTCGCGCTCGGTCAGCAACGAGCTGCCAAAGTTGTTGAGCGCGGCATGGATGCGCTGCTCCAGAACGTTTTCGAAACGCCCACCGTGGCTGCCCAGCCCGGCAAAGTGCTTGTTGAGCACCGCCAGCACCCAGGGCGTGATGCGCCCGAACAGGTCACGGCTTGGTGCATCCAATTTGTCGGTGAAGGCCAGCGACACCGCCAGGCTCTGGCCAGGCGCGATCTGCAGGATGTAGTTGAGCTCATCCTCCAGGTGCGAATGGCGGTAGAACGACTGGTAGTACTCACTCACTTCGAAGTGGTCAGGCGCCACATCGAACAAGCCATAGCAGCCAGACTCGACCTGCTCCACGCAGGCCCCATAAAAAGGGTCGAGCAGATAGAACCCGGAGAGGTAGCGGCTGACGTTGCCTTCTGGCAGCCAGGGCGCTTTGTCGTGCTGCTCGAACAGCGCGCACGGCATGCCGTCATGGGGGTAGAGGTAGACCGTAGTGGCCTGGATGGGCCGAATGACCCCAAGCGCACCGAACAAGGTGGCGGCAAAGCCCGGCTGGCCAATCGTGTCGGTCACCTTGGCAATGTGCTCGAACCACTGTTCTGAAACCAATCGATCTCTGCTCACTGGAATTCTGCCGGTAGCGGGAAAGCGGTATCGCCGTTGGGGCGGCGCGTTGTTTGCAGATACTCCCATGGCCAGGCAGCGACCGAAATCACCCTTTGGGGTGAGCGTTTTCAGGCGACGAGCGGCTCACCCCAAAGGGTGATTTCGAGCGCGACCGGGGTGTGGGAGCATCGTCCGGCCCCACCCCTGAGGGCTGCGCAACCCAAGCTGGCCCAGCCTCCTTTCATGACCCTCACCGGTATCGAGCCCACTCGCATACCGCGGCGTCCTGCATCCGATTTCAGGAGTTAGCAATGCATACAACAACAACTACAGCCCAACCCGCCCACGCCTTGCCTCAATCCACGCCTTCAGGCCGGTTTCGAAAGTCCATGGGGTTGAGCGCCCTGGTGCTCTTCGGCCTTGCCTACATGGTGCCACTGGCGGTGTTCACCACTTATGGCCTGGTCACCCAGATGACCAAAGGGCACTTGCCCACCGCCTACCTGCTGACGCTCGCCGCGATGCTGCTGACCGCCTACAGCTATGGCCGTATGGTGCAGGCGCACCCCTACTCCGGGTCCGTGTACACCTACACCCGCAAGGCCTTCGGTACCCACATCGGCTTCATCACCGGCTGGACGCTGCTGCTCGATTACATTTTCCTGCCGTTGCTCAGTTACCTGCTGATCGGCATCTACATGTCGGAATACTTCCCGGCCATCCACGCCTGGGTGTGGGTCGCCGGCTCCATCGCCCTGGTGACCTTTCTGAACCTGATTGGTATCGAGTCCATCACCCGGGTGAACTGGATTCTGGTCGTTGTCCAGCTGGTGTTCATCATCGTGTTCGTCGGCTTGTCCATCAGCAACCTGGCCGGCCAGTCGGCGCCGGTGTCACTGCTTGCCCCCTTCCACCACGAGGGCTTCAGCGTGCCGCTGATCATGACCGGCGCCGCCGTGCTGTGCCTGTCGTTTCTGGGCTTCGACGCGGTCTCGACCATGGCCGAGGAGACCAGCAACCCGACGTATCGCATCCCGATGGCGATCATGGCCGTGTCGCTGATCGGTGGCCTGCTGTTTCTGGTGGTGTCGTACTGCGCGCAGATGGTCTTCCCCGAGTGGAGCACCTTCGCCGACCCCGACTCAGCCTCGGTGGACGTGATGCGCCGGGTGGGCGGTGAGCTGCTAGTGACGGCGTTTACCGCCACCTACGTGGCCGGTTGCTTCGCCTCGGCCATGGTCTCCCAGGCCAGTGTGTCGCGGGTGCTGTTCGCCATGGGCCGCGATGGGGCGTTGCCACAGGTGTTCGGCCAGTTGGTGACGAAAAAGCGCGTACCGGCCGCCGCCATCATGCTGGTCAGCCTGCTCTCGCTGATCGCACTGTTCATCACCCTCGACACCGTCGCCAACATGATCAGCTTCGGTGCACTGTTCGCCTTTTCGGCCGTCAACCTGGCCGTGGTCAAGCACTACCTGGTCGACCAGAAGCTGCGCGGCACGCGCAACTGCCTGCTGTATGGCGTAGTACCGGGGCTGGGGTTTCTCAGCACGCTCTGGCTGTGGAGCAGCCTGTCGAGCCTGTCCTTCACCATCGGGCTGTGCTGGATGGGCGCGGGGTTCGTCTGCCTGCTTGGGCTGACCCGGGCGTTTCGGGTGAAACTGCCCGAGCTGCAGATAGCCGAGTAACGATCAGAGGGTCATGAGCATTTCGTGCCAGGCCATGCCACCGTGGTCGGACGGCGACGGCTGCACGTAGGCGTAACCCAGCTTGCGGTACAGCGCGACATGCTGCTCTTTGCACATCAGGTGGATGGTCTGCTTGCCCTGCGCCTTCATGCGCTGAATGAACGCGTTCATCAGCCGCTTCGCGTAGCCTTTGCCCTGGTGTGCAGGGTCGACCACCACCGACATGATCACCACGTTCGGCGCCGCCGGGTCATGGCCGACCAGCTCCTTGAAGGCTTCGTCGGACATGACCACTTCATGCGCACAGCCACTGTTGATGAAGCCGACGATCTCGCCCTCGGCTTCGAGTATCAGGAAGCCCTCCGGGTACTGCGCGATGCGGGTGCGGATTTTTTCCAGGGTTGCCGCTTCATCCCCTTCATAGGCGCCGATTTCGATCGCGTAGCAGCGTTCAGCGTCTGCGGGCACGGGGTTGCGGAACTGGGGGGCGCTCATGGGCAGACTCCTTGGGGTAATGACGAAAGGACTGCATGATAAATCACTGCCGATTATTTTCGGCAGGGCAGGATCGTTTGCTGGGTTGAGGGATCTCATTACCATGCCCCTCTCGCCACCTCGACATGGAAATCCCTGATGACTGCACCCGCCACGCGCGTCACCGAGCCCGGCCGCTGCGCGCGCCTGAAAGCCTCCAGCAGCCGCGACCATGACCGTGTCGATGAACTGGTCATGGCCGCACGCCCCTTCGAGGACCTTGAGCGCTATGCCCGCTTCCTGCAGGTGCAACACCATTTCCATGGCAGCCTGACGGCGCTGTACCGCGACGAGCAACTCAACCAACGCCTGCCGGGGCTGGTGCAGCTGTCACGCTTCGATGCGGTCGAAACCGATTTACGAGACCTTGGCCTGGCGCTGCCCTGCCTACCGCAGCAGGTCAGTGCCAGCCCTGCCCAGGCACTGGGCTGGCTGTACTGCAGCGAAGGGTCGAACCTGGGGGCGGCGTTCTTGTTCAAACAGACCCAGCGTCTGGGGCTGGACGGTAATCAGGGCGCTCGGCACCTGGCCCCGCATCCCGAGGGCCGCGGCCTGCACTGGCGGGAGTTTGTCGCCAAGCTTGATGGGCTGGTGCTGGAGGAGGAAGAGGAAGCGGAGGTGGTTGCCGGGGTTATTGCGGCGTTTGACAGTTATCGGCGGCATTTGCGGGCTGTGTTTGTGGCGGGTGGGGGTTGATATTGCGTTGCGGCTGAGAGGTGCTTGGCTGGGGTTTTCTGGCGCCTATGAGATCGAGCGCCGCCCGCGCGGCGCATCGCGACGCAAGGCCGCTCCCACATTTGTTTCGGGCCAGTGAGGTCTGTCGCATCTGCGCGCGACCGCTTTGTTTGCCCGACTCGATATCCAGCCATGCGCCAAGGCGCGCGCGCCCATGTCACAGAAATAATTGGCCCGAAACAAATGTGGGAGCGGCCTTGCGTCGCGATGCGCCGCGCGGGCGGCGCTCGATCTCATAGGCGCCAAAGCAATCAAACCCTACGCATCTAGAACTTTTCCCTATTTAAAGGTCTATGTGCACAGGCAAATAGTAACCAGAGGTTGGCTTCGCTCATGAAAATGCATGTCGCACGGTTGATGCTTCTCAGCCTGTTCACCTTCGCGGCGGTGGGCTCGGCATCCGCATCACAGTTTAAAACCGCGAACGCCGCCGCCCCTGCCGCAGCCGTTCAGGCTCCGCTGCAACCGGCAGCAAACCCTTGGCCCACCGTGGCCAGCCTGGCGGGGGAGCACACAGCGCCTTTGCTCGCCCATGATGACCGCGATTGGGACGATGATCGTTGGCACGATCGCAGAGGCGACTGGCGACGCGATCAATGGCGCCGGGAACAAGCCCGCCGCGAGGCTGAGCGCCGACGCGATTGGGAACGCCGGCGTGATTGGGAGCGCCGCCATGAACGGGCCATGCATCACCGTTACCAGGACGATCACCGTTACTATCGCCGTTAACGGGTAAGCGCCCGGCAATCATTCCAAGCCGATCAGCTCTGCGAGGCTGTAGCTTCAGCCTCGGCAGCCTCGGCCAGCTTCAACCGGTCGGCTTTGCTGATGTACTTGGGCTTGCTTTTCGGCGCCAGCTTGGCGCTGGCTTTCTTGGCATGCGCCTGCATCAACTGTTTGATCTTTTTACGACGGTTCATTTTTGCCCTGGGCCTGTAGGTCTGTTTACGCTGCAGACATCATACCCGTACGCCTGGGAATTCAAACCTGCGAATACCCGCTACGAAAACTGCCCGGCGTGAGCCCCACCACTTTCTTGAATGCCCGGTTCAAGTGGCTCTGGTCGAAGAACCCGCACGCGATGGCGGCATCAGCAATGCCCACGCCCGCGCGCAACAGACGCTGGGCGTGGGCGACCCTGACCTGAATCTGGTAACTGTGGGGCGAAATGCCCACGCTCTTCTTGAACACCCGGATCAAATACAACGGCTCAAGGCCCACCAGGCTGGCCAAATGTTCCAGCGAGACTGGCTGGTCGTATTCCTCTTCGAGCTTGTGCCGCACCTGCTGTACGGCCTGCTTCTCACTGGCGTCGGCCGTTGCATCGCACAGGCCGCTGGACGCGAACAGCAAAGGGAGCAGCTCCAGCAACAGGCTTTCCCGCTCAAGCGCACACTGCGAAACCTCGATCGCCTGATGATGATGCGCAAATGTGAGGGCCAGTCGCGGGTGTTCGGCAAAAGCCGTGCTGAACAGGTGGATGAAATCACTCGCCTGCTTCGGTAGCAGGGTGCGATTGAGCCATTGCGGGTCCACATACAGCATGCGGTACATCCAGCCCTGCTCATGGGCGGGTAAGCCGTCGTGGATCTCCCCGGGGCTGATGGTGACCACACTCCCCGGCCCGCCAAGGTCATGGCGGCCGCGGTAGTAAAGGCGCTCCATGCCCGCGCTGATGACGCCCACGGCATAACGGTCATGCGAGTGACGCCCGAACGCCTGGTTGCTGTAACGCGCCGTCAGGAGTTCACACCCTCCTTCGGGTATACGCCTGAACGTAGTGAAGTCCTTGCTCAACACCTGCCCCACTCCCTTGCTCAGCCACCCGCTGTCCAGTTTTTTACAATACGTTTCAGGGGCCGTTGGCTACGTTATCACGCCTAAAACAGGAACTGACCAACGGATGCCCCCCATGTCGACCAACAACAACCGCGCCATCCTCGAACTGACGTTCGGTGGGTTGATGCTCAGCCTTTCTGCCTTGACCGTCGCATTCGCCCAGATCGGTGCCGGCGGCGCTGGCTTCTACCGGATGTTATTTGCCTCCATCCTGTTCTACCTGCTGCTCAAAATCCGCCGCACCCCGGTCTTGCTCAAGGGGTTCAAGGCGCAGCTGTACACGGCGCTTGCCGGCGTGTTCCTGGCCATCGACCTGGCGCTCTGGCACCAGAGCATCTACATCGTCGGCCCTGGCATCGGGTCGATCCTGACCAATTGCCAGGTGTTTTTCATGACCTTCCTGGGTTTTTACCTACTCAAGGAAAAACCCTCGGTCAACTTCCTCGTCTCGATCACCTTGGCCTTCATCGGGCTGTACCTGCTGCTGATGCCGGAAATGGGCAGTGCGCTGGGCATGAAGGGTGTCATCTACGGGGTGCTGTCTGGGTTGGCCTACGCGATTTGCGTGTATTTCCTCAAGGTCAACACCCAGTTGCCGGACGGCGGTGGCGACAAGGTCGCACAAATGCTCAACCTGAGCCTGTGGGCTGCACTGGTACTGCTGGGCTACGCCCTGGCCAACGGTGAAAGCCTGGCGATCAAGGATGGGCAAACCTGGCTGATGCTGGTGATCTATGGCGTGCTGGTGCAGTTCGTGGGCTGGCTGCTGGTCAACCGGTCGATTGGCGCGATCAGCCTGGGCCTGGCCGGTTTGATCCTGCTGCTGGAACCGGTGATCACTTACTTCATCGACATCGCGTTCCTCGGCAAGGCCAACTCGACGCTACAGGTGTGCGGCGCTTTACTGACCATTGTGGCGGTGTACATCGGCTCGGTCCGCCCCCCGAAAAAAGCCGACGCGGCCCTGCCCGAAGCCACCTGAAACGCCTCTGGCGTGAGTGCATCGGTCTCGTTACGCGCCGTCTTGACGTTATTTTCACAACCTTCAGATTAGCGTCACGCCCTTTCCGGCCACGCGCAAATTGGGTGGCTACCAAGGTTCGACGAGGCATACGTGTCAGCGATTAAAAAAACCTCCACGCGCAAAGGCGTGGACTGGGCCGGCCTGGGCTGGCTCCTGCTGTTCTTCTGGTACTTCTCCGGCGTTACCCAGGCGCTGCTGCTGTTCAGTGGCACCACCGGGTTTGCGGGTTTTCGCGATGCGCTGTTCCTCAGTAGCCTGTGGCTCGCCCCTGTGCTGCTGCTGCCGCGCCTGACCCGTGCCACTGCGGCGGTTATCGGCCTGGTGCTGTGGGCCGCCTCGCTGGTCGGCCTGAGCTACTTCGGCATCTATCGCCAGGAGTTCTCGCAAAGCGTCATCTTCGTGATGTTCGAGTCCAACACCGCCGAGGCCGGCGAATACTTCAGCCAGTACTTCAGCCTCTGGCTGGGCCTGGCGCTGCTGTTGTATACCGTGGTTGCCGTGGTGCTGTACCAGCGCGTGCGCCCAGTCACCCTGCCCTTGCGCAGCCGCATCCCGGTGGTTGTCCTGCTGCTGGTGGCCAACCTGGTCTACCCCTTCTACAAGCAGATGGTCACCCAGGAGCGCAACTTCGCCGACGCGGCCGAAAAAGTCCAGCAACGCATGGAACCTGCGGTGCCCTGGCAGTTGCTGGTCGGCTACAAGCAGTATCGCCAGCAACTGAACAACATGCAGGAGCTGCTAGCCCAGAACGCCGCCTTGCCGCCCTTGCAGAACCTGCGCAACAGCAGCGGTGACGCGCCACGCACGCTGGTCTTGGTGCTGGGCGAATCGACCACCCGTGAGCACATGCACCTGTACGGCTACCCGCGCGATACCACACCCAACCTCGATGCCCTGGCCGCCAGCGACAAGGGCCTGACCGTCTTCAGCAACGTGGTTTCGCCGCGCCCCTACACCATCGAAGTGATGCAGCAGATCCTCACCTTTGGTGACGAACAGCACCCGGACCGCTTCCTCACCGACCCATCGCTGATCAACCTGATGAAACAGGCAGGCTACAAGACCTTCTGGATCACCAACCAGCAGACGATGACCAAGCGCAATACGATGCTGACCACCTTCTCCCAGCAAACGGACGTACCGGTCTACCTGAACAATCAGCGCAACCAGAATGCCAGCCAGTACGACGAGGTGGTGCTGGACCCGTTCGAGAAAGCGTTGCAAGACCCTGCACCGAACAAGTTCATCATCATCCATCTGCTGGGCACGCACATGGATTACCGTTACCGCTACCCGAAAACCTACCAGCACTTCACCGACCGCCAGGGCGTGCCGGCCAAGCTGTCGCAGAGCCAGGCAGAAACCTATAACTTCTACGACAACGCGGTGCGCTACAACGACCACGTGGTCGCAAGCCTGATCAAACGTTATTCGGCAAGCACCCCCAACGGCTTCCTGATGTACCTCTCCGACCATGGCGAAGATGTCTACAGCTCTGGCGATCACGACCGCCTGGGGCGTAACGAAGGCGCGCCGACCCGGCCGATGTACACCATCCCCTTCCTGCTCTGGACCTCGCCAAGCTGGCAGGCGGCCCACCCGCGTGACCTGCAGGCCATGGCCAACCGTGCCTACAGCAGCTCGCACCTGATCCACACCCTGTCCGACCTCGCTGGGCTGAGCTATGACCAGTACGAGCCCGCCAAAAGCGTGGTGAGCCCGCAGTTCGTGGTGGTACCGCGCTGGATCGGTGACCCGTACCGCAACAACGGCCTGCGCGAGTTCGACCACCTGCCACAGGACAAGGCCGAACGCGTGCAAGAGACCGCCAGCAGTGCCAAGGCACAGCCGGGCAACACCCTGAACTAACGACCGGCGCAGGCGCCTGGCAGTGCAGCACTGGCCACCGCCCCCATGCGCCGGTAGCTGCACAGCGCCACCAGCGCAACGGCCACACCTGCGGCCACGGCCACCTGATAGCCCGCCGTGGCCCCCAGCAGGTCGACCACCTGCCCGGACGCCAAGGCGCCCAGGGCGACACCGATATTCAGCCCGGCCAGCAGCCAGGTCATGCCTTCGGTGAGCTGATGCGCGGGCACGCTGCGCTCCACCAGCGACATCGCCACGATCAAGGTCGGTGCGAAAAACAGGCCTGCCAGCAGCACCGCGCCTGCAAGCCCGACGATGCTGCCGGCCAGCAGCAACGGCAAGGTGGTCGCCGCCGTCGCCAAGGCGCCGAGCAGCAACAGTCGGTGCGGGGGCGTCGGCAACTTCAAAGCCCCGAATACCAGGCCCGCCGCGCATGAGCCAATGGCGTAGCACGCCAGCACCAGGCTGGCCGCTGCCGGCGTGCCGACCTGTTCGGCAAAGGCCACGCTGACGATGTCGATGCTGCCGACGATCACCCCCATGGCCACCATCAGCAGTGTCAGCAGCCGCACCTCCAAGTGCCGCAACACCGCCCCTTGGCCACCCGAGGCGCCAGCGTCTGCGTCCACAGGCGGCTCGGTGCCGGTCTGAACAACCAGGGCGAACACCCCAATTGCCAGCAGCACCGCGGCGGCCAAAGGCCCGGCCTGGGGCCACAGCCCCACGCACAGCCCTACCGACACCGGTGGCCCTGCAATAAAAGTGAGCTCGTCAAGCACCGTTTCCAGGGAATAGGCCGTCTGCAGCTGCGGTTTACCACGGTAAAGCGCCGTCCAGCGAGCACGCACCATCGCCGACATGCTGGGCATGAAGCCCGCCAGCGCCGCCCCGATGAACAGACTCCAGTCGGGCGCCTGCCACCAAGTGCAGGCCAGCAGCAACAGCATGCCCAACACGCCCAAAGCGGCAGCGAGGGGCAGTACATGACGCTGGCCGTGCCGATCGACCAGACGCGAAACCTGCGGCGACATCAGCGCATAGGTCAACACGAAAGTCGCCGCCACCGCCCCCGCCAGGCCATAGCTGCCGCGCAGCTGCGACAGCAGGGTGATGATGCCGATGCCCGTCATCGGCAAGGGCAAGCGCGCGACCAGGCCGGCCAGGGCGAACCCGGCCGTGCCTTTGGCCTGGAACAGTTCGCGGTAGGGGTTGAGCATTGACCGACTCTCCTTAAAAAAAGCCACTTACATACACAGCGTATGATTAAACCCTATTATCATACGCGCTGAATGTAAAGTAGCCCTTACCAGGAGAGGCGGATGGTCAGACGTACCCGTGCCGACATGGAGCAGACCCGCGCCACCCTGCTGGAGACCGCACGCCAGGTGTTTTGCGCGCGTGGCTATGGTGATACATCAATGGACGACCTGACGGCCCAGGCCAACCTCACCCGTGGCGCCCTTTATCACCATTTCGGCGACAAGAAGGGCCTGCTGGCTGCCGTGATTGCGCAGATCGATGCGGAAATGGATGCACGGCTGCACGCCATTTCCGACACTGCAAGCGACCCTTGGGACGGTTTCCGGCACCGTTGCCGCGCCTACCTGGAAATGGCGCGCGAGCCTGAGATTCAGCGCATCGTCTTGCGTGACGGACGTGCCGTGCTGGGTGCGCCCACCCCGCAAGCGCAACTGCATTGCGTAGCGTCGCTGCGCAGCATGCTGGAACAATTGATGGCGCAAGGCGTGGTCGCCCAGGCCAACCCCCAGGCACTGGCGTCGCTCATCTGCGGAGGCCTGGCAGAAACGGCATTCTGGATTGCCGAAGAAGACGGGCAAAGCCAACGGCTGGAACAGGCCCTGCACGCCATGGAACTGATGCTCACAGGGCTGCGCAGCGCCAGCTGAGGGCTTACGGCCGCGCCGGGCATGCCCCGCTACCCGGCTGCGCCGCCGCGCGCACCGCCTCGGCCAGCTTGCGCAGGTTGGCCTGGTGCGCATTCACCAGGCTGGCAATGCTGTTGTCTGCCGCCGTCTGCACCGACGTCCGGCAGGTCATCGCCACATCGTCGGGCCGACGCAAGCGCCACACCGTCTCCAGCGACGCATAGCGCCCCGGCACCGTATCGAAGCGCTGCACCTCGACGCGTAGCAGCGTCCAGGGCCCCGCTGTAGGGCCGCCCAACTGGTCCTGCAGGGCACTCTTGAACTCATCCACCAGGTTGGCGCCCCACCACTCTGTTTCCAGGATGACCAGGCCGCTTTGCCCTTGACGCACCACCAACTGCGGCCGGTCGACCTGTGGCGGCACGCTCACCCTGACCACCTGAATGTTCCGCGTGTCGCCACGCACCGGCTCGCTCGGAACCAGGGTGTGATAGTTGTTGGGCACGCTGCTGCAGCCCCAAAGGCAGGCCAGCAGGCCCGCCCCACACGCATTGCGCAGTCGATGCATCGGCGGTCACTCCTCTGTGCGCCCTCAGGGTTTCAGGTCTTGTGCCCCAGCCGCTTTAGGCCGGCCACGAATCAACGACTCTGGGTGCCTGCCCAGGTAATCCGACAGATCGCGCAACGACCGCGACATGCGTTCCAGTTCGTCAAGCGTCTCGCCCAGCCGCTCGCGCTGGGGCGAGTCCTCGGCGATGGCTGAATTGGCCGTACGCAGGGTCTTGTGCACTTCATCCAGGGCCAGCTTCACATCAGGGAGCGTCTGGCCATTGAACTGCTTGAGGCTTGCGCGCAGCTCGCGAAGGCTGCCGTCAAGGTTGTTGGCGATGCTCTCCAGTGGCAGCTTGGCGATGCGCTCGACCACCCGCTGCAACTGCTCCTGCAACTGCTCCAGGCTGCCTGGCAGCGTGGGGATGGTGATGGGGTCGGCGGCCTTGTCGAACGCGACTTTTGCTGCGTCCGGGTAGAAGTCCAGCGAGATGAACATTTGCCCGGTGATCAGGTTGCCGCTGCGCGCCTGGGCGCGCAGGCCGTGTTCGACGAAGGTGCCGATCAGGTGTCGCGCGCCGTCCAGGTCGCCCTCGGTATGCTTGAACACCGCCAGCATCTTCTGGTGCACAGGGCCAAGCCGTTGCGGATAGATCACCGCATCGACCACCACCGGGAAGGACTGCCGAACCTCGTCGTAGTCCAGCTTGATCGAGGTCACCCTGCCGAACTCGACCCCCTTGAACTCCACCGGCGCGCCCACCGACAGGCCGCGCATGGCCTGGTCGAAACGCAGCCGCAAGTACTGCGCCTGGCCGTTGGGCGGCGCCAGGGCCGTTTCACGATCGACGAACAGCTGAAAGCGCGCCTGGTCCGCAGCGGGTTCGGCCTGCGGGGCAAAATCGGGCGAGCCAAAGGCCAGCCCGCCCACCAGAATGGACGACAACGACTCGGTATCGACCTTCAGGCCATTGGCGCCAATCTGCATATCGATGCCGCTGGCATTCCAGAAACGGCTGTCAGCAGTCACGAAGGTATCGTAGGGCGACTGCACGAACACCCCGATCTCCACCCCCTTGCCATCTTCCTTCAAACCAAAAGACACCACTTCACCCACCGGTATCTTGCGGTAGTAGATCGACGAACCGATGTCGAGCGAGCCCAGGTCGCTGGCCGTGAGAATGAAGCGCTTGCCCTTTTCGTCATAGGTGATGGGGGGCGGCAGTTCCAGGCCGATAAAGGACTTCTCCGGCACCCTGGATTCACCGGAGTCCGCGCCGATGAAGCTGCCCGAGAGCAAGGTATCGACACCGGAAACACCGCCCACGCCAATGCGTGGCCGGACCACCCAGAAACGCGCCCCCTGGGTGGCGAACGAGCGCGCATCGTTGGACAACTGCACCTTGGCGATGACGCTTTTCCTGTCATCGGCCAGGTCCACCGTGGTCACCTCGCCAATCACCACGCTGCGGTACTTTACCTGGGTCTTGTGGGCCACCAGGCCTTCGCCGGAATGGAACGCTATCGAGATCACCGGGCCCTGCTGCATCCAGTTGCGCACCACCAGCGACGCCCCGATGAGGATCGCCAGAATCGGCACGATCCACACCAGTGAGACACTCCAGCGCCGAGTTCGAACCTCGGCCTGCCCAGCACCCTCTCGCGTGTCAGTCGGCTGCGCCATCAATGTGGCCTCCCTCGTTGGTGGTGCCATCCCAGATCAAGCGTGGATCGAAGCTCATCGCCGCGAGCATGGTCAGCACCACCACCATGCCGAAAAACAGGATGCCCACCCGCGGCTCGATGGTGCCCAGGCCGCGCAGTTGGACCAACGCCGCCACCAGGGCCACCACCATCACATCGAGCATGGACCAGTAGCCGATCAGCTCGACGAAGCGGTAGAGCTGCGAGCGTTGCCGACACGCCCAGGTGGACCCGCGCTGGGCGGTGAACAGCAACAGCCCGAGCGAGAAGAACTTGATCGCAGGTACCCCGACACTGGCAATGAAGATGATCAGCGCAATATCCCAGGCCCCGGCCTCCCAAAACTCCAGCACACCACCGGCAATGGTACTGTCGCTGCCGCTGCCAAGCATCTCGGTACGCATGACCGGCAACAGGTTCGCCGGGATGTAGAAAATCAGCGAGGCCAGCAGAAACGCCCACCCTCGGCTGATGGCATTGGCCTTGCGCCGGTGAATCGACGCGCCGCAGCGGCCGCAGGTATGCGCGCCATGGCGCGCATCGCAGGCCTGGCCACAGCCGTGGCACAGGCACAGCCCCAGATTGTCGGCACTCGCAGGTGTGCTCATACCTGCCCCCACAGATCGCGGATGTCTTTGCCGGCGATATGGATGATCAGCATGCTCAGGGCCGCCAGGGCTAGCAGGCCGATCCCTGGGATCACATCGAGCAGCCCGGCAAGCTTGATCACCGCCACCATCGCACCCAGCAGGCAAACCTCCAGCATGCTCCAGGGGCGCAGGCTCTCCAGGGCGCGCATGCACAGGGCGAACCCCGGTGCACGTTGGCCTGCCAGGGCAAAACTCAACAACCAGCACAACACACCGATCTGCAATACCGGCGCAAAGATGATGGCCAGTGCCATGACCAAGGCAATGAAGGTGATGCTGCCGTTACTGAGTATCTGTACCGCATCCCATAAGGTCGCGGAGTTGGAGACCCCCTGCATGCCAATGGTCATGACCGGGTAGAAGTTGGCAAACACCAGCAAGATGCCGCCGGTGACGCTAAGCGCCAACCGCTGCTGCAGCGTCAAATTGCAATGGCGATACAAAACCCCGCCGCAGCGCGGGCAGATGGCGCGCTGATGGCGACCTAGCGGTGTCCGCTGGTACACCGTGTCGCAGTATTCGCAGATGATCAGATCCTGGGTCTGGCGCATGGTCTTTCCCGCAGTCAGCCCTGTTTCAGGCCCTCAGCCAAGGGCCCGCTCGATCAATGTAGTACGTAATACAGCTGTACCGTGCACCAGGTATAGGCACGGGTGCCGCACGCACGTCAGCAAGCCTAGCCGGGAAAGCGGCATTGCGCCGTATGCCAACCCACGCACAGGCCTATGTTTTCTGTCGGGCGGACTATCCTGTGATAGGGGTTCACGTCCACAGGAGGTGTGCCATGCGTTCGTTCACATGGAGTTACCTGCTGGTGTTGCTCTGCGCAGCACCCGCCGCCCAGGCGCAGACAGTGGTGCCGCTCAAGGGCCAGAGCAGCCAACAGATGCAACTGGACATCAATGATTGCACTACCGTCGCCAGCAACGCCGCGAACAGCGCCGCGTCATCCAGCAGCGCCCACGTCGGTGGCCGAGTCCGCGGTGCCGCGGCCGGTGCGGCGGCAGGCGCCGTAGGGGCGCAGGTGCGCGGCAACCAGCATGAAGAACTGTATGACCGGGCCAGTGACGATGCCAAGCAGCAGTACCGGCAGAACCGTGCCGGCGAAACCGCCGCTGCCGGTGCTGCGGTGGGTGGCATGCGTCAGCGCCAGGATCGCCGCCAGGATCGACGCACGCAGGACGAGGCGCAGAGCTCGGCCCATGCCAGCGCGTACAGTGGTTGCTTGCAGGGGCGTGGCTATCAGCTCAACCCTTGAGCATCAAGCACGGGCCAGATCAACGATTGGCATTAGAATTTAGCCAATTCTTCACGGCAGAACTCCACAAACAGCTGCGCCGGCTTGGTCAGCTGAACCCGCTTCAAGCGGGCTGCCGCCAGCCCTGACAGCGCCACCGGCTCGGCGATGTCCACCATTGCCAGGCGCTGCCCATCGTACGTGCACTCCGAATGCGGACGTGTCACCAGCAGCGAGAAACCAAACCCCTGCCCGACCATGCCGCGCACCATTTCGATGGACGGCGAGCTGAAGACAATGTTCGGGGTCAACCCCATTTCGTTGAACAGGCTGACGAAGTAGGTCCGGCTCGGCGCCACGTCCAGCAAAATCATGGGTTCTGGGCAAAGATCACGCAGCGAAACTTGGGTTTGCCCGGCAAAGCGGTGCTTTTCGGGCAACAGCACATAGGGTTTTTGCGGCGGCATCAGCGGCTCGGCCTCGATGGTGCCGTCCAGGTCGTGGTCGTAGAGAAACACCAAGTCGAAGGTGCCGGCAGTCAGGCCCTGGATCAGGTCCTGCTGCTCGCCGTCGCGCAGGCGAATGTCGACGCCTGGGTAACGTTCGCGAAAACCGGCAATCAGGCGCGGCAGGTACAGCGGCGCCACCGTCTCGAAACAGCCAATGTCGATCTGCCCGGCCACAGTGTCGTTATCGGCCAGCGCGTTCTGCTCGAATTCGTGGGCCATCTGCAGCAGCGATTTGGTCTTGGCGTAGAAGCGCTTGCCACTGGGGGTCAACGACACGCCCTGGGCATGGTGGCGGATGAACAGCTGCACACCAAAGCTTTCTTCCAGGCTCTTGATCGCCGTAGAAATGGACGGCTGGGCGATGTACAACTGGCGCGAGGCCTCGGCGACGCTGCCCGCCTCCACCGTGGTGACGAAATACTTGAGTTGTCGCAAGGTATAGGAAGCCACAGGCACCTCTTTGGCGCCGTCTGGGCGCTCTGGGATTATGCCTGTCACTTTAACGTGGTGCCCGCCTGCCGGGGGATCGGGCGATGAAGGATTTACCTATGGCTTGAGCATGTTTTTAGTGGGGGCGCGCCTGGGGCCCCCGGGTGCACGGGTTATTCGAACTCAATATCCGCCATCACGCAGTCATCCCCAACGTGTTTGTAACCAGACTGGCATGGCATGCCCACTACAGGGGCAACACCTCTTTTACGCCTTGAAAGTGTTTTCTGAGGCTCGGCGTTCTCCAAGTGTTCCAACTCATCAAGGGAGGGCGATTCATTGTTCGGTTCTTCTTGCATGGTCTTGACTCCAGGTTTGTGTGACTTGCGCCATTCAAACTACAACCTGCTCGCCTACGTACCCACCGGGAAACGCCTCAGCCCCTGCACACTGAAATGAACCCCAGCGCTGCGCAAAAGGTCTTTACTCATAGTGGACAAGTCCCAGAAAACGGTGTGCGCCTATGAAGATCGTTGTCACCAGTATCCTTGTCGACGACCAGGCCAAGGCCTTGGCTTTCTATCACTACGTGCTCGGCTTCATGCCCAAACATGACATCCCCCTGGGCCGACACCGCTGGCTGACCCTCACTTCGCCCAACGACCCCAACGGCGTCGAGCTGTTGCTGGAGCCCGATGCCCATCCTGCGGCCAAGGTGTACAAGGCTGCGCTCAAGCAGGACGGCATACCTGCCACTTCATTCGGCGTGCGCGACATCCAGGCCGAATATACCCGCCTGTGCGCAGCCGGCGTGCAGTTCACCCAACCGCCAACTGCAGTCGGGCCGGTCACCGTGGCCGTGTTCGACGATACTTGCGGCAACCTCATCCAGATCGCCCAGAAGCACTAGCGGGCGCCCTGCCCAGCAGGGCCATACGGCCCGCCTCAATAGCGCACACGACAAGGAAAACACATGCGCCACGAATTCAGTGAAGTTCTCAACGACCTGATCGATTACTTCCTGGTCGGCGACATCCAGCTGCTCGAACGTTTCAAGCAGGAAAACGACCTGGCTGACGACCTGGCCCATGAGTTCACCCATAACGACAGCGGTGATCGGGCGGTGCGCGAAGGCGTGGTACTGCCCATGGCGGGCATCGACAACCTGCCCTACCGGATCATCTTCACCCTCGATGGCCACACCCCCGCCTTGCGCGAGCCGGGCAGCCGCCTGAAACATCAGCGTTCGGGTTACGTATTGCGCGTTGAGCACGGCGCGCTGATGCTTTACACCTGGCGCATCCTGCAGCACTTCACCAACAAGACCCTCGGCGATCTGCTGGCACGCTACCAGGCGCCAGGGCGGCCGATCATCGAGTTGGACAACGGCTGGTATGACGTGGAGGTGCTCGGCGGTGCGGTGGTGCGCGACGGGTTGTACGAACCGGCGTTCGAGTTCGTGTTGAAAAATCGCTGGAGCCGGGGGGAAGCCACAGCAGTGGACACCGGGTATGCCTTCAGGCTGCGTGGGTATTTTGACTAAGTGCGCTGACTGCAGCCCTCTGTCATACGCGCATTTGTAGGAGCGGCCTTGCAAGGCCGCTCCTACAGAGGCATCGCAATTAGTTGATATCTCGGTCCTTGGTTTCTGGCAGGAAGAAGATCCCCAGCACCGCCGTCATCAGTGCAATCACGATCGGGTACCACAAGCCGTAGTAGATATCCCCGGTCGCCGCCACCATGGCAAACGCCACGGTCGGCAGGAAGCCGCCAAACCAGCCGTTACCGATGTGGTAGGGCAGCGACATCGAGGTGTAGCGGATGCGCGCCGGGAACAGCTCCACCAACCAGGCGGCGATCGGCCCATAGACCATGGTCACGTAGATCACCAGGATGGTCAGCAGCAACAGCACCATTGGGTAGTGGATTTTCGCAGGGTCGGCTTTCTCCGGGTAACCGGCCTCCTTCAGTGCCCCGCCCAGGGTAGCGGTAAACGCATCGCTCTGCGCTTTGAGGTCCGCTGCGGCCAGGCTGCGGCCGTCGAAGCTCGGGATCACTCGCTCACCGATACGGATCTGCGCCACGCTGCCGGGCTCCGCCTTCTGGTTGGCGTAGGGTATCGCCCGCTTGGCCAGCAGGCTCTTGGCAATGTCGCAAGAGCTGGTGAATTTGGCCTTGCCCACCGGGTCGAACTGGAACGCGCACTGGCCGGGGTCGGCCACCACCACGACCGGGTTCTGCTCCTGGGCGACGAACACGTCCGGGTTGCCGTACTCGGTCAGCGCCTTGAAGATCGGGAAGTAGGTCAGCGCGGCAATGATGCAGCCGGCCATGATGATCTTCTTGCGGCCGATGCGGTCCGACAGGCTGCCAAAAATGATGAAGAACGGCGTGCCGATCAGCAGCGAGCCTGCGATGAGCAAGTTGGCGGTCTGCGGGTCGATCTTGAGCGTCTGCAGCAAGAAGAACAGCGCATAGAACTGCCCGGTGTACCACACCACCGCCTGGCCGGCGGTGCCGCCGAGCAGCGACATGATCACCACCTTGAGGTTTTCCCAACGGGCGAAGGATTCGGTCAGCGGCGCCTTGGACGCCTTGCCTTCGGCCTTCATCTTCATGAACACCGGCGACTCGTTGAGCTGCAGGCGGATGTAAACCGAGATGGCCAGCAACAGGATCGACAGCAAGAACGGAATGCGCCAGCCCCAGGCTTCGAACGCCTCGGTGCCCAAAGCCGTGCGGCAGGCCAGGATCACCAGCAGCGACAGGAACAGCCCCAGGGTCGCGGTGGTCTGGATCCAGGCGGTGAAGAAGCCCCGCCGGCCCTTGGGTGCGTGCTCCGCCACGTAGGTCGCCGCCCCACCGTACTCCCCGCCCAGCGCCAGGCCCTGAAGCAGGCGCAGGGTAATGAGGATGACCGGCGCCGCCACGCCAATCGTCGCATAGCTGGGCAATAAGCCGACCAGCGCGGTAGACAAGCCCATGATAACGATGGTGATCAGGAAGGTGTGCTTGCGCCCGATCATGTCACCCAGGCGCCCGAACACGATGGCGCCGAACGGCCGCACGGCAAAGCCTGCGGCAAACGCCAACAGGGCGAAGATGAACGAGGTGGTTTCATTGACGCCGGCAAAGAAGTGCTTGGCGATGATCGCGGCCAGTGAGCCGTACAGGTAAAAGTCGTACCATTCGAACACCGTACCCAGGGACGAGGCGAAGATGACCTTGCGCTCCTCCTTGGTGATGCCGCGTTGGGGCGCGCTACTGCCCGTGGATGCGCTGTCGAGAACCGCCATGGGTTGCCTCCGTCTTGTTGTTATCCCAGGCCGGAGCACCTCACACCCATTTCAACGTCGCACCCAGGCCCTAGGGCTTGCATTGGTTGCGCGAAGCACGACGAGGCAGGCCGCCTCGGATCGCAGCAAGGTAGGTGAAGCATAATCGGATTTGCCGGGATATCCACTTGCCGTGAGGGCGGATTGGCTACAGGCGTGAGGTGCGAAGGAGGCGCGCCCGAACGAACGGCGCAGATGCTGATGTGGGAGCGGGCTTGTCCCGCGAAGGGGGCCACGCGCTGTATGGCACCGGCTTCGCCGGTGTTCGCGGGGCAAGCCCGCTCCCACCGAGTCTCTGCTAAATCAGCGATGTATGTGTTTGTGCGGGCTATTGCAGAGGATGCCCGGTAACAGCCGCATCACGCTGGCGTCTGCACAGCAAGTCATGCCCCCTCCGGCACCGGCCCTTTGAGCTCGACCTGGTTGCCATCAGGGTCGAAGCAGTACAACGACAACCCCTCGCCCTCGGCGCCGTAGCGTTTCTCGGCTGGCTCCACCTGCACGCCCGCAGCGCGCAGGTAAGCGGTCAACGCCTGCTCATCGAAGGGTTCGATGCGCAGGCAAAAGTGGTGCAAGTTACGCCCCTGTGCGCCCGGCGCGGCGCCACCCGGCTGCCCCAGAACACCGTCCAGCGTAACCAGGTCGATCATCGCCGAGCCAGTGGCCAGGTGGACCATGCCCAAGTCTTCACGCACCCTGCTGACCGAGCAGCCCAGCAAATCCACATAAAAGGCAATGCTGCGCGGCAGGTCGCTGACCCGCAGGACGAGGTGGTCGATGTGCTTGATGGTGAACGGTCGCATGCCGGGGCTCCTTGTGGCATTTGCACGAATGTCTGCCGCCACCATAGCCCACTACCCGGCGTGCTCGCTACTCATTGACCAAGCGTTGCAACAGGCCCCCTTCGTGACGCGCCAGCAGCCGCAGCAGTTGATCGACCAAGGCCCGATCCGGTGCTTCAAGGTGGAAGTGGTGCCCGCCGGGGTGCCACGAAACCCGCGCGTGGCTGGGCAAGGCCGCCTCGCGCTGGGCATAAGCGTTGCCGCTGAATGCGCCCTGCCTGCCGAACATCAAATACAGCGGGCAGCTGATCTGGCTGAGCAGGTCACAGGCTTCGCGCTCGGTCAACGGCATGGGCTCGGGCAGCACCAGGCGCGGGTCATGGCGCCAGCAATAACCATCGCCCAATTGCAACAGGTCGCGCTGCGCCAGCAGCCGTGCGGCGCCCTCCGAGAGCTCGCCATCCAGCCGCGTGCGCCGTTGCTCCAAGGCGGCGGCAAGGCTATCGAAACGGCTGCCGTCCGGCTCGGAAAACCCCTGCAGCTGGCTGCGTTGCACCATGCGTTTGAGCCGATAGGACCGGGCCAGGTGCTGTACGCGGTCATCTTCGGCGACCGTGAACGGCGCCCCCATGCCATCGAGGAACACCATGCTGACAATGCCGCTGGTCATGGCCGCGAGCAGTGAAGCGACGCCGCTGCCCATACCATGGGCCAGCACATGAAATTGCGCCAGCCCCAGGGCGTCGGTCACCGCCAGCATGTCCTGGGCGTGCTCCCACAGGTAATAGCCACTGTCATGGCGGCGATGGGCCGAGCGGCCATGGCCGACCAGGTCGGGGGCGACCACGAAGCAGCCTTCGAGCATCGGCGCCAGGCGCTCGAACGAGGCGGCATTGTCCAGCCATCCGTGCAGGGCCAGCACGGGAATACCGTCCTCCGGCCCCCAGCAGCGCACGGCAATCTCGATGCCGTTGAGGTCAAGCAGGTGATCCTTGGGTGTCGATGGTGAACGCATGGGTACGCTTCCTGACTTTAAGCCTGGTACGACCACACCAGGCCGAATACGCCGCCGGCCTCCTTCGACCCCGTCACCAGCGACAGCCCTAACGCCGGGCCCGCAGGCTCCGACAGGTAACCTTGGCTTAACTGGCGTCAAATTACTGGCCCATCACCGACCGTGACCTAGCCGTCACCGACCCTCGCACTCAAGCGGATGCCCCGATGGCATCACTGGCCGCGCAGGTCTTCGAAGAAGGCCTGCCTGCCATCCACCTGGCTCGACGCACGCGGAGCCGCAGGCGCTTCGCTATTGGCCGCTTCCACGTGCCAGTAGCAGTGCCTGACCGCGCGCGTGACCGCGACGTAGGCCAGCCGCTGCACTTCTTCCTTCTGCGCCGTATCGAATGCCTGGGCATCACCGGGTTTACCCAGGCCAGCCAGCCGATACACCTGGTTCTTGTACGGCGAGCTGGTCAGGTACTGGCAGTCGCCGAGCATGAACACCGCATCAGCCTGCAAGCCTTTGGCACTGTGATACGTCAGCTGCCGCAGCCGACGCTGTTCGGCGGGCAAAGCCGCCTCGGCGTGTAGCACGGCCTGCAGGTGTTCGTTCATCAGCGCTTTGTCGCTGCCCTTGCGGTACAGCATCATCACTGTCTCGCCCCGTTGATAATGCTCGATGAGGGTCTCGCCCAGCGCGGCTTCGTCGCGGTCGAACACCTTGACCGGCGAACCGGGCAGCTCGGCCGCAGGCCCACTGGCTCGGGCCTTCTTGCCGGTGATCGCTGGTGTGCCCTTGACCAGAAATTCCGCCGCATCGATAACCTGCTGCTGGCAGCGGTAGTTCTCCACCATCATCACCCGCGTGTTGGCCGGTGACACGAATGCCTTGGTGAACTCCATGAAGTACTTCGGCGAACTGCCGCGCCAGCCATAGATCGATTGCCAGTCATCCCCCACGCACAACAACGACGAATGCTGGGCATTTCGACCGGTGTGCATCAGAGGCCCACGCCGGCGGATTTCGGCAAGGCTGGCACGCAGCCAACTGACGATCTGCGGCGAAACGTCCTGGAACTCGTCGATCATCAGGTGGGCCAGGGGCCTGAGCAACGGGTCGGGCAGCAGTTGCAGGTTTTCCGGGTTGTTCTCGCCGAACAGGGCAAACATGCGGTTGTAGCTCATCACTGGCGGCGACTGGCTCAAAAGGTGCGCCTCCAGGGCTTTCCAGTACAACGCCAGGGCTTCAAAAAACAGGCCGTCACTGTCGCCTGCCGGGAAGCTCATCGCCGCCACGGCGCTGTTCACGTCAAGCCCCAGGTTTTCGATGAAGTTGGCGGCACCGACAAAGGCGTCGAGCAGCGGCGCCGGGGCCAGTTCGCCCTTGACCTTGTACTCGAAGCCCGGGCCGGCCACCGCATCACCGGCCAGGGAGGCGGCCAGGCGCCGGGCGGCCGCGTAGTTGTCCAGCCAGATCAGCGGTTTGTCGCAGAACGCCTGCAACAGGGTGCGCTTGACCGCCCACTCGGCACGCACTGCCAGCTTGGCGCCGGGGCGCTGGTACTGCGCGCTTTCCGCAGGGTCGAAACCCAGCACCACCCAGGCCCCCTGCCCCTGCAGGCGGCCATGCACATGGAAGCGGCTGCCACGGATCTCGAGCGTGTCGCGGCACGGCTCGATGCCCTTGATCGGCCAGGCGCCCGCGGCGAACCACAGGTCCTCGATCACGTCGCACAGCTCTTCGTCGCGCTGGGCGGCCAACTGGGTCACCTGTGCACGTTTTTGCACATCTGGGTGGTTAGGGTCCAGCGGCTTGAGCTGCAGCGCCTCGCTGCGCAGCAGGCCAATGAGTTCGGCAAAGCGCGGGTTTTCGCCCAGCAAGGTGCTGTAGCAGAGGTTCAGCTGTTGGCGCTGCGCATCGTTCAGGCGCAGGTCGAACGGGTTGCTTTCGGCCTCGGCCTCTCGGCCCGCCGGCATCTCGTTGCCCAGTGTTTCGAACGCACGTACTTGGCTGAAGCCTGGCAGGCTGCGTACCAGCGGCAAGATGCGCGAATGGAAGGTGCGCACCAGCTCACGGGCCAGCGCGGGCTGCAAGTCGATCTGCCACAGGGCGAACACCTGCAGCAGGCGCTTGATGAAGTCCTTGCGCGATTCGCGGGTGAAGGTAACCACCGTCATTGCGTCCAGCTCGTAGCCCAGGTAATGGCGCAGCAGCAGAATGCGCAACACCAGCGAGGTGGACTTGCCCGCCCCTGCCCCGGCTACCACGCAGGTGGACGGGGTGTCGCTGAAAATCAGCTTCCACTGCGCCGCACTCGGTTGCGCCTCGGCCGGCAGGCGCTGGGCCACATCGGCCTTGAAGCGCTTCTTCAACTCGGCGGTCAATGGCAGGCGCCAATCGTCGAAAAGGTTGTCGTCCTGGCCGGGCACGGCGGCGGTGTCGGGGCGGGTATCGCGGATCACCAGCACCTGGCGCCCCGCCTCGTAGCCTTCCACCCGCCCGCGTTCGAAGCCTTCGTGCACCCCGTCGGCATGGCCACTGCGCTGCCCCGTGGCGTGGCCAAGGAACCAGGAGTCGCGATGCTGGGCTTGCAGGCGGGTCAGGCCCCGCCCCAGAAGACGGGCGGCCAGGCGGCGAAACCACGGTAACTGGGCAGGTGGGGTCAGGTCGGCAGGCGCCTGGGGATGCTCGTGGGCCACGGTCACTCCGATGGAATACAAAAATCAGCGTGCCATGTTCGCCGCATCCATCAAAAATCACCAGCGAATGCTTGCAGATCAGTGGATTAGGCGATGAAGCGGATAAAAAGCTACAGCCTAACCAATCTTATTAATCGATCATTATTAGCCGATATTTACGCTTATTTTCGATCTTTCTTTGCCGCAT
Source organism: Pseudomonas putida (assembly GCF_025905425.1). Lineage (NCBI taxonomy): Bacteria > Pseudomonadati > Pseudomonadota > Gammaproteobacteria > Pseudomonadales > Pseudomonadaceae > Pseudomonas > Pseudomonas putida. The sequence goes on along the minus strand of NZ_CP109603.1, from coordinate 1,657,786 downwards.
CATGGCGTCATTCCACTGATTCAAGGAGCACGACCATGCTGCAACTGCGACCGTTCGAAAGCCTCGGCCACGCCAACCACGGCTGGCTCGATGCCCACCACCATTTCTCCTTTGCCGAGTACCACGACCCGACCCGCATGCACTGGGGCAACCTGCGGGTCTGGAACGATGACCTGATCGCGGCTGGCAGTGGTTTCCCGCCGCACCCACACCGTGACATGGAAATCATCACCTACGTCCGTGAAGGCGCTATCACCCACCAGGACAGCCTGGGCAATAAAGGCCGTACCGAAGCGGGCGACGTGCAGGTGATGAGTGCAGGCTCCGGAATCGTCCACAGCGAGTACAACCTGGAAGATGTCGATACGCGCATCTTCCAGATCTGGGTCATACCAGAGCGGGTGGGCGATGCGCCGACCTGGGGCACCCGGCCCTTCCCCACAGGCGAACGCGGCGAAGGCTTCGTGACCCTGGCCAGCGGGCGTAAAGGTGACGAAGACAGCTTGCAGATCCGCACCGACGCACGGCTGGTGGCCGCAACCCTGCGTGCCGGGGAAAGCGCCGAGTACCGCTTCGATGCTGGGCGCCGTGGTTACCTGGTGCCGGCCAAGGGGTTGGTGGAGGTCAACGGGCTGCGGGCCAAGGCGCGTGATGGCGTGGCGATCGAGCAAGAGGACATATTGCGGGTTACGGCCATCGAGGACAGCGAGATCGTGCTGGTGGATGTTGCCTGAATCGATTGCCTGCTCCCATAGAGCAAAACTCAACGCATTGAGTTAGCAGCGACTCTATGGGAGCAACTGTCTTGCTCATTGATTTAGCGGCGACTCTGTGGGAGCGGGCTTGCCCCGCGAACACCGGCGAAGCCGGTGCCATGCACCGCGTAGCTCCATTCGCGGGACAAGCCCGCTTGTGTCTTGGAGAGGGAATAGAATCTGAAGTGAGAGCGGTGAATGGCAAGCTGATAGCCCGAGGTGCCCAGAGCACGTGTGGGAGCAAAAGCTGCCATTCACCGTTCCACTTTGGCGAGAGCCCGAACAGTTGGATGAGGGGCGTAATCTCGAATCACAAGCGTGGGCCAAGCCAAAGCGCTCTCACTCCTTGAGTTTAAGAGGGTTTGGCCATGTCTTCCTCTGTCGGCATCGATGTTTCCAGTGCCACACTTGCTGTTCACATCCGCCCTGAGGGGGTGAACTTCAGTGTTTCCAATGACTTGAAGGGATTCCAACTGCTCGTCGAAAAGCTTGGCGGGTATGCAGTTTCAATGGTCTTGCTCGAAGCTACCGGTGGCTACGAGTGCAATGTCCTCAAAGCGCTGCAGGATGCCGATTTTCCGGTTTGCCGGATCAATCCCAGTCGTGCCCGGGACTTTGCCAAGTCGATGGGTAAACGCGCCAAGACCGATCCCATTGACGCAGCTGTTTTGGCTCACCTGGCTGAAGTTATGCCCCCACGGCCTTGCCAGGTGATGACACCCGAGCGGGCCTTGCTGCGCGAACTGCTTATGCAGCGGGATCGCTTCGTCCAACAGCGCGACGATGACAAGCGGCGCCTGAAGCAGGCGCGGGCTCCCAGTGTTTGTTTGCGGTTGGAACAACACATCGCCTATCTGAAGGGTGAAATTCGAGCGCTGGAACAAGAGATCGCACAGCAGGCAGCAGCTTTGCCTGATGATCGGGTTAAACAGCTCACTCAAGTCAAAGGAATTGGTCTGATTACTGCCGGAAAGCTGATGGCCTTGCTGCCAGAGCTGGGCCAGGTGGATAAGAAGGAAATTGCCGCCTTGGTCGGTGTTGCGCCGTTCAATCAGGACAGCGGCAAGCAGTCGGGCAAGCGTTCAATCTGGGGGGGACGCTCACAAGTCAGGCGGGCGCTCTATATGGCCTGCTGGGTGGTGATACGGCACAACAAGGACTTCTGCGAGCGCTACAAAGCACTGCGAGCCCAGGGGAAGTGCGCGAAAGTATCGGTGGTGGCGTGTATGCGAGTATTGATAGTGAGGCTAAATGCGATGCTCAAGACCGGAACGCCCTGGAAGGAGCAAATAGCTCATTCGTAGGAGCAAGCCTTGCTGGCGATGCCCGGCACAGCCGGGCCTGGGGCGCTACGCGCCCCATCGCCGGCAAGGCCAGCTTCCACAAGAAGACAGTTGCTCCCACAATGTGGACTGCCCCCAAGAGGCCGGGCAGTTTCCCTGAAAGTCAGAACGGCAACGTCAGCTTCACCCAGTACGCATCCCCTTGAGCACGGTTTCGCACTTCGGTTTCCTTCGACCATTTCGCAGTCACAAACCACCCTCCCTCGCCGCTGTACTTGATCGACGGCCCGATGGCGAAGCTGCGCCCTTTGTTGTCCTCGATACGCTCGCCATCCTGGCGGTCGTCGGTGGTCTGGCGGTAGTAATAACCCCCCACCCCCAACACCCACCCATTACCTAACCCCCACCCCACCGCATAATCGACATGAAACTCCTGCCCGGACCGGTAATCGGTATCCGGGTTGCTGCGGTTGAAGTCGTACATCACCTTGGCATCCAGGTTGAGCCCAGCGGGGTCGACGTAGCTCATCGCATACACCGGCTCGAACACCCAGTAGTTGCGTCCGGGGTTGGCCAGGTCGTTTTTGTCGTAGCGGCCTGTGGGGGCAATCATGTCAAAGGCCAGGATGCTGTGGAACTTGTCGCTGTGGTGAAACCCCAGTGCCGGACCAAAAATCACGTCACCCAGGCCCTGGTTGTGCTGCGATTGGCCATTGAGCGAAACCTTCAGGTCCACCAGCGGCACAATCGCGTGCAGCGCTAGGCTGGCGCCAAACACCGTGTAGTCACTTACCCAGATCAGGCGGGGCACGATGGCATTGGCGCGCACGCGAAAGTCCACCGGCAGTTTGCTGCCGTCGTTACCACGCAGGTTGTCGGCCTCATAGTGGTTGACGAACAACTGGCCATAGAAGCCCGGCGGCGGCATGGCGCCCGACATGTAGTTTTCGGCACCTAACGGGTAGGACGTACCGCCTCCCTCGGTGGCATGGGACAGGTTGGCAGCGCCGAACAGGGCGGCGCAGGCGCCAAGGCGTAGCAGGTGGGCAAGCTTCGGGTTCATCGGGTCAACCTTTGTTGTTGTTATCGGTCGGGTGCACGCCGGCGCCCCGCAGACGAGGTGCCGGGCAATGAGCCAGTCAGATGCGTTTGAACAGCGCCGAACGCTGACCTTCAGTGGCAGCGTCGGCAGCGCTGTAAAAGCGCTCCATGAAGATGTCGCGCTCGAACAGGCGGCCTTGCATCAGGCAGCTGATGGCGGCATCGATCATCGGTGGCGGGCCGCACAGGTAGGCCTTGTGGCCATTGAAGCGGCCGTCGAAATGTTGCCTGGCGGCGTCGTGCACATAGCCGCGCACACCCTGCCACTGCTCGTCCTCGGCTGCCTGGCTGAGGGCCGGCACATAACTGAAGTTGGCATGGCGGGCCGCCAGCGCCTCGAACAGATCGCGGTTGTACAGCTCGGCGCGGGTACGCGCCCCCTGGAACAAGGTGATGCGTCGCGTATCGCCCCGCGCCAGCAGGTCGAGAATCATCGATTGCGGGCTCGACAGCCCCGAGCCGCCCGCGATGAAAATCAAATCGCCCGGCTGCGAGCTGCGCACGAAGAACTGCCCGTAAGGGCCGGACAAGTCCAGTGCATCGCCTACCTTGAGCTGGCGGTGGATATGCCCGGTGGCCACGCCGCCTTCCACCAGGCGCACGTGCAACTCCACCTCGTCGGGCCGGTCGGGCGGGTTGGCCAGGGAGAACGCGCGCGTGCCTTCTATGCCAGGCAGTTGCAGGTTCACGTATTGCCCGGCCTGGAACGCCATCGGCCGGTCGAGCTTGAGGTGCACGCCGCGAATGGTCGGCGACAGCTCAACCAGCTGGGTGACCACGGCGCGGTAGTCCTGCACCGGCAAGCCGGCGAAGTCCGGGTCGACGTCGATGTCGGCCTCGATCACCAGGTCACTTTGCGGAATGGCACAACAGGCCAGCACCTTGCCCTCGTCGCGTTCCATGTCCATCAGGGCAAAGGAGGACGCCGCGCCTAGGTCGACCTCACCTTCCAGCACCTGGCACTTGCAGGTCGCGCAGGTGCCGTGGCCGCAGGCAAATGGCAGCCACACGCCCTGGCGCAGTGCAGCCTCGAGAATGGTCTGGCCCTCCTCCACCTCGATCTGCTCACCGGTGGGTTCTATGGTGACTTGATAGCTCATGGCAGCGCTCCTCAGTTATGGCTGCCGCCCAGGCCTTCGAGGCCGGGGGTATGCAGGTGCAGCAGGCTCTTGTGGACCACACCGTTGGCGGCCAGCCCACAAGACAGGTCAGGGGTGAACGGCTGTTCGTCCAGACGCCAGCGCACGGCAGCGAAATCGACCTGCGCGGCGTCCGGGTGCAAGGCAATCGCCGGCTTGACCACCTGCTCGATGAAGTCCCCGAACGGCATTTCAGGGGCTACGGGCAGGGTGAAGGGGGCGCAGAACAGCAGGTGGTTTTCCCAGCACAGGTACACCAGCTGGGCACCGTGGAAGTTGGCCTGGCGGTCCAGGGGCTGGGCGGTGTATGTGCCGATGGCGGTCACGGGCATGGCAATGTTCCTCTTGTTCTTGTAAGGGCCAGGACGCGGCAAGGCGCCCTGGCATTTCAGCCGCTCGACGCTTCAGCCGTGCTTGCGCTCGGCGCTCTGCAGCGCCTCCCAGCGCTGTTGCTCGGGCGAACCCTGGTACTCGAAGTTGTCTTGGCCGGGGGCGATGTTGTAGTAGTCGCGCACCACCGCCTCGACGTCGCCGCCGCCGCAGTTGCCCTGCAGGATCTGGTGCACCGGCAGCCACGCCTGCACGTACTTCTCTGGCTCGTAGGCGAAGATGTCGCAGCAGCCGTCGGAGCAGAAGTGGTAGCGCTCGCCTTCGTGCACCAGGCTGCGGTGGCTCAGCTGCGTCGGCGCATCCGGCTCGGTGAAGGCCAGCGGGATCTGGCAGATCTGGCAGAGCATCGGCAGGGTCGGGTTGTAGAAGCGCTCGCCGCGCGCCTGCAGGTCACGCCAATGCTCGTAACGCGGCCGGTAGTAGCGGTCGAAGGTGTCCGGGTACTTGGCCGACAGCCAGTCCAGTTCCTCGTCGGTGGGGATCCAGGTATGGAAGTTGGTGGCCTGGCTGTACTGGTAGAAGATCGACCAGGCCTGGTGGGTGATGTGCTCCTTGCCGATGGTGGTCTGCTCGACGTACTTCGGCGGGCGGATGCCATAGCGCTCCAGGTCCTTGAACAGCGCGCCGCCGGCCTGCTCGAAGTACACCTCCCAGGCCTCGGCCCAGGACATCACTTTGTTCGGCAGCATGTAGTCCATCATCATCCCGACCAGGGTCAGCAGCCGGTAGCCACGCCAGAACCATTTGTCGATCCAGCGCTGGACGATCGGCACGTTGTCCTCGTGCTGCTCAAGCAGGAACTTGATCACCTCCAGCCCCAGGGTCATGTGCCGGGCCTCGTCGGACTGCGCCGAGAAGCCGAACGTTACCGTGGCCATGTCGCCGTTGAACGCGGCACCCGACATGAACGGCACGAACAGCAAGTTGGTCAGCACGTATTCGAAGGAGAACGAGATGGCCGTGAGGAACTCGAACGGGCCAGCCGTGCGGGCATCCTCGAAGAACGACTTGGGTACCGAGAGGAACCACACCCGGTCGTGCATGTGGGCAAAGTCATGCAGGCCGTTGAAGTGCTTGTTGTAGTGGCTCATCGCGTGCACCTGGGTCTGCACGTGGCGCAGCTCGTCGATCGCCTGCATCTGGCAGGCCACCCGCGCACCGGCACCGCTAAAGTGCCGGCCGACCCGGGCGAACCCCTGGTAAGCCTGATATTCCAATGGTGTGACGCCGCTGAGAAACAGCTTCAGGGCATTGACGTAGCGGGCATCGGAAATGTTCTGATGGCCGTTGTTCTGGGCGAAGGCATCGAAGATCGCGTACAGCTTCTTCTCTTTTTCGGCCTGGTATTTCCAGTAGGCGTCCATGGTCAGGCGGAAGGGGTCTTCCCACTTGTCCCAGTCGGTGATCTTGATGCCCTCGAAGCGCTCGTAAGGGTAGATCGCTTCTTTGCTCTGGTAGCTTGGTTCCCAGCCCAGGTCACGGGTTAGGCAGCGGTATTTGTCTTTCTGGTTGAGGCGCTTGGCGGCCATGGTGGTACTCCGGATTCTTGTCGTTGTGCGGATCAGTTCCAGTGCAGGGCGAAGCAGTCTTCGTCTTCCTCGACGTTGCCGCCCAGGGTGATCACGTCGATCAGCATTTCCTGCACGTCCCATTCACGGCCGGTCTTTTCTTCCACCGTGGCGCGGTGGATTTCCAGGCGCCCTTCGGCCTGCACGCGGATCATCGCGGGTTGGTGCTGGACCACGGCGTGCGGGTTGTCCTGGGTAATGGCCTCGACGATGTAGCGGGCGCTGTCGTTGTCCTGGAAGGCGATGTACACAAGGGAAGTCATGCGGCGTCTCCGTTGAGGCCGAGCTTTTTCAGGCGTGCGCCAAAGGCGCTGTCGATGGCATCAAGGGCGTCGCGGCCAGGGCCGGCTTCGGCCAGGGGCAGCAACGCTTGCAGTGCGCGCACACGCCACTGGGCCACCCAGCCTTCGATCAGCGCACGGTTGTGCGGGCTCTCTGCAACCACGGTCTTGACCAGCGCATCGACCCAACGTTGGCTCTCGGCAAACCACAGGCGCATGAACTCGGTGAGCATGCCGACCTGCCCTGCCCCGGCGGCCACCAGTTGTGCATCGAAGTGCTCGAACAGCAGCGGGTACAGCAAGCCGTCACTGACCAGGTTCTGGGCGAGGGTCAGTTCGAACCAGTCCTGCACCACCAGGCTGTCTTCCACATAACGGCGCAGCCCCTGCCAGGCTGGCTCGTCCAACCAGCGCTGCTTGGCCTCGGCCAGAAGCGCGAGGCCGTCGTCTTCGAGCAGCAGGCCAATGCGCGACAGGTACTGGGCGATGGCCAGGCGGTCCATGGCCTGGAACATGTGCATCTGGGTGACGCTGGTGGCGAAGGCATCGGCGGCAATGCCGCTGTTGTTCATGTTGGCGCCCAGCTCGGCGTGGCGCAGCGGCAGCAGCAGCCGGGCGATCAGGGCGCGGGTCGCCTCGGGTAGGCTGGCCAGCAGTTCGCGCTTTTCGCAGAAGGCGAAGCTGTGCTCGGCGTTCTCCTGCATCCGTGCCCGGGCCTGCACGTAGGGGCCGTAGTAGTACTGCCGCGGGTCGCTGACGGTGTACCAGTCGGCCATGCACACGGCGGTGCGGCTGGGGTCGTTGAGCAGCTTGTCGGGCTGCCACAGCGGGCGGTAGTGGAAGTTGCTGGCGGCTTCGATGTCGAAGCTGGCCTCCTGGTAGCGGCTGGCAGGCTTGTCACCGAAACGCCGGCGGGTGTGGCTGAAGGTCTGGCGGATCGGCTCGACCGTGGCCGTCTTGATCTCGATACTCATGCAAGGCGTCCTGTACTTGTTGTTGTGGGGAAGCAATGCGCCGTCGAACGGCGCTTCAGTCGTTTTCGTCGTGGCGCTCGCCGTAGCGCCACTTCTGCATGTCGGCATCGACGGCAGCGGCCATCGCGGCGTCCATGTGCAGCACCCGGTTGCTCTCGCAGAAGCGCTCGAAGGCGGCGCGTGGCAGGACCAGTTCGACGAACAGGTCCGGGTAAGCGATGGCAAAGTCGAACTCGACAAAGGCGGCGTCCGCTTCGCTGCGTACCCGGACGTAGCGCGGCATCTGCTCGAAGGGCGTAGTGGCTGGGGTCATGCGGTTGTGCTCCGGTAGGGCTTGCAAGGGCTAGAGCAACCGCTGTGCCAGGCCTGTCTCCAGAGCCGAAAAAACAATCTAATTAATTGTTTTAAAACAGTTTTTTTGTTTTTGAAAAATTGAGCCGCAGCGCGTTCACCAACCCGACGCGCCCGCTCGATTGATCATTTGCTCAATCGCGCAATGGCACTTCGAGCAAATGACCAACACGACCTGCGATTGACTTTTGCGCAGGTTTCAGGCGGTTTAGAAAGAAGAGATGACCCGGGCCTTGCCTGAATCACCGAGGTCGTCCCGGCGCGACCATCACCCGCCCTTGCCTGAGCGGGACGCGCCGATTCCCCATACAACTACAACCAAGGGGCGCACGCGAATGATTACCCAGTACAGGGCGCCGGAACCTGCACCGGCGCTGAAGGACCTCACCGAACGGGTGCGCTTCCTCGGCACCGAAGGCAAGATCTGGCTGGACGAGCAGCGCATGCTGCTGGTGCAGGCGGCGATGATGGCCGGCATGCGCCGCGAGCTGATCGAGATGCTCGGTGTGGAGCGCGCCAAGGGCTTCTTCCTGCGCCTGGGCTACCAGTCCGGCCTCAAGGACGCCGAGCTCGCACGCAAGCTGCGCCCCACTGGCAACCCGGTGGAGATGTTCTTCATCGGCCCCCAGTTGCACTCGCTCAAGGGCATGGTCAAGGTCCGCCCGTTGCAGCTGGAGATCGACCTCGATAACGGCCATTTCTACGCCGACATCGAATGGCAGGACTCCTTCGAAGTGGAGAACTGCCAGCAGGAAAACCTGCATTCCGAGCAGCCGATCTGCTGGATGCTGCTGGGTTACGCGATCAGCTACAGCTCGTTCTTCCTCGGCCGCCAGGTGCTGTACAAGGAGGTCAGTTGCCGCGGTTGCGGCGCCAGCGAGTGCCGCATCATCGGCAAGCCGGTGGAGCAATGGGACGACGCTGAAACCTTCATGCGCTACTTCCAGAGCGACCCGGTGATCGACGAGTTGCAATCCTTGCAGGTGCAGGTGGCGAACCTGCGCCAGCGCCTGCAGTACGAGTCGGGGCAGTTCTACGGCATCGGCCAGTCGGCGGTGTACCGGCGCTGCTGCGCGCTCACCGACAAGGTCGCCTCGGGCAAGGCTTCGGTATTGCTGCTGGGCGAAACCGGCGTCGGCAAGGAAGTCATCGCCCGCAGCCTGCACCTGCGCAGCGAGCGCGCTGGCGCGGCGTTCGTGGCGCTGAACTGCGCGACGATACCGCCCGACCTGATCGAGGCCGAACTGTTTGGGGTCGAGAAAGGCGCCTACACCGGCGCCCAGCAGGCACGCATGGGCCGTTTCGAGCGGGCCAACGGCGGCACCCTGTTCCTTGACGAAATCATCGAGCTGACGCCACGCGCCCAGGCCAGCCTGCTGCGGGTACTGCAGGAGGGCGAGCTGGAACGGGTGGGCGACAGCCGCACGCGGCAGGTGGATGTGCGGGTCATCGCCGCCACCCACGAAGACCTGGAGCAAGCTGTCAAGGACGGGCGTTTCCGCGCCGACCTGTTCTACCGGCTGAACGTGTTCCCGGTGCGTATCCCCGCGCTGCGCGAGCGCCGCGAGGACATTCCGCTGCTCATCGAGCACTTCCTCGGGCGCCTGCATGAAAGCTACGGCAAGAAAACCCGCGGCCTCAGCGACCGGGCCATGGAGGTGTGCCTGCACTACGACTGGCCGGGCAACATTCGCGAGCTGGAAAACCTCATGGAGCGCGGTGTGATCATCACCGATGAGAACCAGAGCATCGGCCTGGATGCGCTGTTCCCCCATGCACCGCCCGCCATCGACAGCATCGGCCTTGGCAGCGATGGCCGGCTGGTGGCGGCGAGCGACCAAGCCACGCCAGGCTGGGTAGCGCAGATTTTCGACAGCGGCACCGGCCTGGATGCGGTCGAGGAGGCACTGATGCAGGAGGCCATGACACGCTGCCGGCAAAACGTTTCGGAAGCGGCGCGGCTGCTGGGCATGACCCGCCCTGCCCTGGCTTATCGGCTGAAAAAAACACCGGGCGAAAGCGTGGCCGGCAAGGCTTGAGCATTTGGACAAAAGGCGTGGCGCGGGTTGATCAAATGATTGAGCGCGCAACACCGGCTACCGTGTCTAAAACAAATAATTTCTTAAATATCAGTTAGTTATAAACATGGCATCGCATTTGCTGTACGCAGTTCACCGCAATAACAACAACGACCGGTGAGGCAACCATGACTGTAGCGATTTCCCAATCACCTGATGTACGGGCCTTCTTCGAAAAAGCGGCCGGTTTTGGCAGCGACCAGGGCAACCCGCGGCTCAAGCAGATCGTACTGCGCCTACTGCAAGACAGCGCAAAGCTGATCGAAGACTTGGCCATCAGCGACGATGAGTTCTGGACAGCCGTCGACTACCTGAACCGCCTGGGTAGCCGCAGCGAAGCCGGACTGTTGATGGCGGGCCTTGGCCTGGAGCACTTTCTCGACCTGCTCAACGATGCCCGCGATGCCCAGACCGGCCATACCGGCGGCACCCCACGCACCATCGAAGGCCCTTTGTATGTGGCGGGTGCGCCGCTGTGCGAGGGCGAGGCACGGCTTGACGACGGGCGCGACCCGGGCCTGCCGATGCTGCTCGAAGGCCAGGTGCTGGACCTGGACGGCACGCCAATCAGCGGTGCGATCGTCGATGTGTGGCATGCCAATACCCAAGGCCTGTATTCCTACTTCGACTCCAGCCAGTCGGACTACAACCTGCGCCGCCGCATCCGCACCGATGCCCAGGGGCGCTATCGCGCCCGCAGCATTGTGCCCAGCGGTTACGGCTGCCCCACCGACGGCCCGACCCAAGCCTGCCTGGACCAGTTGGGCCGCCACGGCCAGCGCCCGGCGCACATCCACTTTTTCATCAGCGCGCCGGGGTATCGCCACCTGACCACGCAGATCAACTTGTCGGGCGACGAGTACCTGTGGGACGACTTTGCCCATGCCACCCGCGATGGGTTGGTAGGGGAGGTTGAGATGCTTGAAGCTGCGCTGCCTGGGGTGAGTGGCCGCGTGGCACGGATTGCCTTCAGCTTCCAATTGCAGCAGGCGACGGTGGCCGACGACGAGCAACGCAGCCAGCGGCCACGGGCGTTGCAGGCCGGTTGAGATTTTGGGTCTGCTCAGGAGCCCATTCCGATTCATTTAGCAGAGAACTCTGTGGGGGCAACTGGCGACTCTGTGGGAGCGGGCTTGCCCCGCGAACACCGGCGAAGCCGGTGCCATGCTCCGCGTGGCCCCCTTCGCGGGGCAAGCCCGCTCCCACAAGACCTGTGTTATCTGCCACTGTTTTCTGTGCGACAGCGCAGCCCCAAGAGGCTGGGCAATCTCCCATAGAACAAAAACTTAACTCTGTGGGAGCGGGCTTGCCCCGCGAACACCGGCGAAGCCGGTGCCATGCTCCGCGTGGCCCCATTCGCGGGCAAGCCCGCTCCCACAAGACCTGTGTTATCTGCCACTGTTCTCTGTGCGACAGCGCAGCCCCAAGAGGCTGGGCAATCTCCCATAGAACAAAAAATTAACTCTGTGGGAGCGGGCTTGCCCCGCGAACACCGGCGAAGCCGGTGCCATGCTCCGCGTGGCCCCCTTCGCGGGGCAAGCCCGCTCCCACAAGACCTGTGTTATCTGCCACTGTTCTCTGTGCGACAGCGCAGCCCCAAGAGGCTGGGCAGTCTCCCATAAAACAAAAACTTAACTCTGTGGGAGCGAGCTTGCCCCGCGAACACCGGCGAAGCCGGTGCCATGCTCCGCGTGGCCCCATTCGCGGGGCAAGCCCGCTCCCACAAGACCTGTGTTATCTGCCACTGTTCTCTGTGCGACAGCGCAGCCCCAAGAGGCTGGGCAATCTCCCATAAAACAAAAACTTAACTCTGTGGGAGCGGGCTTGCCCCGCGAACACCGGCGAAGCCGGTGCCATGCTCCGCGTGGCCCCCTTCGCGGGGCAAGCCCGCTCCCACAAGACCTGTGTTATCTGCCACTGTTCTCTGTGCGACAGCGCAGCCCCAAGAGGCTGGGCAATCTCCCATAGAACAAAAAATTAACTCTGTGGGAGCGGGCTTGCCCCGCGAACACCGGCGAAGCCGGTGCCATGCTCCGCGTGGCCCCCTTCGCGGGGCAAGCCCGCTCCCACAAGACCTGTATTATCTGCCACTGTTGTCTGTGCGACAGCGCAGCTCAGCTAGGCGTCGACGCAAATAGCGCACGTGCATTGGCGCCATTCGTTGGCCTGCACTAGCGTTGTGCTATCCAGCCAGCCACCTGCCGTTGATGCGGAGCGAACACACAACATGCCGGATATGCGCCCGAACCCGACGCTGAGCCTTGAGTACCGTGCCGAGCGGCCGATCTTCCAGGCCTTTGTGGAGCAGGCGAGTCGCTCGCCCGATGCCACCGCCATCATCGCCCATGAGGCTACCTGCAGCTATCGACAACTTGAGCAGATCAGCCAGGGAATCGCCACCTTTCTACTCGAAAACGGCGCCATCAGCTCCGATCGCGTTGTGATTGTCGCTAGCCGCGGCGCAGCCTTGGTGTATGCCATGCTCGGCGCCTTGCGCGCCGGGCTGACCTTCACCGTCGCCGACGCCGCTTACCCTGCTGCGCGTATCGGGCAGATCATCCGCACACTCGAACCTGCCTTTGTGTTGCGCTGTGGCGACGCTGACGTCGAGCCTGGCCCCGCACGCCTCGTCAACGTGCCGCACGCCCCTGTCGAAGCGCTGCAACACTTTGCAAGGCCGTCGCCCCTGCCCGAAGTCAGCCCCGCGCAGCCGGCCTACATCACCTTCACCTCAGGCAGCACGGGCGAACCGAAGGGCATCGTCACCCATCACGCCCCGCTGGTGCATTTCATCGACTGGCATGTCCAGCACCATGGTTTCACCCAGGACGACTGCTTTTCACTGCTTTCCGGCCTGGGCCATGACCCGGTTTACCGGGATGTGTTCACGCCGCTGTCGATTGGCGCAACAATCATTTGCCCGGCCCAGTCAACCCTGACCGACCCGTCGCGCCTGGCCGCCTGGATCCACGACCACGGCGTGTCCGTCATTCACCTCACTCCACCCCTGGGCAAGTTGATCGAAACCGGCGCGCGGATGAACGGGCAAGTGTTCGAGCGCCTGCGCTACCTGTTCTGGGGCGGCGATGCCCTCAGCCCTACCCTGTACCAGCAGATCTGCGCCATTGCGCCAAACGCCACCAGCGTGAACTTCTACGGCACCACCGAAACACCACAGGCCATGGCCTTCCACGTACTCGACCCGCACGCGGACAACGCCAGAGTCCCGCTGGGCAAAGGCATAGACGGCGCGCAACTGTTGGTGGTCAACGAGGCCAACCGCTTGGTCGAGGCCGGTGAAGTCGGGGAAATCCTGATCCGCAGCCCCTACCTGTCGCTGGGCTATTGGGGTGACCCGGCGCTGACCCAAGAGAAGTTCGTGGCAAACCCATTCACCGGCGCCACGGCCGACCGCTGCTACCGCACCGGCGACCTGGGCACCTACCTGGCCGATGGCAGCGCCAGCTTCCTGGGGCGCGGCGACAGCCAGGTGAAGATTCGCGGCCATCGCATCGAACTGGCCGAAATCGAAAACACCATCACTCGGCACCCACGCATCAAGCAATGCGTGGTGCTGGCCAACCATGACAACGCGATGGTCAGGCTGGTCGCCTATTGCGTTGCCGAACAGCCACTCGCGACCGCTGACCTGCGCCAGGCCATCGCGGGCATGCTCCCCGACTACATGGTGCCGGTGATGTTCCTATTCGTGCCCAGCATCCCACTCACACCCAACGGCAAGATCGACAAACGCGCCTTGCCGGCAGCTTTCGATGACAGCACCTCTGGGGCCACGCAGGCGCTGTCACCGCTGGCGTTGAAACTCACCGAGGCCTGGGCGCAGATACTTCAGGCCCCTCGCATCGATGCCCGTCTTACCTTCGTCGAACTCGGCGGCGACTCCTTGTCGTTCGTGCGCGCCTCGATGGTGCTGGAAGAACTGATCGGCCACCTGCCGGATCGCTGGGAGATGATCCCGGTACAGGACCTGGCCGAACTGGCCGAGCAAAACACCAAGGCCAGCAAGTGGTCGATGCGGGTCATGGAGGTGCCGGTTTTCCTGCGGATGATCGCCATCATCCTGATCGTCGTCGGGCACTTGAATGTGTTTTCCGAATGGCGGATCGCAGGCGAAACGTCGGTGCTGTTCCTGATCTCCGGCATCAGCCTGGCCAGGTTCCAGTTCAAGGCCATCGATGAACGCGGCGATGCGCGCATGCTGCTCAAGTCCCTGGCCGCCATCGCGGTGCCGACCCTTCTGTACACGGTCTTGGTGCAGGCGCTGTTCGACCGGGTGCACTGGCAATCACTGCTGTTGATCTCCAACTGGTTCACGCAGGACAAGGTGGGGGTCTTCAATTACTGGTACATCGAAGTCTTGGTGCAGATGCTGCTGATCCTCGGCGTCGTCCTGTCGTTCAAGCGTGTGCGCCAGGCGATCATCGCCAACCCGTTTCGCTGCCTGGTCACGGCCTCCTGTGTGCTGGTGGCGGCGGACGTGCTGCTCAGCCGCTTCGTGTTCGACGCCACGGCACTGCTCAACCGGGTGCCTCAGCACTACCTGGCAGTCATGGTGCTGGGGATGGCCATTCACTACGCCGACACCCCGCTGCGCAAAGCGGTCGCCAGTGCGGTGGCGGTGCTGCTGATCGCCGAGTTGGACCTTGTGGCCATTGCCGGCATCGGCTGGCAGGCGTTTGCCCGTTACATCGATATTGCCCTGCCGGCGATGCTCGCCTTGATCTGGTTCCGCTCGGTTCCCGTACCGGGCGCGGTCGCCAGGGCAGGCGCGATGATCGCGTCGTCAACCTTGTTCATCTACCTGACGCACTTCCAGTTCCAGTCGCTGGCAAAGCGCATCTTCGATCAACCGGTATTCGCGGTGGTGCTGGCCATTGTCGGTGGCGTGGTGGTGACGTACTGCTGGAACACGCTGACCCGGCTCGTACTGACACGCTTCAGTGGGGGCCGGAAAGCGCGCGGCGCGCAGGCCGTGGAACGCGCGACCTCCCCGTAAGCCTGTGACACTGTCGGCCCGCTGGTCATTGCCAAGCCTGAAACAGTTTGCATAAAATGCGAACCATTAACATTTGCAACTCTTTTCAGGCGGCATGGATGAGCACCCCGGACGTAGCCCTTAATTCCCAGGTCAGCCAGCTCTACCGTGCGCAGAGCAAGTGGCTGCACGGTTGGCTGAAACCACGGGTCAACTGCACCCACCTGGCCGCTGACCTTGTGCAGGACGTGTTCGTTCGCGTCATGTCTGCAGCCGATGCCGCGGCCAAGCTCGAGGCGGTCCGCGAACCCAAGGGCTACCTGGCCACCATCGCCCGTCGCCTGATGATCGATCACCTGCGCCGCGTGCACCTGGAACGGGCCTGGCTGCAGGTGCTGGCCGAGCAACCCGAAGCGTTGGACATCTCTGCGGAACAACGGCTGTCGCTGTTGCAAACGTTGTTCGAACTCGATGCGATGCTGGCAGCACTCGGCGCCAACGTGCGTGAAGCGTTCTTGCTCTCGCAGGTCGATGGCATGCCCTACAAACACATCGCCACCCAGCTGGGCATCTCTGAAGTGACGGTGCGCCGCTACGTTGCCAAGGCGGCCGAGCACTGCATGATCTACAGCCTGACCCACGGCCAGTGAACATGGCCCTGAGTGCCGAGCAACTCGCCGCCCTGCGCCAGGCCGCGCACTGGTATAGCCAACTCAACAGCGGTGAGGCGCAGCCCAGTGACTACAGTGCCTGGCAGGCGTGGCTGAACGCGGCCCCTGCCCATGCCTGGGCATGGCAGCAAGCCGAGCGTTTGCAAACACGCATGAGCTCAACCCACAACCCGGCAACGACGCGCGTGCTGTCGGTCGCGGCGCACGGCCGCCACGCCAGCCGCCGCCGTGTGGTCAAGGCCGGCCTGGTGCTGCTCGGTGGCAGTGCACTGGGCGTGGGCAGCTACCGCGAAATGCAGCACTCAACCCTGTTTGCAGACGTGCGCAGTCGCGTGGGCGAACAACGTTGGCTGAACCTGAAAAACGGCAGTACGGTGCTGCTCAACAGCGCCTGCGCAGTGGATATCGATGAGACCCGCGAACAACCTTACGTGCGCCTGCGCCAAGGTGAAATCATGGTCACCGTCCCGCCGCAGCAACGTTGCAGCGTAGTGACCAGGCACGGCCTCGTAGACGCTGGCCAAAGCCGCTTTGCCGTGCGCGTGCTCGATGACACCAGCAAGCTCGATGTGTTTGGCCAGCAGGCACGGGTGACGCTGGCTTCAGGCCAGGCCATGGCGGTGAACGCCGGCCAGAGCCGCCAGTTCGATGGCCAGGGCTTTTCTGCTGTAGAAGCGCTCGCCAGCACCGCAGACGCCTGGGAACGAGGCTTGCTGATCGCCAATGACCAACGCCTCGACACCTTCATCAACGAGCTGTCCCGATACCGGCCAGGTTGGCTGCACTGCGCCCCCTCGGTGGCTGGCCTGCGCATCAGCGGCACCTACCGGCTCAATGATACCGACCAGATCCTGCGGGCACTGGCCACTTCCCTGCCGGTGCACGTGCACACCCGCACCCGTTTCTGGATAACCATCACCGCCGCGTAAAAAAATGCCCAATGCCTGATCACTTTGCCGCGGCTCATCCGACTCATAGGTAACCCCAGCCCTGGCTGATTCTTTACCTCCCAGAGAAACTCGACGATGACCTGCCGCTTCACTCTCAGGCCCTTCAGCGCGCCCGACCTGCGCACCTGCCTGCTGCTGACTGCATTGCTCGGTGGGCCGGGCGCAGCCTGTGCCGCGCAAGCGCATGACTATCACCTGCCGCAGGGCGACCTGGGCGAGACGCTGACCCAGTTCGCCGCCGAGGCGGGCATCGTCCTGTCGTTCGACACCCAATGGACGCGCGGTAAGCGCTCCCCGGCCTTGAATGGCCACTACCCGGTGGACCAGGCGCTGCAGATTCTGCTGAGCGGCACAGGCTTGCAAGCCATTCGGGAAAGCGACGGCCGCTACTCGCTGCTGCTCACCGCCAAGCAAGGTGACGTGGTGGAGTTGGCCCCCAGCCGCATCGACAGCCAGGGCCTGGGCAACATCACCGAAGGCACCGGCGCCTACACCACCGGTGGCTCGACCACCGCGACCAAGCTGCCGCTGACCCTGCGCGAGACGCCGCAGTCCGTCAGCGTGATTACCCGCCAGGCCATCGACGACCACGGTTCGCAAGACATCGGCGAAGTCCTGCGCAATACCCCTGGGGTTTCGGTACAGGCCTACGACAGCGAGCGCATGGAGTATTCCGCGCGCGGCTTTGCCATCACCAACTACCAGTACGATGGCGTCAACACCATCTATGACGGCGTGTACGACGAGGGCGCGACCCATGTCGACATGGCCGCCTACGACCGTGTCGAAGTCATCAAGGGCGCAACCGGGTTGATGACAGGTTCCGGCGACCCTTCTGCCACAGTCAACCTGATCCGCAAGAAGCCCACCCACGACTTCAAGGCCTCGATCACCGCCAGCGCCGGTTCCTGGGACAACTACCGCACCGAAGGTGACATCTCGGGCTCGCTCAACGCCACCGGCAGTGTGCGTGGCCGCTTCGTCGGCGCGTACCAGGACCGCAAGTCCTACCTGGATCACTACCAACAGAAGAAAGACGTCTACTACGGCATTCTTGAAGCCGACCTGACGCCCGACACGCTGCTGACGTTCGGCGTCGACAATCAGACCACCACGCCGCGCGGCTCCTCCTGGACCGGTAACCCGGCGTACTTCTCCGACGGTAGCCGCACCGACTTCTCGCGCGCACACAACCCAGGGGCCGACTGGAGCCGCCGCGACTTCCAGGCCACCACCTACTTCGGCTCGCTGGAGCAAGCACTGGCCAATGACTGGAAGGTCAAGCTCAGCCTCAACCACATGATCAGCGACCATGACACGCGCCTGGCCTCAGCCAGCGGTGGCAACCCCAACCCCGCGACCGGCGAAGGCATGTTCTTCTACTGGGGGCGCTGGGAAGGGCACCGTGTGCAGAACACCGCAGACCTAAACGTCTCCGGGCCGTTCACCCTCTTTGGCCGTCAGAACGACCTGGTTGCAGGCTTCATGACCTCGCACTCGCGCCAGACCGGTGACACCTACGACGGCAGTGCCTTCGCCCAAGTCCCGGGTTCGATCTTCGACTGGAACGGCAAGATCCCGGTACAGGAATTCCCGAAAAACGGCGACTACACCACCACCCAGAGCCAGAACGGCGCCTACGTGGCCACACGCCTGAGGCCCACCGACAACCTCTCGGTGATCCTCGGCACCCGGGTCAGCACCTTCAAGTACAACGATGACCAGGACTTCTACCCAACCTCGCCCCTGGACGACACCCACGCCAGCTACAAGCAACACGGCGTGGTCACCCCGTACGCCGGCGTGGTCTATGACCTGGACGACACTTACTCGGTGTACGCCAGCTACACCTCGATCTACCAGCCGCAAGTCTACAAGGACGTCAATGGCGCCACCCTCGACCCCGTGGAAGGCGATGGTTATGAAGCAGGCCTGAAGGCGGCCTATTTCGATGGCAGGCTGAACGCCACCCTGGCGTTCTTCCGTATCGAGCAGGACAACGTCGCCTCGTCCGTCGGCACCAACCCAGTCACCAACGAGGGCATCTACACCGCCATCGACGGTGCCACCACCCAAGGCGTCGAACTGGAGCTGGCCGGCGAACTGGCCCCAGGCTGGAACATCACCGCCGGTTACACCTACGCCCGCACGCGCGACGCCGACGACAACCGCCTGTTCGGCTTCCCACTGGCGACCACCAAGCCTGAGCATGTGGCGCGGCTGTTCAGCACCTACCGGCTGCCCGGCGCCCTGGACCGCGTCACCGTCGGCGGTGGGCTACGTTGGCAGAGTGGGTTCTACGGCAATATCTACAGCCCGACCGCCAACGACTACACGCGCATCAAGCAAGGCGGTTACACCCTGGTGGACCTGATGACCCGCTACCAGTACAGCGAGCACCTGAGCTTCACGGTCAATGCCAACAACGTGTTCGACAAGGTGTACCTGACCGGGCTTGGCAACTTCGAGACCACCTACTACGGCGAGCCACGCAACTTGATGGTCACCACCCGCTGGGACTTCTGAGCCGGTCCTGGTAGGAGCAGCACAAGGCTACTCCTACCAGGCGTGGCCTAGCTCGCTTGTACGATAATCTGGCTCTGCAGGTCCCTGACCATCGCCTCGATGGCCGGCCTCATGGCCGCAAAATCCTCAGGTGAGCAGACCACGTCCGGGCGGCTGAACTTGAAATGCCGCTCGATCACCACCGCATTCCCCTCCTGGGTGTACTGCGCGCTGTACTCCACGTTGGCGTCCTGCAGACGCACCTGTTTGGGAATCGCCAGCACACTGACCTCAGGCGGGAACTCGAAGCGCGACGTCTCAACGGTATCGTTGGAAATGCACACGAAGCGCTGGCTGCGCTCCTTCTCCATGGCAAAGCTGTAGACGTTCTGCGAGATGCCACCCGCCAGGCTGCTCAAGGCCACCATACCGACAGGCCCTGGCAGGTTGACGAGGTTTTCCGTGCGCCCGGCAACGCTGCTGACAAAGTCGCCGTTGGCGTTCGTCGGGCGTACCTCGAAACTGCCACTGCCGCGCTGCCCATAGGCGCCAAGCACCTTCTCGACGAGCATGTCGCGATCCGCCGGTTTCATCGATTTCACCCCGTAGCGGCTGACCTCGCTGGCCCAGCCTTGCACGGTGGAAACGTTGGTGAAGTCCGCGCCACCATTGCCCTGGACCTTGAACTGCAAGTCACTGGAGACCTTGTTGAGCTGGATGGACGGTGTACGGCCAAACTCGCCGGTCGCGGTCAGCAGCACCCGCTTGTTCAACACGGTCAACGGCAGGTAGCCCGCGGCGATCGAGGGGTCGGTCGAATCCAGGTACAGGTCCAGGCTGGGCACATAAGTGATCACATGGTTCAACACGCCCAGCGCAGGGACCTTGGGGAACACGTAGGCATTGCCCAGGTTGATCAGGGCTGGCGTGCTTTTGATGCCTGCAGCCGTCAGCAGCGCCTCAAGCAGGGCAACATGGTCCTTGCAGTCACCGTAGCGGTTGTCCAGCACGGTTTGCGCGGCATGCGGCACGACCCCGCCAGCGCCGACATACACGGCCACATAGCGGATGTTCTCGCGCACCCAGTCACTGAGCGTCAGCGCCTTCTCCCGGGTGGTGGGCAAATGGGCCGTGAGGCGCTGCGCCAGCTCGGTGATCGGTGCCGTGACCTCGACCTTGGCCCGCGCCTGGTAGGCCTGGGCGAACTGCTTGAAGTCGGTAAAGGTCGAGACCGCGAGGTAGTGCCCATAGTCCAGGTAGGACACCGCACTCGCCTCGATCCGCGCACGGTCCGCCGGCACGTAGTCCCACCGATAGACCTTGCGCCCTGGCGCAGCAGCCGGCATCGATGCCTTGAAGCTGCGCGCATCGGCCTGCAGGGGCATGTCCTCGGGCATGTCGTAAATCAGTGTGAACTGCCCGACCGGGTGGAACTCCGGCACGGTGATGTCTTCGAACTGGTCGGGGAACAGCGGCGTGAAGCGGTTGCGCTGATAACGCAGGACCAGGCGGTCGCCGACCGCAACCTCAGGGAAGATGATTACCTTGTTGACGCTGTCCTGAAACATGGGCGCCTGCGCGGACGCCTGCTCCTGCTGCTCCTTGATGTGCGCGGCATCCACCATCACCTTGCGCCCATCAGGTTTGTGCGTGTACGCCTCGATCACCTCCAGCGTTTCCAGCGAACGGTTGTAGCTCACCGGGCGCTGGGCACTGGCCTTGATGGCGCGCTCTTCATTGATCAGCAAGACACTGTCGACGTTCAGGCGGTTGCTGCCATCCTTCTGCACCACAAAGGTCTGCTCGACCTTTTCCAGGGTCACGGAGCGGTCGGTGCCGTCGGTGAAGGCTTGCGCCAGGCTACCCCAACTCATTGCAACCGGCAGCAGAACAGCGACAAGGTAAGACTTTTTCAGCATGGAGATCCTTCTCAATCCAGGTGTATCGAGGTTGTCGTCAATCGACAATGATACGCATTGGCGCCAAAGGATGGCAAAATGATTGCATCTTTTGTGATCGTATCTACAGCGTGGCCAATACCTCGGCAGCGGTCGTCACCTGGCGAAAGTGGTGCTTCCACAGGTCGATGCCCAGCTTCCCGGACCTGTCCAGGGACGACCCAACCGTCATGTCGGTAACCAGGGTAGGCGTGAGCCCCGCATCGAACAGGGCGAAACCTGCGGCAAGCACGCAGGTTTCGGTTTGCATGCCGCACACCAGCACCCGCTCCACACCCAGCTGCTTGATGTAATCGAGGGTTTCGACGGTCTGCCCGTAGCCATGTTTGACGAACACCTGGTCCGCTTCGACCAGGCTCTCGTCCTCGGCTGCCGGGTGCCAGCCCAACTGACGCTGAAATGGCGTGGCCTTTTCATCGTGCAGCTCGACCGAGGCGATGGTGGGAATGTTCGCCGACAACCGCCGCAAACCGTCGACCAGCCATTCGGGCGGGCTGAAGGTGGATTGAACATCGACGATAAGCAAAACCTGGCGCATAGGGCTCTCCGGCCACGGGCAAAAGGCGTCGAGTATAACGTGGCGCCCCTGTTGCAGTTCGCTGAAAGCAGTGCCGGGCTGATCAGCATCGAAGCGGCTGCCAATGCATCGCTTTGGATGAGTGCTCGCAGCTTACTCGTCTTCGCAGCTAGACTCGCCACTCCCCTTTCATTTCAGGCCGCACAATGGATTTGCGATCAACCCTACGCCTCGCCCAGCTCGAGGACCTTGAGGCGCTTGTAGCGCTGGACGCCATTGCCCGGCGCGACCCGCAACGGCGTAGGTTCATCGCCCAGGCCATCGCCTGTGGCCAATGCTGGGTAGCCGCAGACCCCCACGATGCCGCGCTGCTGACGGGGTACGGCGTGCTCAACGACGCCTTCTTCGAATACCCCTTCATTGCGCTGGTGGTGGTGAAGGAATCGGCACGGCGCCGCGGTATCGCCGGGGCCATCATGCGGACACTGGAGTCGCAATGCATGGGTGGCAAGCTGTTCACTTCGACGAATGCTTCGAATGAGCCCATGCGGGGTCTGCTCAGCCAGCTTGGCTTCATCAGCAGCGGACAGATCGAGAACCTCGATGAGGGAGATCCCGAGCTCGTCTTTGTCAAATTCCTCTCCTGAAGACGGTGCTCGCGGACTCACCCGCGAACACCCTCCACAGTTAACCGTCGATCACCAATCGTAGGTCATCTCCACCGATGCCACGCGCTCCTGGCCGTAGTAGCAACCAAACGCATAGTTGCAGTCCGACACGTATTCGCGGTCAAAGATGTTCTGCACGTTCAGGCTGGCCTGCAGCCCGCGCAGGCTCGAGTCGAGTTTGCCCAGGTCGTAGCTGACGGTAGTGTCATACACCGCATAGGCCGGCACGTCGAAGGAGTTGGAGGAATCACCCGGTTTGCGGCCTGTGTAACGGGCACCAGCGCCGAAGGTCAGGCCATTGAGCATGGCCTGGGTGAAGTGATAATCCACCCACAGTGACGCCGATACCGGGGCCTGCGATTCGCTGCGGTTGCCTTGGTCGCCATAGTTGCTCTTGGTATAGAACGAGTCGATGTAGGTTGCAGCGGCCAGCACGTCGATATTAGCGAGGGTGGATTTGAGCTCCAGCTCAAGGCCGCGCGAGCGCACTTCGCCATCCTGCGCCTGGTACTGGGGGTTGTCATTGTCCTGGGTCAGCACGTTCTTCTGCTTCACCTGGAACACCGATGCCGTGAGCAAAGTGCCCTCGACCGGCTGGTACTTCACCCCCACTTCGTACTGTTCACCCTCGGTCGGTTCAAACGACTTGCCGGCGCTGTCCGTGCCCAGCGTCGGCAAGAACGACTGGGAATAGCTGACGTAAGGCGCCAGACCAAACTCGGTGAGGTAGGTAAGGCCGATACGGCCGGTGAACTTGTTGTCACGCTGGGAGGCGATGCTCTTGGCCAGCAGGTCCTTGTTGTCGAGTTCTGCCCAGTCCTGGCGGCCACCGACGGTGAGGATCCACTGGTCGAGCTTGATCTGGTCCTGCATGTATACGCCGGTCTGGCGAACGGTGTTGTCCCAACGGGTGTCCAGCACCGGTGTCACGCTGCTGGTGTCGTAATTGTTCTTGCCATAAAGGTCGACCGGCAACACGTTGTAGGCGTTGTAGCCATCGTACTTGCGCGAGAAATGACGGTAGTCCACGCCCGCCAGCGTGGTGTGCTGCAGCGCGCCGGTATTGAATGTGTACTCCAGGTTGTTATCCAGGGTGTAGGCGATGTTGTGCTGACGCCAGTCGAGCTTCACCCGGTTGGCCCGGGTGTAGTCCACCCCTTCGGCGTCCGAGACGAAGCTGCGCAGGTAAAAACCTTTGTAGCGGTCGCGCACATCGGTGTAACGCGCCGTAGAGCGCAGGGCCAGGTCATCGCTGAAACGGTGGCTGAAGTCATAGCCGAAGATGTATTGGTTGCGTTTGTAATCGTTGTAGTGCGAGTCACCCGAGAAGAAGTCGCGGTCGATGTGCTGGCCTGTCGGGCCACGCTTGAGCGAACCGATCATCGGCAGCGACTGGTAGTCGGCAAGGCCGTCATCGCGCTGCACCTGCGCCAGCACGGTCAGGGAGGTGTCCTCGTTCGGCGCCCAGGTCAGGCTTGGCGCCAGCAGCAGGCGTTCGCTGTGGGCGTGGGCCACCTGTTCGTTGCCCTTGTCGACCACACCGACCAGGCGATAGGTGAACACGCCCTGCTCATCCACGGGGCCGCTGCTGTCAAAGGCGCCGTTGGCGCGGTTGTAGCTGCCGGCGCCAAGCTTGACCTGGTTGCGCTGCTCGCGGGTCGGGCGTTTGGAGACCATGTTGATCAGCCCACCCGGCTGATTTTGCCCGTAGAGCACCGACGACGGGCCTTTGAGCACTTCGATACGTTCCAGGGTGTAGGGGTCGATCTGCGGCGCACCGCCCAGGCTGCCTGCATAGGGCACGTACGCGCCATCCAGGTACAGCGGGGTCGGGGCGAACCCGCGGCTGGTGATTTCGTCGGCAATGCTGTTGCGGTCGGTAAAGCCGCCGGTTGCCAGCCCCGGCGTGTAGCGCAGTGCCTGGGTCAGGTTGCGCGCGCCTTGGGCCTGCACCTGGTCGGCGGTGACGACGTTGATGGCCTGCGGGATTTCCAGAATCGGTGTGTCGGTCTTGGTGCCTGTCGCGCTGCGGGTGGCCACATAACCGGTTACCGGGCCATACGCCGATTCAACGGATGCGCCGGTGATGCTGGTGCTGTCGAGTTGCAGCGTCGATGCGTCGCCGACCCTGGGCAGCAGTGAGTAGCTGCCATTGGCCTGGCGCAGCACCTGCAACTGGCTGCCCATGAGTAACTGACGCAGGCCCGCCTCGGCACTGTAGCGGCCATGCAGCCCAGGCGACTTCTGCGACTGAACGTATGAGGGCTCGAAAGACACCGTCACCCCCGCCGCTGCCGCAAACTGGGTGAGCGCCGCGTCCAGCGGGCCGGCCGGGATGTCGTATACGGCATCGGCGCGGGCCTGGGCCATGGCGGGTTGGGCGATCATCGCCGCAGCCAACGGTGTTGTCAGCGTGATGCTGAACAGCGCGCGATGCACCGCCCGGGCCACGGCGCCTTTGGCGGAGTTGGTTAGGAAAACGGGGGTGCGAGTGTCTGAACGGAGCATGGGTATTCCTTTCGCCCTGTGGCAGTTTTTTACGGCGTCTGATGCGCCTCTACTTACAAGTCGAATGAGAATTGAAATCGATAACCCCTTTTTGTGAAAAGAGGGGGTGAAGGCGACTAGGTGCCTGTCTTTGGTTTTGATGTGAGGCGTATATCGAGCGCCGCCCGCGCGGCGCTTCGCGGGGCAAGCCCGCTCCCACAGAGTGTTTGGGGCCAGTGAGGCATCTGGCATTTGCGCGCGACCGCCTTGTCTGCCCGACCCAGTATTAAGTCGGACGCTAAAGGGTTCGCGTGCACATGCCACAGGAGTAACTGGCCCGAAACAAATGTGGGAGCGGGCTTGCCCCGCGAAGCGCCGCGCGGGCGGCGCTCGATCTCATAGGCGACGAAAATGCTGAGCGAACACCTTTAAAAAAATGCACCACCTCCGCCCTCAAACAGCCTCCACACGCGCCCAGAACCGGCTGAAACGACGAATGCGCACCGGCAAGGTGGTGGTGAGGTTGTCCAGGGCCGCATCAATATTGCCCAGCTGAAACGCGCCGGACAGGCGCAACTCACTCACCGCCTCGTCACACCCCAGGTACCCGGGCCGGTAGCGTTGCAGTTCACTCACAACATCGGCCAGACGCCAGTTGTCTACCAGCAGCATGTCGCGGGTCCAGGCATCCGCCAGCGCTGAGGCCGGCTGCACGACGCCCGTTCCATCCGCCCGGAAACTCAGCTGCTGGCCGGCCTCGACGCGCACCGCCGCCAGTGAATGCGCACTGCGCACCTCCACGGCATGCTCAAGCACGCAAACCTGGGTGACGTCGGCATCACTGCGCACAGTGAAACGCGTGCCCAGGGCGCGAATGCTGCCTTGTTCGGTGTGCACGATGAACGCCCGGGCCTGCGCGTCGCGCGCGGTTTCCACAAGAATCTCGCCGCCCAACAGATGCAAGGCTCGCCACTGGGCGCTGTAACGGATATCGACGGCGGTGGCCGTGTTCAGTTGCAAGCGGCTGCCATCCTGCAGGCGCAGCAAACGGCGCTCGCCAACGCCGGTACGTTGGTCGGCCATCAACCGCGCAACACCCCCCTGGTTCCAGGCCAGCCCCCCTGCCCCGCCCGCCGCCAGCACAATACTCATCACTTTGAGCACTTCACGGCGCTTGGCCCTAGCACTGCTCAGGGTCGGGCGGGCGATGCCCGGGGCCACATGCTCGAACTTGCCCTGCAAACGTGCCAAGCGCTCCCAGGCCTGCAGGTGCAGCGGGTCGCTGAGCAACCAGCGCTGATGCGCGGCGTGGGTACTCTCATCGGCATCGCAGCGCAACTCGACATACCAGCGCGCAGCGGCTTCGAGCACGCGCCGGTCCAGCTGAGCACCGGGCACGGTTCAGTCCTCGGCCAGCATCAGGCAATGGGTCAGTGCCCGCACGGCATGCTTCTTCACGGTGGTGACCGAGACGTCCAGGCGCCGGCCGATCTCGACATAGCTCAGGCCATCGAGTTGGGCCATCAGGAAGATTTCACGTGTGCGTGCGCCCAGGCCGTCGAGCAGACGGTCGATTTCCAGCAGGGTTTCGATGATCAACGCGCGCGCCTCGGGCGAGACTTCGACCTGCTCGGGGCGGGCGGCGAGCGTTTCCAGGTAGGCATGCTCAACGGCCCGGCGCCGGAACATGTCGATCATCAGGCTACGCGCGATGCTGGAGAGGTAGGCCCGTGGCTCGCGCAGCTCGGCCGCCTTGCGCTGGGTGAGCACGCGGATGAAAGTGTCCTGGGCGAGGTCCGCAGCATGCTCCACGCACCCGAGCTTGTTGCGCAGCCACCCGCACAGCCAGGGGTGGTGCTCGGCGTAGAGGGTGTGCACGGTTTTTTGCAGAGAGGGGTCAGCGCAGGACATGGAGTGAACCGGTCAGGACGTCTTTAGTAATGACTCTCATTTAACCTGAGACGTCCTGGCCTGTGCAACTACCATGGGTAACGCTGACTCGCCACCAGCGATCAGGCCTTGGTCAACTCACCAATCTTCTCCAGCCGCGCCCGCACGATGTTGCGGCTGATGTTCAACAGCCGGCCAGTCTGCAACTGGTTCCCATGGCAATACCGATACGCTGCCCGGAACACCGTCTCCTCGATGTGCTCATACAGGTTCGGCACGTTCTGCTCGAACAGCGCCAACAACGCGTTTTCCAGGTTAGGCGGCGCCGCGACCGCGGCCGGTGCGCTGGCCTGCGCGGCATATACCTGGGCCGCGCCCTGCGGCCTCATGTCCACCAGGTGCAGGTCTGCGGGCGCCACGACCTGATAACGGCACACCAGCAAGGCATGGTGGATCGCGTTTTCCAGCTCGCGGATGTTGCCCGGCCAACTGTGGGCCAGCAGCTTGCGCTCGGCATCCGGGCTGAGCGACGCCCGCTCGTAGCCCAGGCGCCGGCAGTGCTCTTCGATGAAAAATTCTGCCAGGGGCAGGATGTCACCCGGTCGCTCACGCAGCGGCGGCAGGCGAATGGTGGCGACGTGCAGGCGGTAGAACAGGTCTTCACGAAAATGCCCGGCCACCACGGCGTCGGCCAGGTTGACGTTGGTCGCGGCCACCAGGCGCACATTGATCGGGATAGGCGTGCGTGAGCCCAGCCGCACGACTTCGCGCTCCTGCAGCACCCGCAGCAGCTTCACCTGCATGTTGAGCGGCAGATCACCAATCTCGTCGAGGAACAGCGTGCCGCCGTTGGCAGCCTCGAACCAACCGACCTTGTTCGAGGTGGCGCCGGTGAAGGCACCTTTCTCATGGCCGAACAGTTCGCTCTCCACAAGGGTTTCGGCAAAGGCGCCGCAGTTCACTGCCACGAACGGTTCGCGGCCACGGCGGCTCAGCTGATGGATATGGCGAGCGACCAGCTCCTTGCCGGTGCCGGTTTCGCCGATGATCAGGGTATTGGCCTCGCTGGGCGCCAGGCGCTCGATACGGCTGAGCAGCTCCTGGGAGCGAGGGTCCTTGAACACAAGCACGGTGGCACGTACCGACTTGGTCAGCTCTCGGGCATTAGGATGGGTGATCAGCGACATGGGGGCATTCCTGGCAATTGACGCGCACCCCCATAGTGCACGAAACAAATTAGATCAAAAAATTATTAATTAATCTTTGTATATTCCATTTTTGAATATTTGAATTTTCAACAGCTCGCTGCTGCTGGGGCAGCAACTCGCCAGCACTGCCCTGCGTGCCGATCAGCAGCCAGGGCTGAGCTGCGCACCCTTCACTTACGCTGAAGGCCCCGCCATTAAAGGCCTGCAGCCGCCTTTTCAAATAATGGCATGTATTTCGCTCCTGGCCTGTCAACGCCTGGTCCGCTGCAACACGCGGCCCAGACCTGTTGAATCACTGCCTGGAGCTGCACATGAACAAACGCTGGCGTCACACCCTGGCCCTGTTGGGCGGCCTGTTCCTCAGCCTGACCGCCCTGGCGGCCGAGCCACCGGCAGCGGTGCGCATCGCCATCGTTGCCTTCACCCAAGGCGGAGCGCCGGTATTCGGTGGCATCCCAGGGCGGGTAATCGAAGACGGTTGGCTCGAGCAGCAATTGGCCGCCCGTGGCGTGAAACTGCAATGGACCGCCCTGCCCCACGCCGGCGCTGGCCCGCAGATCAACGAAGGCTTCAGCAACAACAGCCTGGACTTCGCTGTACGTGGCGACCTGCCCTCGGTCATCGCCGGGGCCGGCCAAGTGCCCGGCAAGCTGATCGTGCCGGGCGGCAGCGGCAACAACATCTACCTGGTGGTGCCTGCCGGCTCTGAGGTGCGCAGCATTCAGGACCTTAAAGGCAAGCGCCTGGCACTGCACCGCGGGCGGCCCTGGGAATTTGCCTTCAGCAACTTCCTGCAAAGCCAGGGCCTGAAGCTGACCGACTTCAAGATCGCCAACCTCAACCCACAGGTCGGTGCCGCCGCCGTGTCGGCCGGCAAGGTCGATGCCGCCGTGCTGCTCAACGAAGCCTACGCCCTGGAAGACAAAGGCGTGGCGCGGATCCTCTGGTCGACCAAGCAAGGCGCCAACGACTGGCGGCTGGTGTCCGACCTGTGGGGCACCGACCGCTTCGTGCAGCAGCACGCCGACCTCACGCAGCTGGTCGCCACGGCCTGGGTGCGTGCGGCCTGGTGGATCTCCCAGGAGCAGAACCGCGACGCCTATTACGCGCTGTCATCGCGCGCCGGTGTGGCCGAAAGCGTGCTGCGCCGCGACGACCAGGACGATCCGGTGGCGTGGCAGGCGCGCTGGGCACCGAAAAGCGATGCCCAGCTAAAGGCCCACTACGACGCCCTGGGCCAGTACGCCCTGGCCAACCGCCTGATCCGCACGCCCTACGACATCACCCATGACCTGGCCACAGGCTTCACCCGCCAGGCGCTGAGCGACCTGCAACTCACCCACTATTGGCCGTCCCTGGACGCTCAAATCAGCCAACAACCTTGAGAACATCCTCCATGAAACTGCCTGTTTCCATCGCTTTCGGCCTCAGTGCCCTGGCCTTTTCCATTGGCGTCTTGGCCGCCGACACCTACGCCCCCAAACCCGACCCACAACAAGGTGACGGGCGCGTATCGAGCTTCTACACCTGGGCCAAAGCCATCCCCGCCACGCCCGGCAAACTGCTACGCAGCGAGCCGCTGGACTCGGCACTGAGCCTGCCCAGCGCCGCCAGTGCCGAGCGCATCCTCTACACCTCGCTGGACGGCATCGACGGCAAGACGCCAATCGTGGTCTCCGGCGCACTGTTCATCCCCAAGGGCAAGGCGCCCGCAGGTGGCTGGCCGGTCGCCAGTTGGGGCCATGGCACCGTCGGTGTGGCGGACATCTGCGCACCATCCTGGGCCGGGCGCTCCTACCGTGATGTGCAGTACCTGAACCGCTGGCTCGAAGAGGGCTATGCCATCGTCGCCACCGATTACCAAGGCCTAGGGGTACCCGGTGGCCACCCGCTGCTGAACAACCGCATGGCCGCCTACGGCATTCTCGATGCGGCCAAGGCCGTGGTCGCCGGCGTACCGGGGCTGGCCGACAAGGTGCTGATCGTCGGCCAGTCCCAGGGCGGCGCCGGTGCCTTCGCAGCCGGTGCCTACGCGGCGACCTATGCACCAAAACTGGGGGTCAAGGGCAGCATCGGCACCGGCGTGATCTACACCGTGGGGTCGAAGAACGTCGGCGAGCAGGACCCGAACAAGGTCGACCCGGCCCTGGCCTACGGCTTCTACACCCTGCTTGCCGCCCAGCAGTACGACCCGAGCATCGACCCACGCGACTTCTACACCGACAAGGCCCTGCCGCTGTTCGAGCAGGCGCGCACCAGTTGCCTGTCTTCACTGGTCAGCGACGTGGTTGGTACCGGCCTGACCCCGGCCAACGCCAAGAAGGACTACCAGGGCGACAAACTCAAGCCGTGGCTGGCCCAGGTGTCGTACCCCACGCTGAAATTGGCCCAGCCAATCTTCATCGGCACCGGCGCCGAGGACAAGACCCCCGCCGCCGCGACCCAGGTCGCGCTGATGCAGGACGCCTGCAAGGCCGGCTCGGTGGTGCAGGGCCACCTGTACAAGGGCCTAGGGCACAGCGAAACGGTCAACGCCTCGCTCAAGGACTCGATCCCCTTCGCCCGCCAGGTCATCAGCGGCCAGCCGGTCACGCCCAACTGCAACCCTAGCGTCCAGTAAGGAGGCCACCCCATGAGCATCGAATTCTTCACCCGCCTGCCACTGCATGGCGAAACCCAGTTTCTTCCCGGCGACCCACGCAACCGTGGCGACTGGCACGCGGGCGGCGACAGCAGCGGTGCGGTTTCAGGGTTCGCCGTAGGTGATCACTTCACCTACATCGACTACCTCGGCCAGATCGCCCGCGCGGCAGAAATCAACGGCTTCGGCGGCGCGCTGATGGTCAATGCGCCCACCGGCGAAGAGCCGTGGACCGTGTGCTCGCTGCTGGCGCGGGAAACCCGCACCCTCAAGTTCGTCACCGCGTTCCAGCCCTTTCACTACACGCCCTGGGTGGCCGTGCAACAGGCCGCGACCTACCAACGCGCTACGGGCAATCGGCTGGTGTGGAACATCATCAACGGCGGCTCCGACGCCATCCAGCGCCAGGTCGGCGACTTCGAGGGCCACGACGAGCGTTACGCCCGCGCCACCGAGTTCATGGACGTGGTGCGCGGCTACTGGCACAACGAGCAGTTCCACTACGACGGCACCTATTACCGCGCCGAAGGCGGCGGCCTGCGCGGGCCGCTGAAAAAAGCCGAGCTGCCGCTGATCTGCACTGCAGGCTCATCGGATGCCGCACGCGAGTTCGCCGCCAAGCATGCCGACTTCTACCTGATGCGCGCCGAACACCCGGACGAAATCGCCGCGCTGATCGCCGACATCCGCGCCCGCGCCTTGAAGTGGGGGCGTAGCGACATTCGCTTTGGCCTGTCCATCGACGTGATCGCCCGGGACACCGAAGAGGCCGCGCGGGCCGAGGCCAAGCGCTTCTTCGACGAAGGCGTGGCCAAGGGCACGGTCAAGGCCCGCGCCGCCCACGCCGGCCTGCGCACGGCACGCAAACTGAGCTACGAACACGGCTACAGCGACAAGAACGAGCAACAGGCGTTCGACGACTTCTTCATCCACCCCAACGTGTGGACCGGCTTTGGCTACATCGGCATCCCGCCGGGCTGCGCGCTGGTGGGCAGCTATGCCAACGTGGTGGCACGCATCCGCGAGTACCACGGCATCGGCATCGACCTGTTCTTCCTCGCCGGCTACCCGCACCTGGAAGAGGCCTACCGCATCGGCGAGCACATCCTGCCGCACTTCCGTGGCCAGCGTGCCGCCCTCGCCCGCCCGGTGCCCACCCCCGTGCAACTGCACGCCAGCAACGGAGGCTGACCCCATGGCCTGGGACGGTTACCCACTCAGCCGGCGCCACTTCCTCGGCCATGCCGGCGTGCTGGCCGGCGGGTTGCTGGCCGGCTGCGGCCCAAGCGACAGCCCCGGCAACGCGGTTGCCGACCAGCCGCGTCATGGCGGGCGTTTGCGCCTCGGCATCATCGATGGCAACCAAAGCGGCAACCTCGACGCCCATAAACCGGTCGGCAGCGGCATCGTGCGGGGCTTTGCCCTGTACAGCAAGCTGTGGGAGTGGGACGAGCAGATGCAGCCGCGCCTGGCCCTGGCCGAATTCGCCGAGCCCAATGCCGACGCCAGCAGCTGGACATTGCGGCTCAAGCCTGGGCTGGAGTTCCACCACGGCAAGACCATCGATGCCGACGACCTGATCTTTTCCATCAGGCGCCTGACCGACCCGCAGCTGGCCTCGCCCTATGCGGCGCTGCTGCACTGGGTAGACCGCGACAACCTGGTCAAGCTCGACGACCGTACCGTGCGCCTGGCCTTTCGCGAAGGCCGTAGCTACCTGCCGTTGCCCGAGACCTGGGTCAACTTTGGCGGCATCGTGCCGGTCGATTACCACCCGGTCACCAACCCGGTCGGCGCCGGGCCTTACAAACTCAAAAGCTTCACCCCAGGCCAGCGCTCGCTGTTCACCCGTTTCGACAACTACTACAAACCCGCCAAGCCCTATGCCGATGAACTGGAGATCATCGACTTCAAGGACCAGACCGGCCGGCTGGCGGCTTTGCGCGCTGGGCAGATCGACATGGCCAACGTGATGTCCACCGAGCACCTGCAAGTGCTGCAGGCCGACCCGCGCCTGCGTCTGCTGAAGTCGGTGAGCGGCAACTGGTTGTCGTTCGACATGAACACCAGCAAACCGCCGTTCGACGACCCACGGGTGCGCGAGGCGTTTCGCCTGCTGGCCGACCGTGACGACCTGGTGCGCCGGGCGCTCAATGGCCAAGGCCGGGTGGCCAACGACCTGTACGCCCCCTTCGACCCCACCTTCGACCATAGCCTCGGGCCACGGCCGCATGACCCACAACGGGCGGCGCAGTTGCTCAAGGACGCGGGCCAGGCAGGCCTGCAGGTAGAGCTGGTGACGACCCCAGGGCCAGGGCTTGCCTCGGCGCTGGTGCTGGCCGAACAGGCCCGGCGCATCGGTGTGACGATCACGGTGCGCCAGGTTGACCTGGCGACGTTCCAGGGGCCGCAGCGCGATGACTGGACCTTGAGCACCGGTGGCAGCATCGGAGCGCCGTTTCTGGCCAGCGCCATCCACACCGACGCGCCGTTCGCCGTGGCCAACAAGACCCATTTCCACGACCCGGCATTCAGCGAGGCCTTCCTCGCCGCCATGGCCCAGCCGGACCTTGAGAAACGCAAAGCGCTGGTGCACCGCGCCCAACGCATCCAGTACGAACGCGGCGGCATGCTGATCTGGGGCTTTGCCGACTTGCTCGACAGCGTCAGTACCCGAGTCGGTGGAGCGCAGGCGGAACAGTCGCTGTTCAGTACCTGGCGGTTCGAGAGCCTGTGGCTCAAGAGCTAATTGATTCGAGCGCTACGCATTCCTCTGTGGGAGCGGGCTTGCCCCGCGAAGCAGGCATCCCGAGTGGATGGCACGGGCTTCGCCCGTGTTCGCGGGGCAAGCCCGCTCCCACAGGGGGCCCATAGCGCTCCCGGCAATCGCCCTATACACCCACCAACCGCAGGCGCGGCTGCGCCCTCGCTTTTCCCATTCCTGAATAGAACGAGGCCCAGCCCCATGCCCCGCGTTGCCTTGCTGCACCCGAAATTCCAGCCCAGCTCGCTGGCCCTCGCCATCCTGGCCGCCACCGTGCCCATGGCGTACGCCGAGGACACCCAGCTGCAAACAGTCACCGTGCAGGCCGAGCAGGCCGACGACGACGCCCTGCCCACACGCCCACCAGCCTCGATCTACGGTGGCTTGGAAACCAAGGTCCTCGACACCCCACGCTCGGTCACCCAGATCAACGCCGAGCAACTGGCCCGCGACCCGATCCAAAGCTCCGACGACCTGGTCAAGTACGCCCCCGGTATCACCCGTGGCGGCGGCCAGAACGCCGGCATCGCCCCGCAGATGCGCGGGCAGAACTCCGAGGTGTTCCAGGATGGCCAACGCGCCTACGGCGTGCGCCACCCCACCAACTTCAACGCTTACGAAGGCGCCGACATCGTCGCCGGGCCGTCCTCGGTCACCTACGGCTCGGTCAGCGGCAGCGGCGGCTACATCAACTACCTGAGCAAGAAGCCCGACTTCAACCGCTTCCGCACCCGCCTGAGCGGCGAAATCGGCAGCTGGATCCCCGACGGCGAATCGCGCGATGCCACCAAATTCAGCATCGACAACACCGGCCCCATCAGTGACAGCCTGGCCTACCGGGTCAGCATTACCCGCCAGCGCCAGGAAACCTTCTACGACAACGTCGACAACAACTTCGACGCGTTCTACGGCGCACTCGCCTGGCGCAACGACAACCTGCGGGTGGACTGGAACGCCGCCTACGACGACTACTACGACTACAACATCACCCACGGCTGGAACCGCGCCACCCAGGACTTGGTAGACCACGGGAAGTACAACGCCGGCCGCGCCACGCCAATCATCCAGAACGGCAACAACCTGTGGTCGCCGGTGCTGTCATCCGGCGCCAGCGATGCCCAGGTACTCGGCTGGGTACAGCGCCAGCGCAACGCGCAGGGCCAATACCAGGTGGTCGATGGCAGTTTCCAGGGCGCCTCACCCAATACCCAGGCCAGCCCAGGCAGCTTGCGCGGCTGGGTCTATGACCCGTCGCTGGCGGGCAATGACCAGACCTCGTTGTCGTCACAGACCGGCCAACGTGCGCAGGACCAGAACCGCTCCCGGCGCTTCACTACACAACTGCGCGTCGAAGGCGACCTGTCCCCGTCCATCACCCTGGCCAACAGCACCTTCTACCAGCACTCCACCGACACCACCGACGCGGTGGGCGCGTTCCAGGTGCAAGGCAAGGACGACATCTTCGACAACCGCTTCGAGTTCCGCGCCCGTGGCCAATGGCAGCTGGGCGGCCTGACGCTGGTCGACGACAGCAACACCGGGCTGATCTATCGCCGCGAGAGCAACGAGTCGATCGCCGCCAACAACAGTTTCGGCTCCACCATCAATGCCTACGACCTCACCCTCGACCCGACGCTGAAAAACCCTGGCGACCTGCTCGGTCTCAGCGGGCGCAACCCCGCAGGCGGCAACGGTGCCTGGATCGGCCAACCCGGCGTGCCGCAGCTGTCCAACTATTACGGCTGGCTCAACCTGCCGGCCATGTACCCGGCAGGGCACGGCCTGTACGCCGAATCGGTGGCGCCCTACACCGCCGACAGTACCTGGACCACCAAGACCCTGTTCAGCCAGCACAACCTGCGCCTGGGCGAACGTGTGGGGCTGAATGTGGGGGCCAGCCGCAGCTGGATCGACGCCCGCATCGAAAACCCCTTCGTGCTCGCGGGCGGTAACCCACGCAAGGACTCGGACAACTACCGGTTGTTCTCGGTACAGGTCAGCCCCTATTTCAAACCCACCGAAAACAGCACGCTCTACTACACCTTCGACCGCTCGCTGGCGGTCAACACCGGCTTCTTCACCAATGGTCTGGGCTGGGGCAGCGGCACCGGGGCCAACCAGCTCAACCCGCTGGCGTTCGAGAGCCTCAGCGTGCTGCACGAAGTGGGGCTGAAGGTCGAGGCCGTGCCCGACCAGCTGTTCTTCACCCTGGCCGCCTACAAGCAGGCGCGCGACCAGTCGCCGGACAGCAACAACAACATCGCCCGGCTGATCGTCAAAGGCTGGGAAGCCACCCTGCGCTACCAGGACCCGCACCTGCGCGGTGGCCTCAACCTCAGCCGCATCAGTGCCTACAACGAGTTCACCAGCCAGGCCGGGTTCGCCTCGGCCGGGTTCATCCCCGACAACGGCACCGTGTTTGGCGATAACAACAGCCTCAACCAGCGCCCGTCCGGCAAGTTCGATGCGGTGCAAATCCCCGAATACAACGCCGGCGGCTATGTCGATTACCGCTTCGATTCCGGGTTCGGCGTGGAGCTCTCTGGTTGGTGGACCAGCAGTTGGTACCTGAACCTGAGCAAAACCGTGAAAGTCCCCGACGAATACAACCTCGACCTTGCCGCGTACTACCGCCAGCCACAGTGGGGCGTCACGTTGCGCATGCTCAACGTCACCGACGAGCTGAATTTCGTCAGTGGCCTGGCAGGTTCGACCAACACCTTCCTGCAACCCATGCCTGGGCGCACCTTGCTGGCCCAGGTCGATTACCAGTTCTGACCCTTCCTCAACGTAAAAGGCCATCGCCATGTCCATTGAATTCGTCGGTATGATCTTCCCCCGCCAGTGGTCCGAAACCCGCGGTGTACGTTCACCCGACTTCGACCTGCCGTTCATCCGCCACCACGCCCGCGCCCATGAGCATGCCGGTTTCGACCGGGTGTTGATCGCCAGCGGCCCAGGCAGTGCCGACAGCCTGCAGATTGCCGCCTATGCGGCCGCACACACCGAGCGCCTCGGTTTCATGATCGCCCACCGCCCGGCCCTGACTGCGCCGACGGTAGCCGCGCGGGCATTTGCCACCCTCGACCACACCACCGGCGGCGGGCGCATCCGCTTGCATGCGATCACTGGCATCACGGCCGAGCCACAAGAAGGCGACACCCTGCTGGACAAGACCGAGCGCTACCAGCGTGCCGACGAGTACCTGGACATTGTCCGGCGCACCTGGACTGCCGAGGAGCCGTTCGATTTCGAGGGCCGCTACTTCAACATCAAGGGCGCCTTCTCGCCGGTCAAACCACTGCAGCAGCCGCATATCCCGATCTCCTTTGGCGGCTCGTCCGACATTGCCTACCAGATTGCCGTCAAGCATGCCGACCTGTATGCCCTGTGGGGTGAGCCGTTGAGTGGCGTCGCCGAGCAGATCACCAAGCTCAAGGCGGCGGCCAGTGCCGCTGGCGTGGCGGCGCCACGGGTGAGCTTGTCGGTACGGCTGATCCTGGGTGCCACCGAGGACCTGGCCTGGCAGCGCGCTGAGCAGATCCTTGCGCAGATCAAGGCCAACCCCCAGTTTGCGGCGGACAGCCCCTGGCAGAAACGCATCAAGGGCACCGGCTCCGAGCGCCTGCTCGCCGCCGCCGCCCGTGCCGACCGGCATGACCGGGCGTTGTGGATGCCGACGGCGACGGCGGTGGGGGCTTATGGTGATACCACGGCGCTGGTGGGCACGCCAGAGACCGTGGCGCAGGCGTTGCTGGATTATGTCGATTTGGGGGTGAGCACGTTCCTCAACCGTGGGTATGACCCGCTGTACGACACGGTGGATTACGGGCGCTGGGTGATTCCGGCGGTGCGGGAGGAAGTGCGGCGGCGGCAGGCACGATTCGCCGGATAAGCGCACAAATCGGGCTCAGCGGGTAACCCTGTGGGAGCGGGTTTACCCGCGAAGAAATCAACGCGGTGTATGGCACCGGCTTCGCCGGTGTTCGCGGGGTGAACCCGCTCCCACAGGGTGGCCCTCATGAACCCTCAGGCCCTTACTCAGCTGACAGGCTAGGCGAATGCGCCACCAAGGTGCGGGTATAGGCATCGACCGGCCGGCCAAGCACCTGCTCGACACTACCTTCTTCCACCACCCGCCCCTGGCGCAACACCAACACTCGATCGGCAATCGCCCGCACCACGCCCAAGTCATGGGTGACGAACAACACCGTCAGCCCCTCCCCCTGCAATCCCCGCAGCAATGCCAGGATCGACGCCTGCACCGACACATCCAGTGCCGAAGTAATCTCATCACAAACCAACAGCCGTGGCTCACAGATCAACGCCCGGGCAATCGCCACGCGCTGCCGTTCGCCGCCCGACAAGCTGTGCGGATACAGATCGGCCACACGCGCCGGCAGCGACACCCGCTCCAGCACCGCCTCGACCCGGCGACGCGCCTCGTCGCCACGCACACCAAAAAAATGCGTCAGGGGCGCGCTGAGGGTTTGCGCGATCGTCTGACGTGGGTTCAATGCTCGGTAAGGGTTCTGGAACACGTACTGAATCTGGTGACGCAGCCGCGCATCCCGCTGACGCGCCGTGAACGCCAGCGGCTCGCCGCCGTAACGCAGTTGCCCCTGAACATTTTCGCCCAACCCGGCGATGGCTCTGGCCAGGCTGGTCTTGCCCGAACCCGACTCGCCCACCAGCGCCAGGCACTCGCCTTGCGCCACCCGCAGTGAGACATCGAACAGCACTTGGCGGTCGTAAGCCACGTCCAGCCCCTGAACCTCCAGCAACACCTCCGCGCTCGGGGTCGCAACAGCCTCGACAGCCCCTTCGCCGAGGGGCAGCGGCTCTCGGTGGGGCGCCAGGCACGCAATCTGGTGACCGCCATCGAGCGCCAGCAGCGAAGGCTCGATCACCGCACATTCGGCTCGTCGTCTGGCACAGCGGGGGGCGAAGGCGCAGCCCGCAGGTCGTTGCCCCGGCGCCGGCGCATGGCCGGCGATGGCCTGGAGCGGCTGGCGCCGGGCAATGTCGGGGATCGCCGTGAGCAAGGCGCGGGTGTAGGGATGCGCCGGGGCGCTGAACAGCGTCTCACGCCCCGCCACTTCGACCAACCGGCCGGCATACATCACCATCACCCGGTCAACCAGGTCGCGCACCACGGCCAGGTCGTGCGTCACGTACAGCGCTGCCACGCCGTGGCCCCGGCACAGGTGTTTGAGGGTTTCCAGCACATGCGCCTGGGTGGTGACGTCAAGCGCAGTGGTGGGCTCGTCGAGCACAATCAGTTTCGGCCGCAGGACAAACGCCAGCGCCAGCATCACCCGTTGCTGCTGCCCTCCGGACAGTTGATGGGGGAAACGCCGCAGAAAGGCTGGGTCGTTCGGCAGGCCGACATCCACCAGGGTCTCATTGATGCGTTGCTGCAATGCATCAGCAGTCAGCTTCGGCTGATGTGCCAACACGGTTTCACGCAACAAGGCGCCTATGCGCAGAGCCGGGTTCAGCGCTGTGGCCGGGTCTTGGGCGACGTAGCCGACCAACCCGCCCCGCGCCAGGCGCAAGGCCTCGCCCTCAAGCTCCAGCACCGCCTGCCCGGCCACGGCAATGCGCCCGCCGGTAATCCGCGCCCCTTGCCGCGCATGGCACAACAAGGCCGTGGCCAGGGTGGTCTTGCCCGAACCGGACTCGCCCACCAACCCCACGATCTCGCCCGCTGCCAGGCTGAACGAGACATCGGCCAGCACATCGACCTGCCCGGCCAACTCCACCCGCAGGTCGCTGACCTGCAAGACGTCGCTGTCGATCTTCACTGCCGCTGTCATGGCTGCTTCTCCCCGATACGTGCACTGACCCGGCCAATACCTTCGGCCAGAATGTTGGTGCCATAGGCGAACACCGCAATCAGCAGCACCGGTGCCAACACCGCCCAGGGCTGGACCAGCAAGCCGGCCTGATTTTCGTTGATCATCAGGCCCCAGTCGGCCGCAGGCGGTGCTACGCCATACCCCAGGAAGCTCAAGCCCGAGAGCATGCCCACCGCCCAGGTCAGCATGTTGCCGAAATGCACCAGCAGCGGCGTGAGGATGTTCGGCAGGATTTCCTTGAACAGGATGCGCCAGCGTGAGTAGCCCATCATCTGCGCCGCCTCGACGAACTCCTGGCCCGCTACCGCCACCGCGCTGCCACGCGCCAGGCGGATCACCCCAGGGGTGAAGGCGATCGCCACGGTCAACACGATCAACCAAGGCGCACGGCCAAGCATCGAGACGATCAACAACACCAGGATCAGGTCCGGGAAGGCCAGCGAGACATCCGCAGCCCAGCTGATCGCCTGGTCCAGCCGGCGCCGCGAAAAGCCGGCCAACAGGCCCAGGCTACCGCCAAATAACAACGCCAGGGTGGCCGCCGCCACCGACATCCACAGCACCGACACACCGCCACTGAGCAGGCGTGACAGCAAATCGTGGCCAAGAAAATCATGCCCCAGCGGCGCACCGGCGGTCGGCGGGCCATACACCGGCCCGACCATGGCCGTCGGTGCATGGGGCGCGAGCCAGGGGCCAAGCACGGCCAGCAGCATCACCAACACGGTAATCACGGCGCCGCGCCGCACCTGCGGGTCGGCCAGCCAGCGTGTGTCAGTCATGGGTCGCCTCCTGGGCAGGTGTGCTGCGTGCGCGTCGCCACCAGGGGCGGATGCCGCGCCGGTTGCGGCGGATCATCTTGACCCGGCGCGCGGTGCGCAGTTTGGGGGTGAGCAGGACCGTGAGCAGATCGGCCAGCAGGTTGATCAGCACCACGGCCAGGGTGATGACCAGCACCACGCCCTGGATCATCGGCAGGTCGCGCATCTGGATCGCAGCATTGAGGGCGGTACCGATGCCGGGGTAGCTGAAAACCACCTCGGCCAGCAGTGCGCCGCCGACCAGCGTGCGCAGGGTCAGCGCCACGCCCTGGATCGCCGGGGTCAGGGCATTGGGCAAGGTGTGGTGCCAGACGATGCGCCGTTCGGGGATACCCCGCAGGCGTGCGGCCACCACATAATCGGACTCCAGCGCCTCGATCATCGAGGCGCGTACCATCCGCGTCAGGTACGGCAGCGCCGACAGGCTCAGGGCAACCACCGGTAGCACCAACGACGGCAGCTGCCGCCACAGCGGCAGTTGCGGGTCGAGGATCGACACCGCTGGCAGCCAGCCCATGCCGGGCATGGAAAACAGCAGCACCAGGCCGATGGCCAACAGGAAGCTTGGCGTAGCCTTCAACAGGATCAACGCCGACAGGCCCCAGCGGTCCAGCGGCCGGTCACGGCGCAGGGCCAGGCTCACGCCCAGGGTGAGTGCCAGCGGCACCACCAGCGCGAGTACGCCGGCCAGCAGCGCCAGGGTGTGGCCGAGCCGGCCAAACAGCAACGGTGCCACCGGCACCTGCGAGTCCAGCGAAATACCCAGGTCACCGCGCAGCGCTGCACCCAGCCAGCGCAGGTACTGCACCAGAATCGGCTGATCGAGGCCCAACTGGCGCTGCAAGGTCACGATGCTTTCCAGGGGCGCATCGGGGCCAAGAATGACCCGCGCCGGGTCCGAAGGCAGCGCCTGGGTGGCGATGAACACCACCAGGCTGATCACCCAGGCGGTCAGCAGGCCGTAGCCGAGACGGCCGATGAACCAGGCCAGCCAAGCCGGGGTGCGTGGGGAACGGTGAGTGTGATCAGGCATGGTTCAACCAGAGCTCGTCGAAGCGCCAGGAGGCGAAGGTGGTCTGTTCGGGAGCAAGCCCGCCGACCTTGGCGGACGCCGCGTCGAGCACGTCCGAGAACCCCCAGATCAGCAGCCCGCCGCGTTCGTGCTGAATCACCTGGGCTTCATGCACCAGGGCTTTGCGCCGCTCAAGATCAGGTTGGGCCAGGGCCTGGCGGAACAGTTCGGTAAAGCGAGGGTCATGGAAGTTGCTGCGGTTGTAGATCGCCTGCGGGGCATCGTTGTGCAGCGCCGAGGCCAGGAAGCCCCGGGCCGGTGTCGAACCCGGTGACAGCTGCCACTGCTCGCGCTGTGGGCCGTTGAACACCGAGCCGTCAACCTGGTTGACCTTGACCTGCACCCCCGCCTTCTGCGCTTGCTGGGCGAATACCAAGGCCGCATTAACACCAGGGCCTGGTGTGGTGGTCAGCTCGACGCGCAGGTCGTCCTGCCCGGCCTGGCGCAGCAGTGAACGGGCCTGATCGAGGTCGTAGGGGCGTTGGGCGATCGCGTGGTTGTAGGTCGGGTCGTGTGGTGAGTACAGGTCGTTGGCAATGCGGCCGAAGCCATTGAGCCCGCGCGCCACCAGCTCCTGGCGGTCGGCGAGCAGGCGGAACGCCTGGCGCACACGCACGTCCTGGAACGGCGCCTTGGCCAGGTTCAGGTTGAAACCGGTGAACGAGGTGCTGGGCGAGGCGTACAGGCGCAGGCGCGGGTCGGCCTTGAGCAAGGCACTGTGCTCGGCCTGCACCCCACTCGCCACGTCGATCTGCCCCGCGCGCAAAGCCGCCGCACGCGAGACTTGGTCCTTGAACTCGATGATCTCCAGCTCATCCGCATAAGGGCGGTTGGGCTTGTAGTAGTTTTCGAAGCGGGTGTAGAGCGAGCGTTGGCCAGGGATGAAACTTTTGAGTTTGTAGGGCCCGGCGCCGACCGGGTTGGTCAGCGGATGGTAGTCGGTCGGCACGATGCCGCCAAAGCTGATCAGCGTTTCATCCAGCGGGTAGAAGCTTTGCCCCTGCTTGAAGCGGATCTCGAGGGTGCGCGCGTCCAGCTTGCGTAGCGCCTGGCGGTCGATGGCGCCGACCAGCCCGGCAAACGGCGAGGCCAACTGCGGGTCGGTCAGGCGCAGGATCGAGAACAGCATGTCGTCGGCGGTGATACTTTTGCCATGGTGAAACTCCAGCCCTGGCTTGATTCGGATGGTCCAGGCACTGGCATCGGCGTTCGGCTCGGCGAACTCGGCCAGGGCCAGGCGCGTGCTGACATCTGGGTTCCATTCCCAGAACTTGGCGTACAAGGCCCAACCGCGGATGATCCCCCCGCCCACCGGTTTGTGCGCATCGAGGTTGCCGGCCTGGTCACCGTCGATGATGCCCACGCGCAAACGCCCACCGCGTACCGGCGTGGCCGGCAATGCGACACCGCCAGCCGTGGCAGCTGGTGCGCCGCCGTCGCAGCCGCTGAGCAGCCCGCCACCGAGCAGCAGGCCGCCACCGACGGCCAGGCTGTTGCCGAGAAACACCCGGCGCGAAAACAGCTCACTCATCACCCTCTCCTTACGCCGGTTGCGCCA
Source organism: Pseudomonas putida (assembly GCF_025905425.1). Classification (NCBI taxonomy): domain Bacteria; kingdom Pseudomonadati; phylum Pseudomonadota; class Gammaproteobacteria; order Pseudomonadales; family Pseudomonadaceae; genus Pseudomonas; species Pseudomonas putida. The sequence continues at coordinate 1,615,299 of NZ_CP109603.1, read as the reverse complement.
CGGTCGGCTTGGCGCGGGCGCCCAGGCGCGGCACCTCGAACCCGTGATCCAGGTCGAGCAACGGGAACAGCAGATCGGCCACCCGGTGGGCTTCGTCGATCAGCGGGAAGCCCGACAGGATGAACGCCGAAGTGCCCTGAGCTTCGTATTCGCGAATGCGCTCGGCCACCTGTTCGGCGCTGCCGACCAGGTAAGTGCCAGCCGCCGGGCCGAGGATGTTGAAACCGAACAGGCTCGGGCCCAGCCATACGTTGGGGTAGATCTCCAGCTCACGGGCGGTGGGCAGGCGCCCGGCGCGAATGCTGTCGAGGTTGCGCTGGATGCGCGGGTCGTCGCTGACGTAGGTGTCCAGGGTCTGCCCCGCAGGCAGCTGGCGCTCGATGGCCGCCCGAGCGGTGGCCAGCGAGGTGCGCTGCAGCAGGCGTTCGGCGTGGGCCCAGGCTTCTTCTTCGGTCTCGCGCACGATGACTTGCAGGCGCGTGCCATAGGTCAGCTCGCGGCCGATTTTTGCAGCTTCGGCAGCCACCCGGCGGAACTTGTCGCCGAGTTTTTGCGGGGTATCGGCAAAGCTTAAGTAGACGTCGAGCAACTGCACCGAATGGGCCACGCCGGGTGCCGAGGTGCCTGCGCCCCACAGCGGGATACCGGGCTTCTGCTTAGGCGGGTGCCAACCGCCCAAGGGGTGGCTGGCCGCCGTGGGCGACCGTGGCGAAAGTTTGACGTAACGACCGTCGTAGCCCGCCGTTTCGCCGGCGTAGAAGCCCTGGAATGCTCGCCAGTATTCCAGGCTGAAGTCGTAGCGTTCATCGTGCGGGTAATGTACGCCCAGCGTGGCCAGGCCGGCGTCGTTGCCGTTGACCACATTGAACAGCAGGCGGCCGTTGGAGAACTGGTCGAAGGTCAGTGCCCACTTGGCCAGCACCGCAGGGGACAATTCGCCCGGGTGCTGGGCGACCAGAAAGCGCAGGCGCGACGTGGCGTCGATCAGGGCGGCCGACACGGCGAGGCTTTCGTTGGGGCTGGAGCCGAGCAGCGAGCCGTAGAAGCCCAGGCGATCGGCGGCGATCGCCAATTGCTTGAGGTGCTCGAAGTCGGTTTTCCAGCGGCCTTCGGGCTCCCAGGGATAGGGGCCGTCGGGGGTGGTGAGGTACCAGAGGATTTTTACTGCCATGGGGGGATTCCTTGAGCTGGGTGAGGTGTTGCCCTTTAGGCCTCTGGGGCTGCTGCGCAGCCCCCAACTATCGAATCAGCTACGCCGATCAATGCCAGGTACCAGCCCCAGTTCGATAGCGCGCTCATACAACCCACTCATCTTCCACTGCTGCGTCAGCACCCCTGGCCCATAGGGCCGCGAACCGCCCAACGCGTCGGCCAACAGTTGAATCTGCGCGCCCTCTTCCAGCAACAGGATGAACTCGGCCGTCGCACGCAGCCCCTGCTTGCCCCAGACGGTGGACCCACCATTGGCTTCAAGAATCGCCAGGTTGAACGGGTTTTCGGCAATCTTGTCGAGGATGAAGTCCACCTCGGCCTGGCGCCGGTCGATGTACACCGGCAGCTCCCGCGCCAGCTGATAGCGCTGCACCGGCACGTAGTGAAACGGCAAGGTACGGTGGGTCTGCGCCCAGGCGCCGAGGTAGGGGCTGTGCACGTGCGAGATCGTGGTGATGTCGGCGTGGGTCTGGAACAGCTTGGTGTAGCGCCCTAGCCCGCCTTTGCCCTTGCCGACGATGACGTTGCCGGAAAAGTCGGTCACGGTGGGTTGCAGCGGTTTGCGGTGGTTCCACGGGCCGCCGTAGTTCACCGACACCAGCAGCTCTTCACCGGGCACACGCTCGATGAAGCCGACGGTGCCATTGGCGGTGATGGTGTTGGTCTCGCGGAACACGGTAAACGCGGCTTCGGCTTCGGCGACCACCTGGTCGATGAAGGCTTGCAGTTCGGCAGTGACGGGGCGTTCGTTGATCAGTACGGTCATGTTCAATCTCCGGGTGCGGATGCAAGGTCAGGCGCGGCGCTGGGCCAGCAGTTCATGGGCAGCCTGCAAAGGCCGTGGGTCGACCCAGTCGGCGATGCTGAAATCGGCTTCGAGGAAGCCATGCAGGTAGAGAAAATCCTTTTGCGTGCCGAGGAAAGCCAGGCGCTGCTCGGACAGGTCCGGCGCCAAGGTGGTGTGGAACGCACCTCGGTAGGCTTCGGCCACGCCCTGGCTACCGGCGCGGGTCTCGTCTTCGAGGAAGCTGTTGAGCGCATCGCGGTTGCCGGCCGCCCATTCGGCAGCGCGCAGGGTTTGGGCCAGGAAGCGCGCCACCAGCTCGAAATGATTGTCGAGCAGGCTCTGGTGCACGGTGATCGGCCTTGGCGTGCCGTTGTTGATGCGGTGGCGCGGGTCGGGCAGCAGGTCGAGGTCGACGCCCACCACCAGGCCCAGGCGCCGCGCCGCATCGGCAGCGGCCGCGCCCTTCACGTAGACGGCATCGACTTCGCCGCGCACCAGGTAGTCAAGGCCGGACCACAAACGCTGCAGGCCCAGTTGCGGGGTGGCGGCGCTGGCCTGGTCGAGCAGCGCCACTTCCACCAGTTGCACGTCGTCCAGGTGCAGGCCGGCCGAAGCCAGCGCGCCTTTGTAGCCGTGCAGGCTCATGGCGCGGGCGATGCTGCCGGGGCGGCTGTCGCCCCAGGCCGGCAGGGCCAGGCGTTTGCCGCGCAGGTCGGCAGCGCTGCGAATGCCTGCGTCCGGGCGCACCAGGATGGTTTGCCATTCTTCGATCCAGGTCAGGCCGATCAGCCGGCTCGGCGAGCCTGCGGCACGGGCGGCCAGGGCCGGTACGTTGCCGCCTTCGCGAAACAGCCCCGGCAGTTGGTGATCGTAGTGGTGATGGCCGAGCTGACGGGTTTCCTGCAGGGTCGAGACCGGCAGGCCATCGCGGGCGAATTCTTCATCCAGCCAGCCCAGCTTGTAGGCGATGCCCGAAGCGGTGGGCACCGGGCAGCGGGTAAACCAGATGCGCTCCAGGGCGGTGGGATCGTCTGTTGGCGTTGCGGCAGTAGCGAGTGTCATGGGGTGGCTCCTTGGGCGTCGTGAAAGCACCATTGCAGCGTGCGTGCCAACCGCTGGAGGCCTTGATTTACGGCGCTTTCGTAGTCGCCCGCAGGTGCTGGGTGCTGGGCACGGAGCAGGATTGCGTGCGAGGTGCTGCCAGATCAGCAGGCGGGCTGCTGCTGGGGCAGCACGTTCGGCGCAAAGCAGCGCAGCATGGGGCCTGGCGACTCATGGCAAAGAACTTGCTCAAGGCTGTGGGACCGCGGTGTAGCCATTCGCGGGCAAGCCCGCTCCCACAGGGCCTTTCACTGCCGTTGAAAACGGCACCGAACCGGAGGGAGCGGGCTTGCCCGCGAAGCAGGCGCACTGGCCCTTGAAGACCTTTGCGAGACGACCCATGAGCGCCATCGAACCCAGCCCCACCCACCGCCTGACCAGCGAAGCCGAAGCCATCGCCGCCGCCCGCGAGGTCGCCGCACAGATCGCCGTGCTCGCCGCCGACCCCGGCAACAACGGCCAGCTGCCACGCCGCCAAGCCGACCTGCTGTCGAGCAGCGGCCTCACCGCCATCGCTGTACCGGCCGAATTCGGCGGCCTCGGCGCCTCGGTGCAGACCATCGTCGAAACCGTGCGCCTGATCTCCACCGCCGATGGCGGCGTTGGCCAGTTGCTGCAAATTCACAACGTGATGCTGCGTGGCATCTACACCAGCTACGCCACCGAGGTGCGCGACCGCCTGATCGCCGACGTGCTGGCCGGCAAGCGCTTTGGCAATGCCCTGGCCGAAGTCGGCGGCAAGAACAAGTTCGCCCTGAAAACCCGGGTCGAGCGCCGCGCCGATGGCGAGCTGGTGCTCAATGGCAGCAAGTTCTACTCCACAGGCTCGTACCTCGCCGACTGGATCTCGCTGACGGCTGCCAGCGAAGACGGCGGTGTTGGTGTGCTGTTGCACCGTGACACCCCTGGGCTGACCCTGGTCGATGACTGGCAGGCCTTCGGCCAACAGAACTCGGTGAGTGGCACGGTGAACTTCGACGACATCGTGCTCGACGAGCGCTACCTGTCGCGGCGCAACGGACCGATGAAACGCACGGGGCTGACCTTCCCGCAGATACTTCACGCCGCCATCGACACCGGCATCGCCGCCGGCGCCCTGCAGGCAGGTGTGGACTACCTGCGCGAGCATGCCCGGGCCTGGGTGGAAAGTGGCGTGGAGCGCGCCAGCGATGAGCCGCACGTCATTCGCCAGATTGGCGAGTACGCGGTGGCCCTGCGCGGTGCCGAGTCGGTACTGCGCGATGCCGCGCGGGTGTTCGATGCGCACGAAGGCGACCCGGAGGACAAAGCCCTGCAGGACGAGCTGATTCTCTCGGTGGCCACCGCCCGCGCGCACTCCGATGCGGCGTCGCTGAAGATTTCCAGCGACCTGTTTTCGCTGCTCGGGGCCAGTGCCTCGTTGAGCAAGTGGAACCTCGACCGCTTCTGGCGCAACGCCCGGGTGCACACCACCCATGACCCCATTCGCTGGCGGCTGCACAACGTCGGCAACTACTACCTCAACGGCGCCGACCCAGGGGAGTACACCGCCGTGCTCAATGCCAAGGAAACCCAGGGCGCAACGCGCCGTTGAACCTAGTCCAGGGGCCGCTGCGCGGCCCATCGCAGGCAAGCCAGCTCCCACAAGTCTTACACCTTACCTGTGGGAGCTGGCTTGCCTGCGATGGGCTGCGTAGCAGCCCCAGTACCGAGCCTCTACATGAATCACCCTCTTCTTCGCGCCTTGGCCATCTACCGTGAAATGCCCTGGCGCTTCGCGCTCGTCACCGCTTTGTACATCGCTGGCAACCTTGGTCTGGTCTGGCAGCAGTGGCTGATCGGCCATGCGGTGGACGATGTCAGCGCCGGCCGCGCCGTAGTACGCCTGCCCGAGGGCGGCCTGGATGCCACCGTGGCCTGGCACTGGCTGTGGCTGCTGCTGGCCATCGCCTTCGGCCGTGGCGTGCTGCAATACGCTGCGGCGGTGCTGTCGTTGGTGCTCAGCCAGGCCCTATTGACGCGCTTGCGCGAACGCATCCTCATCCAGGTCCAGCGCCTGCACCTGGGCTACCACTGGCGCCATGGCATGGGTGAACTGGTCACCCGCACCACGCGCGATGCCGACAAGGTGCGCGATGCGCTGATCACCTTCTGGCGGCAGATCATCGAAACGCCCCTGGTGGTGATGGCCGCCGTGGGGCTGCTGAGCTGGTACGACCCCCTGCTCGGCCTGGTCCCGCTGCTGCTGACCGGGGCCGGGCTGTGGCTGTTCGTGGTGCAGACCGATCGCCTGGTCACGCTTGATCGCGCCGTGGGCGCCGCCTACGACCAGGTCAGCCAGGATCTGGCCGAAGGCATCGGTGGTGTGCGGGTGATCAAGGCGTTCGGCCTGGAGGGCCAGCGTATCGAGCGCTTCGCCCGCCAGGTCGGTGTGTTCACCGGCCACGCGCGCGCGGCCCTGGCCTATGCCAGCTCGCGCATCCCGCTGCCCCAGGCGGTAGTCGCGCTGGGGCATGTGTGGATCCTGGTGTACGGCGCCCATCGCGTGGCAGCGGGCACGCTGGGCATCGGTGAGTTGGTCACTTCGCTGTTGGTCGCGACCACGCTGGTGTTCCGTATCGAAGGCATCGGCCGGGTCATGCAGACCTTCGCCGATGCCCGCGCCAGTGCCGAGCGCATCTGGCAACTGTTGGACGAGCGGCCGGCGATTATTAGCGGCAAGGCGACCCTGCCGCCAGGGCCTCTGGGGCTGAAACTGGCCCAGGTGCGCGTCGGCTCGCCAGCGGGTGAACGCGACATCCTGCACAACTGCTCGCTGACCTTGCAGCCCGGCGAGGTGGTGGCACTGGTGGGTGCCACAGGCACCGGCAAGAGCCTGCTGGCCAGCCTGCTGCCGCGCCTGGCCGACGTGCAAGGCGGCGCCGTGCTGGTCGGCAGTGATGCGGCGGGTTGGCAGGATGTGCGCGCGCTTGACCTGGCCGACCTGCGCCGGCGCGTGCAGGTATTGGCGCAAGAAAGCTTTCTGTTCTCTGACAGCCTGGCCGCCAACCTGCGCCTGGCGGCCGCCGATGCCAGCGCTGCACAGCTACGCGAAGGGCTGCGCCTGGCCGCGGCAGAAGATGTACTCGAACGCCTGCCCCACGGCCTGGACACCCCGCTGGGCGACCGTGGCGTGACCCTCTCCGGCGGCCAGCGCCAGCGCCTGTGCCTGGCCCGCGCGTTGCTCGGCGCACCGGACATCCTCTGCCTGGACGACGCCACCAGCGCGCTGGATGCCCTGGGCGAGCGCCAGGTGCTGGACAACATCCGCCGCCTGCGCGGCGGTGCAGGCCAGGGGCCGACTTTGCTGCTGATCACCAGCCGCCTGTCGACCCTGCTGTTGGCCGACCGGGTGCTGATGCTGGAAAACGGCTGCATCAGCGCCAGTGGCAGCCATGCCGAATTGAGCGCGAACAATGCCCACTACCGCGACCTGCTGGGGATCGACCATGAGTAATGCACCCAACAAGACCCCCAGCGATATCGAGATCGAGCAGCACCTGGCGCGCCAGGCCCTGGACCGTGGCATGTTCCACCGTCTGCTGCCGCTGCTGCGGCCCATTCGCCGGCAGATCCTGGCGGTGATCGGCATCGAACTGCTGCTGGTGTTCACTGTGTTCCTGCGGCCCTGGTTCGTGCGCGAGCTGCTCGACAAGGGTTTGGTAGCCAGCGCCGATCACTGGTTGCTGGACGAACGCCTGGTGCTGTGGCTGGGCCTGGGTTTGGCGGCCAGCTGGCTGGGGCGCTTCTTGCTGGCGGGCGTGTCGCAGTTCATTGCCGGGCGTGCGGCGATCCGCGTGCTCAACGACCTGCGGGTGAAGGTATTTGCCCATGTGCAGGCGCTGTCGGTGAGCTACTTCGACCAGACGCGCGCCGGGCGTATCATTTCTCGCGCCGACCGTGATGTCGATGCGCTCGAGCCGTTGTTGGTGCAAGGCCCGCCAGAGCTGCTCGGTGCCTTGCTGCGCTGCGGCCTGGCGGCGGTGATGCTGTGGCGCATCGAGCCGAGTTTCTTCTACAGCCTGGCCGCCACGGTGCCGTTGCTGGCCATCGCTACCTGGCGTTTCAAACGGGTTTCGCAACGCAACTGGGCCAAGGTCGCCGAACAACGCAGCCGTTTCACCGCGCACCTGGTCGAGAGCGTCAGCGGGGTGCGGCTGATTCAGCAATGCGGCCAGGAGCAGAACAACCAGGCGCGCTACCGGCGCCTGCTGGAAGACTTCAACCAGGCACTGATCCACGGCAGCCTGCGCGCCGGCTGGTTTGCACCGTTCACCGCACTGCTGAGCACCGCGGGCATGGCGGTATTGCTGCTGGTAGGCGCCCATGGCCTGGCCGAAGGCAAGGTCAGTGTCGGCCAGGTGGCCGAGAGCCTGTTCTACGTGTTTCTGTTCCTGGGGCCGTTGCAGGAGCTGTCGGACCTGTTCGAGCGCTATGCCACCGGCAGTGCGTCGGCGCAGCGCATCTTCCTGCTGCTTGACACGCGCCCGCAGGTGCTCGACCCCGCGTCACCCCGCCCGCTGGCCAGGGCACACGGCCAGGTGGACTTCGAGCGGGTGGGTTTTGCCTATGCCCCGAACAGCCCGCGCCCGGTGATTGATGGGCTGGACCTGCATATCCGCGCCGGGGAAGTGTTGGCCATCGTCGGCCCGTCCGGGCATGGCAAGAGCACCCTGGTGCAATTGCTGACGCGCTTCTACGAGGTGCAAAGCGGCGCCGTGAAACTGGACGGCATCGACCTGCGTGAACTGGCCCAGCATGACCTGCGGCGCAACGTCGGCGTGGTGCTGCAGGACAACGTGCTGTTCAGCGGCAGCATCCTCGACAACCTGCGCCTGGCCGCGCCGGACGCCGACGATGCGCGGCTGGTGGCGGCGGCCCGCGAGCTGGGGGCCGACGAAGTGCTCGAACGCCTGCCCGAGGGCTATTACACCGAAGTCGGCCCGCTGGGCGCGCACCTCAGTCACGGCCAGCGCCAGCTGGTGTGCCTGGTGCGCGCCTACCTGGCCGACCCGGCGGTGCTGGTGCTCGACGAGGCCACCTCGGCGGTCGATGTGCACACCGAACGGCGTATCCAGCAGGCATTGCGGCGGCTGTGCCAGGGGCGCACGGCGATCATCATCGCGCACCGTCTGGCGACCATCCGCGACGCGGATCGGATCGCCGTGGTCCGCCATGGGCGGGTGGTGGAGCAAGGGGCGCATGCCGAGCTGATTGGCTGCGCAGGGGCTTATGCGGCGCTGTATGACGCCTACCTGCGCAGTGCCGGGGAGGTTGTGGCCGAAATGGCCGAGGGATGATGGGCTGCGAGATCGAGGGGTTAAGCCGACTGCTTCGGAAATATCCCACAACATCCTCAGAAACACCCTACTTGTGGCGATTAACAGGGGAAAACATGATCGGCACTGGATGACCCTGAGGAAGCCCCCATGCACCTGAGCGCGCGTACCACTGCCGAACTGCGCCACACCCTGCGCGAACTGCTGGCCCACGAAGTCTGCAACCCCGATGACGACCCGCACCTGTCGGGGGTGCTGTTCTTCTGCGCCACCGATGAGCGCACCCGCCAGTTGATCGAACGCATCGAACTGCTGGCCAGCGAGGTGTTCTTCGATGCCAGTGGGCGTGCCATCAGCCACAGGATGCGGGCCGTTGCGGTCGAAGGGGTACGTATCAAGCAAAAGCACAAGGCGCAGGCCGATGAGACGGTGATACGCATTGCACTGCCCGACAAGGGCTACATCACCGTGAGCACAGCACGCCTGTAACGGCGTTGCATTTGCACTGTGCGTCGAGTTGCGATCCGCTATCCTCAGCATTCCCCTGCTCCGGATCGTTTCATGGAACTGCATATCCGCCTGGAAGGCCGCAAACGCCTGGCCGACCAGCTCTACCAGCAACTGCGCGCGGGCATCGACAGCGGCCACCTGGCCGCTGGCACCCAGCTGCCACCCACCCGCTTGCTGGCCGAACAACTGGGCGTGTCACGCAAGACCGTGGCCGAGGCCTATTCGCGGCTGACCTACGACAACCTGCTCAGTGGCGTGGTCGGCCGCGGCACGTTCATCACCCCCAACCAACCCTTGCGCGCCAATGACGTGCCCGCCATCCCCCTGGCCGCTGCCGCATCCCTCGAACGCTGGCAGCAGCGCGCTACCGTGCTCGGCAGGCGGCAACTGCAAGCACCGTCGCGCTATGACTTCGTCGGCGGCGCTTCGAGCAAGGCGCAGTTCCCCTTCGACCAATGGCGCAGCTGCCTGAACTACGCCTTGCGCCGCAGCCAGCGGCATCCCGAGCGGCAATTCTCCGCCCAAGGCCTGCCTGAGCTGCGCGAAGCCATCGCCCACCACATCGCCTACGCCCGCGGCGTGCATTGCAGCGCAGCGGACGTGCTGGTGTGCAATGGCGCGCAACAGGCACTGGACCTGATTGCCCGGGTGCTGATCGAACCGGGTTGCCCGGTGGCCATGGAAGACCCGGGTTATCCACCAGCACGTCAACTGTTCCAGGCCTTGGGCGCACACCTGCAGTCGGTACCGGTGGATGATGAAGGGATGTGCGTCGAGCAGATCGCCGACGGCACACGGCTGATCTACGTGACCCCCTCGCACCAGTTTCCGTTGGGCATGCCGATGAGCGAACCGCGCAGGCGGGCCTTGCTGGCACGCGCCGCCGAGCTGGGGGCGTTGATCATCGAAGACGATTACGACTGCGAGTTTCGCTACCAGGGGCCGCCCGCCGACGCCCTGCAGCGCCTCGACCGGCATGGCCTGGTGGCCTACGTCGGGACCTTCTCGAAAACCCTGCTGCAGGAGTTGCGCCTGGGCTATGCCGTATTGCCGCCCGCCGTGCTGCAGGCCGCCTGCGTGGCCAAGCACCTGAGCGACTGGCACAGCCCGACCTTGCTGCAATGGGCGCTGGCGCGCTTCATCAGCGAAGGGCACCTGAACAAGCACATCCGCCGCTGCCACGACGTCTACAGTGCCCGCCGCGAGCGCATCCTCGCCCGCCTGGACGACGATCTGGCGCCTTGGTTCAGCGCCGTGCCGGCCAGTGCGGGTTTTCATCTGAGCGCGCTGGCCAAACCTGGGGTCGATGTCGAACTGCTGGCCAACCTCGCTCGCAAGGTGGAGGTCGGCCTCTATTCGCTGGCACCGTTCTTCAGTGACGTGCCCGTGCGCTCCGGGCTGCTGCTGGGCTTCGGCGCCATCGAGTTGCTCGATATCGACCCCGCGCTCGACCGCGTTCGCGATACCCTGCAACGCCTCAGCTGACGGGCGCCGCCTGGCCGTTTGGCGCCCGCCGCGCCAGGGCGGTGGCGTAACCGCGTGGTGCAAAACACGCCGTCACCAGCAGCATCGCCAGCACGGTAAGGGTCAACAGCGCCCACGACGCCTGAAAATCGCCACTGACGTCGCGCAGCCAGCCGGTGATGTACGGCACGATGCCGGTGATGATAAAGCCGACCCCCTGGACAAACGCTGCCAGGCTGCCGGCCTCGGCCGGCGTTTTCAGGTGCTCCAGGGTCAGGGTCAGGCTCTGGCTGAAACAGGCGCCCAGGCCAAAGCCGATCATCGCCACCCACAGCCCCATGGACAGCGTGGGCGCCAGCAACAAGCCAAGGAACCCTGCCAGCTGGATCGACAGCGCCAGCCACAAACCAGGCCGGCGATCCACCCAACGCCGCAGCAACAACGGCAAACCCAGCGCGCCCGCCACCTGGAAGATCGTCATCAACCCTACCAGGTCGCCGCCGCCCTGGGCGGTACCGCCATGCTCCAGATGATAGGCAGGCAGCCAGGCAACCATGCTGGTGTAGCCGCCATTGATCAGGCCGAAGTACACCGCCAACAACCAGGCACGCCGCGTGCCGAACCAATGCCCGCCAGCGGCACCTGCCAGCTTCGGCGCGTCCTGCCGTGGCCGCAGCAGCGTCCAGGCCAGCACCGCCAGCAGCGCCGGTATTGCCCAAACGCCCAACCCTGCCTGCCAATGGCCGAAGTACCCGCTGATATGCGGCCCAAGCACCGCCGCCAGGCCGCCGCCACTCATCAGCGCCGCAGCATATATGCCCATGGCACCCGCCAGGCGGCCGGGGAACCAACGATTGACCAGCCCCGGCATCATGCCCTGGACCACCGCTACGCCTAGCCCGGCAACCACCGCGCTGGCAATCAGTGCCCAGGCGCTGTCCAGTTGCAAGCGCCACAGGCAAGCCAACGCAATGGCCACAAGGCCGCCTAGCATGCCGCCATGTTCGCTGATCCAGCGCCGCAGCCAGGGTTGCAACAACGGCACCAGGCCCATGCACAGCACCGGCAGCGCGGTCAGCAACGCCGCCTGCTGGTACCCAAGGCCCGTGCTGGCGCGCATGGGTTCGAGCAGCGGCCCGATGCTGGTAAGAATCGGCCGCAGGTTCAATGCCAGCAGCATCACCAGCAACAGATTCAAGGCAGCACTCATTGCGCGTTAGCCTGTTGCCACTCAAGGTACAGGTCGGCTTCGCCGCTCGGCTTCAGCGCCCGCAAAGGCAGACTCTGCTGTTGCGGCGGGCGCGCCATCTGCGCATACACTGCAGCCGTGGACAACCCGTAAGGCTCGCCTTCATCGTTCCCATAGGCAAACCAGGCACGCTCAATACCGCACAGGTGCATGGCCGCCAGGCACATTGGGCACGGGTGACCGCTGGCATAGATCTCGGCGCCGTCCAGGCGAGCCTGGCCCAGGGCCTGGGCCGCCTTGCGGATGGCCTGCAACTCGGCATGGGCAGTCGGGTCCTGGGTGCTGTGGATCTCGTTGACCGCGCGCGCCAGCACACGCCCCTGATGCACCAGCACGGCACCAAAGGGCCGGCCACCGGCCTGAATGTTGGCGCGGGCCAGATCGAGCGCTTCGCGCATGTAGCGTTCTTCGGACATGAATCGGTTCTCCTGTTGCAAGACCTGGCCATTATCCCGGCTTACCGGCCTTGGCAGAAATGAAGAGATTGGATGCACGTCAGTGGACACCTGAATGGCCCTATTGGCCCCCCGGTAAACGATGCGATTGGCTATCGGGGCGGTCGATGGAAAGCGCTAAGGTAGCGCCCTGTCCGCCTCACACTTTCTGGAGATCACCATGAACACGCGCATCGAATGGGCCAAACACGCACCGGAAGCCTACAAAGCCATGGTCGGCCTGGAACAGGCCCTGGCCAAGAGCGGCCTGGAAAATTCACTGCTCGAACTGGTACGCCTGCGCGCATCGCAAATCAACGGCTGCGCTTACTGCGTCAACATGCATGCCAATGACGCACGCCAGGCCGGCGAAACCGAAGCCCGGTTGCAGACACTGAGCGTATGGCAGGAAACCGCCTATTTCACCCCCCGCGAACGCGCCGCGCTGGCGTGGGTAGAGAACCTGACCCGCCTGCCAGAGCGCGGTGCCCCACAGCCGGAATACGAGGCGCTGCAAGCGCATTTCGAACCGCAGGAAGTGGTCAACCTGACACTGGCCATCGCCACCATCAATGCCTGGAACCGCTTCGGCGTCGGCTTTGCGATGGTGCCGGTCTGAGCAAGCGGTGAAAGGTCCCACAGGACGAAGTGAGCTCCCCTACTGCGTCCTACCTGTGGCGTTACTAGTATCGGGCACTCGAACAACAACCGAGTAGCCCCGATGAGAGTAACCCGCCCACCCATGCGCAGCCTGCCCCTGCTGTGCGCAGCATTTTTTGCCAGTGCTCATCTGCAAGCCGCACCGCTGACCCGCGACAACGGCGCGGCCGTTGGCGAGAACCAGCATTCACAGACCGCCGGTGCTACCGGGCCCACGCTGCTGCAGGATGTGCAGTTGATCCAGAAGCTGCAACGGTTCGACCGTGAGCGCATTCCTGAACGTGTGGTACATGCTCGCGGTACCGGCGCTCACGGTGAGTTCACCGCCTCCGAGGACCTACGCGCATTGACGCAGGCCCCGTTATTCACCTCAGGCGAGAAGACCCCGGTATTCGTACGTTTCTCTTCCGTGGTACACGGCCTGCATTCTCCGGAAACCCTGCGCGACCCACGTGGGTTCGCCACGCGCTTCTACACCAGTACCGGCAACTGGGACCTGGTGGGTAACAACTTCCCGACCTTCTTCATCCGTGACGCGATCAAGTTCCCGGACATGGTCCACGCCTTCAAGCCAGACCCGCGCACCAACCTCGGCAACGATGCGCGGCGCTTCGATCTGTTCTCGCACATGCCCGAGGCTACACGCACTCTCACCCTGCTCTACTCCAACGAAGGTACGCCGAAAAGCTATCGGCATATGGATGGCAACAGTGTGCATGCCTACAAGTTCGTCAATGCCGAGGGTGAAGCCACTTACGTGAAGTTTCGCTGGAAAAGCCTGCAAGGTCGGGAAAACCTCGACCCCAAGGCCGTCGAACAGATTCAGGGCAAGGACTTCAACCACATGACACAAGACCTGGTCACCGCTATCGGCCGTGGCGAGTTTCCCAAATGGGACCTCTATATTCAAACCCTGCACCCCAATCAACTGGCTGGCTTTGACTTCGACCCGCTGGACCCTACCAAAGTCTGGCCGGATGTACCCGAGCGTCGGGTCGGCCAGATGGTGCTCAACCGCAACGTTGGCAACTTCTTCCAAGAAACCGAACAGGTGGCCCTGGCCCCGTCCAACCTGATCCCAGGCATCGAGCCGTCCGAAGACCGGTTGTTGCAAGGCCGACTGTTCTCCTACGCCGATACCCAGATGTATCGGGTTGGGGCCAACGCCAATAGCCTGCCCATCAACCAGCCGCGAGCTGCCGTCAACAACAGCAATCAGGATGGCGCGCTCAACCCTGGTCGGTCCAATGACATGGTCAATTACCAGCCAAGCCGGCTGCAGCCGCGCAGCACCAGCGACCTGGCCCGGACAAGCCAATTACCGCTAAGCGGCACGACCCAGCAGCAGGGCATCGCCCGCGAACAGAATTTCAAGCAGGCCGGCGAGCTGTATCGCGCCTATTCCAAAAGCGAGCAGCGTGACCTGATCAATAGCTTTGGCCAGTCGCTGGCAGCGGCCGATGATCAGAGCAAGCACATTATCCTGTCCTTCCTGTACAAGGCCGATGCCGCGTATGGCGCCGGAGTCACCAAGGTGGCAAACGGCGATCTGAAGCGGGTCAAGGCACTGGCGGCGAACCTGCAGGATTGATGGCTTTTACAGGCCCTGTGGCCGGCTTGCCGGCAGCAGGGCTGCTTGCCAACCGTACTCTGTAACTCCCGGGGCTTTGCCCAGTCCATTTCTTGAACGCCCGGTGAAACGCGCTGGGCTCCTGAAACCCGGCCTGCTCGGCCACCTCGGCGATGCTCAGTAGCCCTTCGCGCAGGTGCTCGAAGGCCATCGCCCGGCGCACTTCGTCCTTGATCTGCTGGTACGAACGCCCTTCCCGCTCCAACTGGCGGCGGAAGGTACTGGCGCTGATACCCTGCAACTGCGCCAACGCCGCCAACGTCGGCCATTGCCCGTAACGCCGTGCGCGCAGGTGGCGGTAGACGTCGGCCACCAGGCCGTTCTGGTTGCGAAAGCGAATCACCAGGCCTTGGGGGGCGCTGCGCAGGAAGGCCTTCAAGGCCGGCAGGTCCTGCACCACCGGCAGGCGCAGGTAGGCACTGTCGAACTCCACTTCGGTGCGCCCACTGCCCAGGCGCAGGTCCGGCCCCCACAGCAACAGGTCATCGTCCTGGGCCGGGCGCGACACCGCAAGCTCAGTGCGGTCGATGCCGATACGCCGCCCCGCCAGCCAGCACAGCAGGCCGATCATCAACACCAGGTAGGTTTCCTCGGCATACACCCGGGTCAACGGGTCGGCAATGCTCGACTGCACGCTGATCACCGCCCTGGCGCCACGTACCGTAAGGCTGCCGCGCAGGTCGCGCAGGAACAGGCCAAAGCCACCCATGCACTGACGCAAGGCTTTTTCCAGGTTCGGTTCGTGAATCACGCCACGACAGATCAAGGCAAAACTGCCCGGCGGCATACCGTGGCTGTCGAGGCGGAAGAACTCGTCGTCCAGCAGCTCGATCAGGGCCAGCCACAGCTGGGCGAATGCCTTGGCCGGCACGCGGGCCTGGGGCTGTTCGAGCAGCTGTGGATCGATGCCGACCGCACGCAGGTGCGCATCGCGCACGTTCGGGCGTTCGCGCAGGGCATGAAGCATGGCCTCAAGGAAGTACACGGCGACTGTATCGCTATCGCGCATGGCGGATTTCGCTGTCTATGCTGAGTGGCAAAAAGTGCCAGGTTGATTGAACAGATCCGGCATAGGCTCTGGCAGTGCCTTTGCCTAGACTCGGATGATCGAAGGGATCGCCGGCCATTCTCGCAGAGCCGGGCCCGGTCCCGCCACGCCTTCGCAATCGGAGCCCTTATGAGCAGCGCAGAAATCTACGTCGTCAGTGCCGTCCGTTCAGCCATTGGTGGCTTTGGTGGTTCTCTCAAGGACCTGCCACTGGCCGACCTCGCCACCGCCGTGGCCCGTGCCGCCATCGAGCGTTCGGGCGTGGATGCCGGGCAAATCGGCCATGTGGTGATGGGTAGCGTGATCCCCACCGAGCCCCGTGATGCCTACCTGGCCCGGGTGGCGGCGATGAACGCTGGCATCCCCAAGGAAACCCCTGCCTTCAACGTCAACCGCCTGTGCGGCTCGGGCTTGCAGGCCATCGTCTCAGCCGCCCAATGCCTGCTGCTGGGCGACACCGACGTGGCCCTGGCGGCCGGCGCCGAGTCCATGAGCCGCGGCCCTTACTTGCTGCCACAGGCACGTTGGGGCGCGCGCATGGGCGACCTGCAAGGCATCGACTACACGGTCGGCGTGCTGCAGGACCCCTTCGAACACTTCCACATGGGCATCACAGCCGAAAACGTCTCGGCCAAACACGGTATTACCCGTGAAATGCAGGACGAACTGGCCCTGACCAGCCAGCGCCGCGCCGCGCGCGCCATTGCCGAAGGCCGCTTCACCAGCCAGATCGTCCCGCTGGAACTGAAAACCCGCAAAGGCAGTGTGCAGTTCAGCGTCGACGAACACGTGCGTGGCGATGTCACCGCAGAGCAGTTGGCCGCGATGAAGACCGTGTTCAAGAAAGATGGCACCGTCACCGCCGGCAACGCCAGCGGTATCAACGACGGCGCTGCCGGCCTGGTGCTGGCCAGCGGTGACGCCGTGCGCCGCCTGGGCCTGAAGCCGCTGGCACGCCTGGTGGCCTACGCCCATGCCGGCGTCGAACCCGAACTGATGGGCCTGGGCCCGATCCCTGCGACCCGCAAGGTGTTGGAAAAAGCCGGCCTCAACGTCCACGACCTGGACGTGATCGAGTCCAACGAGGCCTTCGCCTCCCAAGCCTGCGCCGTGGCCCGTGAGCTCGGCTTCGACCCGGAAAAGGTCAACCCGAACGGTTCGGGCATCTCCCTCGGCCACCCGGTCGGCGCCACGGGCGCGATCATCGCTACCAAGGCCATCCATGAGCTGCACCGCATTCAGGGCCGTTACGCCCTGGCCACCATGTGCATCGGCGGCGGCCAAGGCATCGCCGTGGTCTTCGAGCGCGTCTGAGGGAAACTGACACATGAACATTGAACACATTGCCGTAATCGGCGCAGGCACCATGGGCAACGGCATCGCCCAAGTGTGCGCGGTGGCGGGTTATCAGGTGCTACTGGTGGACGTGTCCGATGCTGCGCTGGAGCGTGGCGTGGCGACCTTGAGCAAAAACCTCGAGCGCCAGGTCAGCAAAGGCACACTCGACGCCGACAAAGCACAAGCCGCAAGAGCTCGTATCCGCACCAGCACCGACTATGCCCAGCTCAATGGCGCGCAGCTGGTGATCGAGGCGGCTACCGAAAACCTGCAGCTCAAGCAGCGCATTCTTCAGCAAGTGGCGGCCAACGTTACCGCCGACTGCCTGATTGCCACCAATACCTCGTCGCTGTCAGTCACCCAACTGGCCGCGAGCATCGAGCACCCTGAGCGCTTCATCGGCGTGCACTTCTTCAACCCGGTGCCAATGATGGCTCTGGTCGAGATCATCCGTGGTCTGCAGACCAGCGACAGTACCTATGCCCAGGCCTTGCTGGTGACCGAGAAGGTGGGCAAGACACCGATTACCGCCGGCAATCGCCCGGGTTTCGTGGTCAACCGCATTCTGGTGCCGATGATCAACGAAGCGGTCTTCGTGCGCCAGGAAGGCCTGGCCAGTGCCGAGGACATCGACACCGGCATGCGCCTGGGCTGCAACCAGCCGATTGGCCCGCTGGCACTGGCCGACCTGATTGGCCTGGATACCCTGCTGGCGATCATGGAGGCCTTCCATGAAGGCTTCAATGACAGCAAGTACCGCCCTGCCCCGTTGCTCAAGGAAATGGTCGCGGCCGGTTGGCTGGGGCGCAAGAGCGGCCGCGGTTTCTTCACCTATTGAGGAGCGAGTGCCATGCCCCCGGTCAACGCTGCAATGCGCTGTGCCAGCTTTGAAGAGCGACGTGACCAGGCCATGGCGCTGTTTGCCGAAAAGGGCTTCGGCCAGGTCAGCATGCGTGAACTGGCAGCCCATATAGGGTTGACCGCGGGCTCGCTGTATCACCATTTCCCCAGCAAACAGGACCTGTTGTACGACTT
This sequence comes from Pseudomonas putida, assembly GCF_025905425.1. Taxonomy (NCBI): domain Bacteria; kingdom Pseudomonadati; phylum Pseudomonadota; class Gammaproteobacteria; order Pseudomonadales; family Pseudomonadaceae; genus Pseudomonas; species Pseudomonas putida. The sequence continues at coordinate 1,597,534 of NZ_CP109603.1, read as the reverse complement.
GATCGAGGAGTTGTATGAAGAGCTGCAGGCAACGCTAGACCAAGGCCGCCGCGCCATGGCCCGTGGCACATCGGCGTTGTCTTGCCTGATCGCGGCGCACTGGCAGTTGCATGCCGAGCGGCCTTTGCAGTTTCGTCTGGCAGAGCGTGACTTTTGCTGTTTGAGCGAGGCGCAACAGGCGCGCCTGATGCTACTGCGTAGGCGTTACGAAACGGGGGTGCTGCACCTGATTGCACCGCGGGCAAGCCTTAAAGGCGAAGCGCTGGCGGCGACCGCGCATGTACTGGCGACGTTGCTCAACCAGTTGCCAGGGCTGCTGCAGGCACGGCGCCTGCCGGAAGGCGAAGGGCTGGGACTGATGGAGAGCCTGCTGCTGGGGGGCATTGAGCGAACCCTACGCTGACCTTCGCGCTTTTGGAGCAGCCTTGTGCTGCTCCCATAGAACAAAACTTGACGCATTGATTCAGCAGCAACTCTGTGGGAGCGGGCTTGCCCCGCGAACACCGGCGAAGCCGGTGCCATGCTCCGCGTGGCCTCATTCGCGGGGCAAGCCCGCTCCCACAATGACCCCTGTTCTCTGCGTGACAGCGCAACCCCAAGAGGCGGGGCAATCTCTCATAGAAGAAAAGTTAACGCTTTGATTTAGCAGCAAACCTGTGGGAGCGGGCTTGCCCCGCGAACACCGGCGAAGCCGGTGCCATGCTCCGCGCGGCCTCATTGGCGGGGCAAGCCCGCTTGTGTCTTGGAGAGGGAATAGAATCTGAAGTGAGAGCGGTGAATGGCAAGCTGATAGCCCGAGGTGCCCAGAGCACGTGTGGGAGCAAAAGCTGCCATCCACCGTTCCACTTTGGCGAGAGCCCGAACAGTTGGATGAGGGGCGTAATCTCGAATCACAAGCGTGGGCCAAGCCAAAGCGCTCTCACTCCTTGAGTTTAAGAGGGTTTGGCCATGTCTTCCTCTGTCGGCATCGATGTTTCCAGTGCCACACTTGCTGTTCACATCCGCCCTGAGGGGGTGAACTTCAGTGTTTCCAATGACTTGAAGGGATTCCAACTGCTCGTCGAAAAGCTTGGCGGGTATGCAGTTTCAATGGTCTTGCTCGAAGCTACCGGTGGCTACGAGTGCAATGTCCTCAAAGCGCTGCAGGATGCCGATTTTCCGGTTTGCCGGATCAATCCCAGTCGTGCCCGGGACTTTGCCAAGTCGATGGGTAAACGCGCCAAGACCGATCCCATTGACGCAGCTGTTTTGGCTCACCTGGCTGAAGTTATGCCCCCACGGCCTTGCCAGGTGATGACACCCGAGCGGGCCTTGCTGCGCGAACTGCTTATGCAGCGGGATCGCTTCGTCCAACAGCGCGACGATGACAAGCGGCGCCTGAAGCAGGCGCGGGCTCCCAGTGTTTGTTTGCGGTTGGAACAACACATCGCCTATCTGAAGGGTGAAATTCAAGCGCTGGAACAAGAGATCGCACAGCAGGCAGCAGCTTTGCCTGATGATCGGGTTAAACAGCTCACTCAAGTCAAAGGAATTGGTCTGATTACTGCCGGAAAGCTGATGGCCTTGCTGCCAGAGCTGGGCCAGGTGGATAAGAAGGAAATTGCCGCCTTGGTCGGTGTTGCGCCGTTCAATCAGGACAGCGGCAAGCAGTCGGGCAAGCGTTCAATCTGGGGGGGACGCTCACAAGTCAGGCGGGCGCTCTATATGGCCTGCTGGGTGGTGATACGGCACAACAAGGACTTCTGCGAGCGCTACAAAGCACTGCGAGCCCAGGGGAAGTGCGCGAAAGTATCGGTGGTGGCGTGTATGCGAGTATTGATAGTGAGGCTAAATGCGATGCTCAAGACCGGAACGCCCTGGAAGGAGCAAATAGCTCATTCGTAGGAGCAAGCCTTGCTGGCGATGCCCGGCACAGCCGGGCCTGGGGCGCTACGCGCCCCATCGCCGGCAAGGCCAGCTTCCACAAGAAGACAGTTGCTCCCACATGACCACTGTTACCCCAAGGGCCTGGGCAATCGCCTACACAAAGACGGCGTATGGGCCAGCCTCAGCGCAGCAGCGCCTGGATCTGCTCATGCAGGGTATCCAGGTCGAACGGCTTGGCCAGGATCGGCGCCTTGCGCGCGATCGGGCTGCCCGATTCAAGAATCTCCGCCGGGTAGCCACTGATGAAGATCACCTTCAGCTCCGGTCGCAGCTTCACCGCAGGTTCAGCGATCTCTACCCCGGAAATGCCCCCTGGCAAACGAAAATCGGTGACCATCAAGTCCAGATGTGGCTTGCTTGCCAGGATCTTGAACGCTTGCTCACCGTCTTCAGCCACCAGTACGTGATAGCCCTCACCGGCCAGGTAATCGCGCAGGATCATGCGAATAACCGGTTCATCCTCGACCACCAGCACCACATCTTGTGCATCTTCACTCATGATAACGCCTTGAAATGCTTACAGTTGGCCATCTGACCCCAGGCTTACGCGGAGGTTGCCCGCACCTGGTCGTTTTGTTCTTCGTACGTTGCAAGCGGCAATTGCAGGGTGAATGTGGCACCCTCGCCTTCCTCGCTGTCCACCAGAATCCGCCCACCGTGGGCGTGGACGATCTGCTCGGAGATGTACAGCCCCAACCCTAACCCACCACTGGCCTGCTGGGCAGCGACCCGCTCGAACTGCTGGAAGATCCGCTGCTGGTTGGCCGCGCTGATGCCGATACCGTGATCCTGCACCTGCACCCAGGCCATGCCGTCCTGGGCGAACACACGCACCTGCACCGCTTTGCGCTCGCCGTAACGCAACGCATTGGACAACAGGTTGGCTACCACTTGTTCAATCCGAAATTCATCCCACTCGCCGCGCAACGCCTCGCAGCGCTGCAGCGCGATATGGGTGTCCAGCGCCGTTGCCTGGGCCGTGAAGTTTTCCACCAGGCCACGCACCAGTTGGCCGATATCGAACACCCGGGGCCGCAGCGACAACTTGCCGGTGCGAATGCGCGAGACGTCGAGCATGTCCTCGATCAGGCGTATCAGGCTGTTGATCTGCCGCTCGTCACGCTCGACCATGGCCTGCAGCTTGTCCGCGCTGAAGGCGTCCAGGTTGCCCCGTGCCAGGTGCATCTTGCGCAGCTGGGTTTCCAGGATCAGGCCGTTGAGTGGCGTACGCACCTCGTGGGACACGATCGACATGAAATCGTCACGCATGCGCACTGCATGCTCCAGCTCGCCCCGCGCCAGCTGCAGCTGGCCCAGCAATACCTCCTGCTCCTGGCGACTGCGCTCCAGGGCTTCCAATTGCCGGCCAAGGACCTTGCGCTGGCGGAACAGGTCGACGAATACCGAGACCTTGCTTTTCACCGCCAGGGTATCGAGCGGCTTGTGCAAAAAGTCCACGGCCCCGCTCTCATAGCCTTTGAAGGCGTAATTCATCTCGCGCCCCGCCGCACTGACGAAAACGATGGGGATGTTCTTGGTCTTGTCGGTGCCACGCATCAATTCGGCCAGCTCGAAGCCATTCATGCCGGGCATTTGCACATCAAGGATGGCCAGCGCAAATTCGTGCTCGAGCAGCAGCGACAATGCGGCTTCGGCAGACTGCGCCTGGTGCACCTCGCGGTCTTCGCCCTGGATCAGGGCATCGAGCGCCAGCAGGTTTTCCGGCAGGTCGTCGACGATCAGCAGTTTGGCGATGGTGTGGCTTAGCATGCGCTGGTTTCCAGGGTCGCGAGCAACTGCCCGATACCACTCAGAGTAAGGATATGGTCAGGCTGGTGCAGGGCCAAAGCGGCTTCCGGCATCAGCGCGACCTGTGCGTCGCGAGGGTCCTGGACAATCGTGCGGCCCCCATTGTTGTTGATGTAAGCCAAGCCCGCGGCGCCGTCTTCGTTGGCGCCGGTAAGCAGTACGCCCAGCAGGCCGCTGCCGTAGGCATCGGCCGCCGACATGAACAAAAAGTCGATGGCCGGGCGCGAGAAATGCACCGGTGCTTCCTGGCTCAGCGACAGCGTCAGGTCGTGCTCCACCGAGAGGTGATAGCCCGGCCCCGCGACATAGATCTGCCCGGCGCTGATCCGTTCCTTGTCACAGGCCTCGTGCACGGGTCGATGCAAGCGCCGCTGCAACACCTCAGCCAGCTGGCTGTGACGGCTGTCCGGCAAGTGCAGCACACATAGCACCGGGAGGGTGAACGCCGTCGGCAGTGCACCCAGCACCTGGAACAATGCCGCCACCCCGCCAGCCGAGGCGCCAATCACCACCGCACGGACGCCGTTCATGATTTGCGGTAGATCCGTTCGGGCTTGACCAGCGGCTCGAAGCGCTCGCAGTAGGCCGAAAAATCTACCGATTCCTTGCTGCCCAACACCAGGAACCCCCGGTGGCAGAGGGACTCATGGAACAGCCCCAGGGCTCGATCCTGCAGGTCCTTGTTGAAGTAGATCAGGACATTGCGGCATGACACCAGTTGGGTTTCGGAAAACACGCTGTCGGTGGCCAGGCTGTGGTCGGCGAAGGTCACGTTATCCCTCAGGGTACTGTCCATGATGGCGTTGCCATAAGCGGCCGTGTAGTACTCGGAGAAGTCGCGGCGGCCACCGGCCTTGCGGTAGTTGTCTGCGTACTCACGCATGCTCTGCATCGAGTAGATGCCCTGCTTGGCCCTGTCCAGCGAATGCGGGTTGATGTCGGTAGCGTAGATGATGGTGCGTTCGAGCAGGCCTTCCTCACGCAGCAGGATGGCCATGGAGTACACCTCTTCACCGGTGCTGCAACCGGCGATCCAGATCTTGATCGACGGCCAGGTCCGCAGCAGCGGCACCACCTCGTTGCGCAGGGCAAGGAAGTGGCTCGGGTCGCGGAACATCTCGCTGACCGGGATCGTCAGGAACTGCAGCAACTGCATGAACATGCCCGGGTCGTGCAGCACGCGCTCCTGCAGCGCCGATACCGTGAGGCAGTCGAACTGGCGCAGCGCATGAAGAATCCGGCGCTTGATCGACGCGCCGGAGTAATTGCGAAAATCGTAGCTGTACTTGAGGTAGATCGCCTCAATCAGTAGCCGGATCTCGATGTCGGTATTACGTTCGCTAGTCAAATTCGCTCCAGTTGCGGCAGCCAGACGCGGATCAGCGAAAACAGCCGGTCCAGGTCGATCGGTTTGGCCAGGTAGTCATTGGCGCCAGCCTGCAGGCATCGCTGCTGGTCATCCTTCATCGCCTTGGCGGTCACGGCAATGATCGGCAGCTTGCGCCAGCGCGCTTGCTGGCGGATCAGACGGGTCGCCTCGAAACCGTCCATCTCCGGCATCATCACGTCCATCAGCACCAGGTCGATATCGTCGTGCTGCTCCAGACGCTCGATGGCTTCGCGCCCGTTGCGGCCAATCTCGACAATCGCGCCCTTGTGCTCCAGGGCGCTGGTAAGGGCGAAGATGTTGCGAACATCGTCGTCCACCAGCAACACCTTGCGGCCTTCGAACACTTTGTCGCGGCTGCGCGCGGTCTTGAGCATGCGCTGACGCTCGTTGGACAGCTGCGATTCGACCTTGTGCAGGAACAGCGTCACCTCGTCGAGCAGGCGCTCCGGTGAGCGGGCGCCCTTGATGATGATCGAGCGCGAGTACTTGAGCAGGTCGGTTTCTTCTTCGCGGGTGAGGTTGCGCCCGGTGTAGACGATCACCGGCGGGAATGAACGGATATCCTCGGCAGTCATGCGTTTGAGCAGCTCGTTGCCGAGCATGTCGGGCAACTTGAGGTCGATGATCATGCAGTCGTAGATGTTCTCGCGCAGCAGTGCCAGGGCGTCCTGGGCCATGGCCACGGCGGTGATCTCGACGTCATCGTCGCCAATCAGCCGGGCGATGCTCTCGCGCTGCAGGTCATCATCCTCCACCAGCAGGATGTGCTTGAGCTTCTGAGTCAATTTGGCTTCCAGGCGCGCGAATACCTCCTTGAGCTCTTCGCGGCTGGTGGGCTTGACGGCGTAACCCACAGCGCCCATGTGCATGGCCGCCTCGACGCGGTCTTCCACCGAAATGATGTGCACCGGGATATGACGGGTACCGGGCAGCGCCTTGAGCCGCTGCAACACGGTCAGCCCGGAGTGGTCGGGCAGGCGCATGTCCAGCAGGATCGCATCCGGAATGTACTGGGACGCCAGCTCGAAGCCTTCGTCCGCGCCCTGGGCCACCAGGCAGCTGTAACCCAGCTCGTGCGCCAGGTCGAAGAGGATGCGGGCAAAGTTCGGCTCGTCTTCGATCACCAGGATGCAGCGGTTGTCGAAGGGGGCACGCTCGCGGTCGTCGCTGAAGGCCGGTGTCGGGCGTTTGGGCGCTGGCGCTGCGGTAGCCTGCGGTGCCGGCGGCAACGCATCGACTGCGGGGCGCAGGCTGTGCTGCTCGACTTCATCGGTTTCGGCTTCGTAACGTTCCGGCAAGATCAGGCTGAACACACTGCCCTGGCCGGGGCTGCTGTCGACGCTGATCTGCCCGCCAAGCAAATGCGCGAGGTCACGGGAGATGGACAGGCCCAGACCGGTACCGCCGTAGCGGCGATTGCTGGTGCCATCAACCTGATGGAAGGCGCCAAAGATCGCCTGCTGCTGATCAGCGGCAATACCGATACCGGTATCGCGTACGGAGAACACGATACCGGTGCCGGCCTGGAAGCTGACGTTCATGCTGACTTCGCCACGTTCGGTGAACTTGATGGCGTTGGACAGCAGGTTCTTGAGGATCTGCTCCAGGCGCTGGCGGTCGGTGAACAGGGTGACCGGCACCCGCGGCTCGACCTTGACCTCGAAGGCCAGGCCCTTGTGCCCGGCCAGGGGCTGGAACATGCCACGCAAGCCTTCGGCCAGGCGCTCGACCTGGGTGGTCTCGGGCCGCACTTCGAGTTTGCCGGCTTCGACCTTGGCGATGTCGAGAATATCGTTGATCAGGTTCAGCAGGTCGTTACCGGCCGAATAGATGGACTCGGCGAACTTCACCTGCTCTTCGCTGAGGTTGCCCTCGCCGTTTTCCGCCAGCAGCTTGGCCAAAATCAGCGAGCTGTTGAGTGGCGTGCGCAGCTCGTGGGACATGTTGGCGAGGAATTCGGACTTGTACTTGCTGGAGCGCTGCAAGTCGTCGGCGCGAGCCTGCAGCTCTTGCTGGGCCTGGCTCAGCTCGTCGTTCTTGCGGTTCAGAGCGTCGGTGCGATCAGACAACTGCTCGTTGGTCTGCTCGAGTTCAGCCTGCTGGGTCTCCAGGTGGGCCTGAGACTCCTTGAGTACGCGTGATTGCTCTTCAAGCTCTTCGTTGGCGGTTTTCAGCTCTTCCTGCTGCACTTGCAGCTCTTCGTTCAACTGTTGGGTCTCGGCCAGCACTTCCTGCAGACGCTGGCGATAACGCGCACTTTCGATGGACATGCCAAGGTTGCCACCGACCCGTTCCAGGAACTCATCATCGCGCTCCTGCAAGGGGCGCAGGAAGCCCAGTTCGATCACGCCGTTGATCTGCCCGTCGTCTGTGGCGGGCATCAGCAATGCGCTGCGCGGCAGGCCGCTGCCAAGGCCAGAGCTCAGGCGATAGTAGTCTTCGGGCAAATCATCGAGGCGCAACAGCCGCCCTTCGCGCATGGCCTGGGCCAACAAGCCATCGTGGTCGCCCTTGATCTGCTCGCGGGCCTGCTCCTCGGCACTCAGGCCATAGCTGGCCACACGCACCAGTCGGCCGTGTTCGTCGCGCACATACATGGCGCCCACTACACAGCCCAGGTAGGTGGCGAAAAAGCGCAGGATGTTGTCGCCGAGCATGGGCAGGGTCAGTTGCCCCAGCACCTGCTGGGCCAGCTGGGTCTGGCCGTTGCGCAACCAAGCCTGATGCTCCAGGCGCTGGGCCGCACGTTGCTGGGCCTGAAGGTTTTCGTCGTAGCTGGCCGACAGCGCCAGCAGGTCCCGGCGCCCAAGGTAGGCCAGCAAGGCGCTGAGGCCGACGATGAACAGCACGAAGGCCGAGATCGCGGTCACAGTAACCGAGCTTACTTTCTCGTTACGGGCCATGCGCAGTTGCTGTTCCGTGCTGATCAGGCCGTCGAACTCCTTGCGGATCTCGTCGGTGATGCGCTTGCCCCGCCCGTTGCCGATCGATTCCTGGTAGTTACCCTGACTACGGCGCAGGGTGATCATCTCGTTACCGAAGTCGTTCCAAGCCTTCTGCAGGGCCATCAGCCGGTCGATACGATCGACCTGCTGCGGGTTGTCTTCGACCATGCCGCGCAGGCTCTGCAAGCTGCCGAGCACTTTCGGCTTGGCCACCTCGTAGGGGTCGAGAAAGCGTTCGTCGCCGGTGATCAGAAAACCGCGCATGCCGGTTTCCATGTCGATCGACAGCTTGACCGTTTCGTTGGCGTTGCCGATTACCCGATCAGTATGCTCGACCCACTGCATCGCCGAGAGCAGGTAGTTGATCACCGCGACAAAAGCCACTGCGCCCAAAAGGCCCACCCCAAGGGGAAGGCCGACGTTGCGGCTCAACAGCTTGCGGAAGCTTCGTTGGTCCATCGAGGCTGCTTGAATCATGAGATAACGCCCGAGCGAAGAAAGTCCATTAAGAAGTGTGGCGGAAAGACCCTTGTAATTGTCTGCCGCTGCGCTCACCGGTAATAGCGAGTCTAACCAGCTTTACCGGGTCTGGCAGGGCATTTAGCCAGCATTTGAAGGCTGGGTTTGCCAATCGTTCCATCTGATTGCAAGGATCGGTATCCTCGGGAACTTCTGCCGTCGACGGGCGTACAGAATAAAGACATTCATTTTCACAGGATCCGAACCATGTATCTTCTGGTAGTCGAAGACGACGACATCGTACGCATGCTGATGGTCGAAGTGCTCGACGAGTTGGGCTACAAGGTGATCGAGGCAGAAGACGCCGGCGCAGCACTGCGGGTGCTCGAAGACGCGTCGCAGAGCTTGGCGCTGATGATGACAGATGTAGGCCTGCCCGACATGCGCGGCGAAGAGCTGGCGCAACGCGCACGCGAACTCCGTCCGCTGCTGCCGGTGCTGTTTGCCAGTGGCTATGCCGAGAATGTCAGTGTGCCAGATGGCATGCACCTGATTGGCAAGCCATTTAGCATCGAACAGTTACGCAACAAGATGACCGAGGTATTAGGTAAGGCCTGATATCAGTGTGGCGCCTTTCGCGGGCAAGCCCGCTCCCACACTGTTCTCTGCATGACAGCGCAACCCCAAGATTTGTGGAGTTCCTGTGGGAGCGGGCTTGCCCGCGAAGTGGCCAGTACACGTTCCGCCCAACTACAGCTCCCTGCGCAACAGGTAGGTATCCATGATCCACCCCTTGCGCAACCGCTCACGCTCACGCACTTCTAGGATCTGTGCCTTCACCGCCTGCAACGGCCCAGCAATCAGTACCTCATCCTCGGTGCCCAGGTACGCACCCCAGTAAATCATCAACGCCGGGTCATCGAGCTGGGCAAACGCGCACTGCCCGTCAAGCATCACCACCACGTTGTCGATGCGGCCCTGCCCGGCCAGGCGTCGCCCCGGCAGCACGGTCAGTGGCTCGCCGATACGGTTGAGCGGCACCTGATGACGAGCCGCCAGGGCCTGCACACTGCTGATGCCGGGAATCACCTCCAGGCGCAATGCCAGGCCGCCTGCGCGGACAAGGTCGAGGACGCGCAAAGTGCTGTCGTACAGGCCAGGTTCGCCCCACAACAGAAAGGCGCCAATATCGCCGACACCCATCTCATCCTCGATCATGTAGGCATAAAGTGCGGAGCGCTGCCGGTGCCAGTCCTGAACCGCGCCCACATAATCCACCGCCTGGCCATCCCGGGAAGGGTCAGCCACCTGCACCAGCCGGTAGCCGCCTTCGGGTCGATAGCGTTCGAGAATCATCTTGCGCAAGCGCACCAGTTCGTCCTTCTCCATGCCCTTGTCGAGCACGAAGAACACGCTGGCGCGGCGTAGCGCCTCGACCGCTTCGTAAGTGATCTGACGCGGATCACCCGGGCCGATGCCAATCAACAACAGGTCTTTCATTGCCCTGCCCTTTGCCGCTACCGGTGGTCATTGTCGACCAGCCACCACTGTTTGGCAAAGCCACCCGCTATAAGAGGGAGAAGTTGTAACTAACAATGACCCGGGTCTCGTCCATGTCACGCGCCCACTTCTCATAGTTGCTGCGATAGGTGGAGTTACGCAAACGCACGCTAACATCCTTGAAGGTGCCACTTTGCACCTGGTACTTGAACTCGGTGTCGCGCTCCCATTCCTTACCTTCGGCCGTGCTGCCCGGGACCTTGATATGGTCGCCATTGATGTAACGGGTGAAGAAGGTCAGGCCGGGCACACCCAGTGCCTTGAAGTCATAGTCATAGCGCACTTGCCAGGAACGCTCTTGGGCGGCGGCGAAGTCGTTGACCTGAGCGTAGTTGACCAGGTACGGGTTGCTGCCATCCAAGTAAGGCATGGCACTGTCGCCATACATGCGCTGCCAGCCGGCGCTGACCTTGTGGCCACCCAGGCTGTAACCGAGCATGCCGCTAAAGGCGCGGTGGTCGATTTCACCGGCACGGGCATTGCCGATGTCATCACTCTTGATCAGGCGCAAGTCAGCCGACAGGCTGCCCACCGTCAGCGGCTGGCTGGCCACCAGGCCGAGGAAATGCTGGCGATAGATGTTTTCCAGCTTGGCCACCTGGTACTGGCCGCTGACACGGTCGTTGAAGCGGTAATCGAGGCCTGCCAAGTCAAAGTGGTCGGCTTCGATGTCGCAGGCATAGCGCTTGTTCTTGCAGTGCACGCGAATGTCCTGGCGATCGGTGGAATCACGCGCGGTGTACTTGTTCAGGCGGGCCAGGGTGAACTTCAGGTCACGCACTTCTTCGGACGTGAGCATGGCGCCATGAAACATCGTCGGCAACAGGCGGCCATCGTTGTATTTCAACAACGGTACATCGGGCATCATCGATCCATATTTGAGCACGGTGTTGGACACCTTGACCTTCGCCGCCAGGCCCATCTTTGCGTACTGATCGGCCGAGTGCCGCGGGTCATGGCCAGAAGAAGGCAGCAAGCCGCTGTTACTGTCCGCCGGGCTGGAGTCGAGCTTGACGCCAAACATGCCCAGGGCATCCACACCAAACCCTACTGGCCCCTGGGTAAACCCGGACTGCACATTGAGGATGAAGCCTTGCGCCCACTCTTCGCGCTTGGATGCGCCCTGGCTGGAACTGCTGTGGCCATCACGAAAGTCCCGGTTGAAGTAGACAGTGCGCGCCTCGACCTTGGCGCTGCTGTCTTCAAGAAAACCGGCGGCCTGGGCATTGACGCCGGCAGACAAAAGGAACAAGCCGGCAACACGGCGCCCAAGGGCGTGAGGAAGGGGGGCAAACATGCGTGGAAATATCCAGAAAGAAAGGCAAAAAACAACCTGCAGCAATCACCTGCTGCGGTACTGCGACACGCTCGAACAGTGGCCAAGCATCATCTGAAATGATCGCGCAAAGGCTCTACAACGGGCTATTGGACCTTGGTCTAGACCGAGACGCCACGGCCTTCGCAATCGCTAAAAAATACCGCCCGAAAAACGCGTAAAGTTCCGCGCTTACTTATAAAAAGTTTGCAGTTTACCCAGTAGCAACGAATGACTACACTCGATATCAGCGAACAGCGGAACCCACCCCCGTGGCCGGCGTTTTGTTCTACTTCAATGTTCGTCACGCCCTGCCACGAAAGACGTACAGGAGTGATTACAGTGTCCAGACTTGCAGAGTTTCGTGCTGCCGAAAAAGCGCTTCAGGAACAAATGGCTCAACTGGAAGCGCTGAAAAAGGATGCCGGCCTGAAACGCGAAATCGAATTCGAGCAGAAACTAGTCGGCCTGATGAAAAGCTATGACAAGGGTCTGCGCGATATCATCGCCATCCTCGATCCCAAGGCTGCAACCCGTGCCACCAGCACAGCCCCCAAACAACAGCGGCGCCCGCGCGTGGTCAAGGTTTACGAAAACCCACACACCGGCGAACTGATCGAAACCAAAGGCGGCAACCATCGTGGGCTGAAGGCCTGGAAAGAAGAGTACGGCCCCGCCACGGTAGAAAGTTGGGTACGCTGATGAAACGTCCACATGGGCTTCACACTTTTTTCACAAGCGCTGGCTCAGTATCGAGACAGCTAAAGGACTAGCGACCCCACGCGCCCGCACATGCGGGCCTCTATTCAAGCGCCCTGCCTCGTGCAGGGCGCTTTCATTTGCGCAATCGCTTCACTGCCGTATCATGGCCAGCCTGTCCGTTTCGCCGGCGCCTCGCGCCCGGCCCCGTCTCAGGAGTTCCCATGAGCCTGCACGATCTGCAAACCCTGCCTGGCGTCACCGCGCAGCCGGATGCCGCCACCTCCACATTCGTTTTCAACCACACCATGCTGCGGGTCAAGGACATCGAGAAGTCGCTGGACTTCTACACCCGCGTGCTGGGTTTTCGCCTGGTAGACAAGCGCGACTTCCCGCAAGCCGCCTTCAGCCTGTACTTCCTGGCCCTGGTCGACCCGGCGCAGATTCCTGCCGATGATGCCGAGCGTCACCAGTGGATGAAGTCGATCCCAGGTGTACTGGAGCTGACCCACAACCACGGCACCGAAAACGACGCCGATTTTGCCTACCACAATGGCAACACCGACCCGCGTGGTTTCGGCCATATCTGCATTTCGGTACCGGACGTGCGCGAAGCCTGCGCGCGCTTCGAAGCACTCGACGTCCCCTTCCAGAAACGCCTGGCGGATGGACGCATGAATCACCTGGCCTTCATCAAGGACCCGGACGGTTACTGGGTCGAAGTGATTCAGCCGACCGAACTCAAAGGCTGAAGCTCAACGCTATGCGCTCGTCGGGCCGGGAACTCCCGGCCCCTTGCTGTGGTATATGAAAGTAACGGTTTCATAAGCACAGCGAGGTAAGGACGATGCAATCTCTTTACTGTGAACACCGCAAGTACACGATCACCGCCAGCGTGATGCCCCACCCCGACTCCCCCCTGCCCTATGCCGCCGGGTGCCTGATCACCGATCCTGAAGGGCATACCAGCAAGCGTATCTCGATGCCGATGACATTTTTCTCAGACCTTGAGAACGCCCAGCACGTGTCGCTGGCCCATGGCCGTGCGCTGGTGGATGAACAACTGGACAAGGGCCACAAGGCGTTCTGATTTCCATCAGCACTAGGCTTTTGCGTGTACCCCACGGCTTCTAGGGGCAGTGGGGTCCCCGCGAAGAGGCCAGTAAAGACGACCTAGACATCCCGGGCATAAGCCACCGCAGCCTCCACCTGCCCCCGCGTCGGCCGCACGCCGGTATACAGCACGAACTGTTCCAACGCCTGCAACGCAATCACCTCCAGGCCCGTGATTACGGGTTTGCCCAATGCCTGCGCGCGGCGAATCAACGGCGTCTGCGCCGGCATCGCCACCACATCGATTACCCGCTCGGCTGCTGCGATGGCGTGTTCGGAAAACGCCAGCACGTTGGCCTCTGGCCCTCCCGCCATGCCGATCGGCGTCACGTTCACCAGCATCGGCGGGCACAGCTCACCGAGCTCGGCCACCCACCGATAACCACAGACATCCGCCAATTGCCGCCCCGCCTGCTCATTGCGCGCCACGATCATGCCCTGGGTGAACCCCGCGTCACGCAAGGCGCTGGCAACCGCCTTGGCCATGCCGCCACTGCCGCGCAGGGCAAAGGCGGTGGCCGGGGCCACCCGATGCTGTTCCAGCAATTGGCGCACGGCCAGGTAATCGGTGTTGTACGCCTTCAGATGGCCAGCGGTATTGACCAGCGTGTTGACCGACTCGATTGCCGCAGCGGACGAGTCAACCTCGTCGACCAGGGCCATGCAGGCCTCCTTGTAAGGCATCGACACCCCACACCCGCGAATACCCAAGGCACGAATGCCTGCCACCGCCGCGGGCAGATCGTCAGTGCTCATGGCCTTGTAATAGAAGTCCAGGCCCAACTGCTGGTAGAGGTGGTTGTGGAAACGCACGCCGAAGGTACCGGGCCGCCCGGCCAGAGAAATGCACAGCACCGTGTCTTTGCTGGGAGTTGTCGACATAACCTGCTCCGTTTTCAGAACTGAACCGTTTATGCAGCGTAACAGACACCACCACTGGTCGTCCCTTACACAACCTTTACCATTCCCCTGTGCTCAGCTGACAGAGACAACGGTCATAGTAATTAGGACCCCACCTGAGGGGCTGCCTTGCGAGGACGTTTTCATGAACCGTCACATTCCCGTAATCGCCCTGCTGGTCGGTGCCCTGGCCATCAGCGGACAAGCTGCTGCCCATGGTGGCCATGGTGGTGGCGGAGGCTGGTATGGCCCAGGCCCGCTGTTTGGCGCGGCGGTCGTGGGTGCCGTCGTGGGGGCAACGGTTTATGGCGGGCGCGATCGCACCGTCTATGTGGAGCGTCAGCCCGTCTACTACGCGCCACCACCGGTCTATGTGCAACCGCCACCCGCACCGGTGTATTACCAGCCCTATTACGCGCCGGCCCCGCCACCCCCAGGGTATCGCACCTACTACGGCCCGCCCCCGGTGTATTACGGCCCGCCACGCTGGTGATCGTTGATAAAACTAATGAGCACTATCGAGCACATTGATTTCAAACCGCTGAGGCTGCTGCGTAAGGTAGAGCCATGTTTCACAGGAGGTCCCCATGGCCACTTTCCAGATCATGTCCGTTGTCGGCAGCGCCGTCCCCCCTTCACTGCGTCAGCAGGGCCTGCTGGCGTGCTGGTACCTGATGCGCAACGGTGAAGCCGTAAGCGGCCCACTGATGACTCGCGCCTCGGCCCAGGCCCTGGCCGATCAGTTGCAGCCAGATACCCTGGTCGCTTGACCGTATTTGTTGTGCGTTGCTCCCTACGCCCCTTCTGGCCCGCCGTTTGGCGGGTCTTTTTTGTCCGCACAATCCGACGAGTGGGTCTTGGAGAACCGATCCAGCATGAAGCTTTTTTCATTTCGACAGGTCGGTTAAACAAGCAATCGACAGCTGTTAAGCCATACTCCAGAATGCAGCGGTTTTTTGGGGGAAAACCCTTGCACAGCCAACGACATACCAACCTTTAGTGAGCCTCAACGTGAAAACATCCCTGTCCATCCTCAGCCTGCTGCTGTTGCTCACAGGTACCGCGACCCTCCCGTCGACTGCTGCTGCACAACCCCCGGCCCAGGTGCAACGCGACCCGGCCAAACTGCACCTGGCCTCCGGCAGCGCGCTGTTGATCGACCTGAACACCAATCAGGAGCTGTATTCCAGCCACGCCGACCGCGTGGTACCCATTGCATCGGTCACCAAACTGATGACAGCGATGGTGGTACTGGACGCCAAGTTGCCGATGAATGAAATGCTCACCATGACCATCGCCAACAACCCGGAGATGAAAGGCGTGTATTCGCGCGTGCGTCTGGGCAGCCAGCTGGACCGCCGCGAGACGTTGCTGATCACCTTGATGTCTTCGGAGAACCGTGCGGCCAACACCTTGGCCAACCACTACCCAGGCGGTTACCCGGCGTTCATCAAGGCCATGAACGCCAAGGCCCGCAGCCTGGGCATGGCGCACACCCGCTATGTCGAGCCGACTGGCCTCTCGACGCAAAACGTCTCTTCCGCCCGCGACCTGTCCAAACTGCTGATGGCGTCGCGCAAGTATCCGATGCTGAGCGAGCTGTCGACCACGCGTGAGAAGACTGTGGCCTTCCGCAAACCCAACTACACCTTGGGCTTCCGTAACACCGACCACCTGGTGAACAAGAGCAACTGGGACATCAAACTGACCAAGACCGGTTTCACCAATGAGGCTGGCCATTGCCTGGTGCTGTTGACCCGCATGGACAACCGCCCGGTGGCCATGGTGATCCTCGATGCCTTCGGCAAATACACCCACTTCGCCGATGCCAGCCGCATGCGCCAGTGGCTGGAAACCGGGGCAGCCAAACCGGCGCCGGCGGTGGCCATGCAGTACAAGGCTGACCGGCAGATCAAGGGGCGCCTGGCGGCCGAGTAAGCCAGCGCTTGTAGGAGCAGCCTTGTGCTGCTCCTATGTCAATAAACAGCGCCGGTCAGCTAGGCCTGGGTACTGACCATCCCGCCCGCACTGCTGCCACCGCTTTCTTGCAACGCTGTGAGCAACTGCGCAGTCGCTTGCATGATTTGCCCGGTAAGCGCGGCGATGCTCGCCTGCTTGGCGCTCACCGCTGCAGCCTTGGTTGTCTCATCCATCTTCGTCGCCATCACAGCCGCCAGCTGTTTCTGCTCTTCAGCCAGCTGCTTTTGCAGCTCTTTGATCATTTCGCGCAACTGCTGGACAGCCGCCGACTCGCCGCTGCTCTCGCCACCCTGCGCGGGCTGCGCCTGGCCTCCACCGCCAACCTTAAAGGTATCGCCGCTGATGCTCACCGGCCCGCCTTTCTCGCTTTGCTCGGCCTGTTTTGCCTGCTCGCGCTCAGCGGCTGCCGTGGCGCTCAGCGCCTGGGCGGACACACCATTGATATGTAGGTTGCTCAAAGATATTGCTGTCATGCCGATTCCCTGCCTTAGGTGAGTCCCTGCCTTGACCCCCTATCGGCCGCCTGCCGCAGTTCTTTAACCAGCGGCGACAAAACCCGCTACCCCTACCAGTAAATTCCCCCCCGCTTGGCTCGTTCCAACACATGTACTTGCGCAGGAGCCGGAGCCCCGGCGGGCGTCCACATTCGACCATTCAGGGAATCGCAGCCATGAGCCAGTCCTCAAACCAGGAAACAATCAAAGATCTGATCGGCGTGGGCTTCGGTCCTTCCAACCTGGCCTTGGCCATCGCCCTGGAAGAGCTCGCACAGTCCCAGGGCCACGCCCTGGACGCGCTGTTCATCGACAAGCAGAAAGACTACCGCTGGCACGGCGAAACCCTGGCCACCCAGAGCGAGCTGCAGATTTCGTTCCTCAAGGACCTGGTCTCCCTGCGCAACCCGACCAGCCCTTACAGCTTCGTCAATTACCTGCACCAGAAGCAGCGCCTGGCCGACTTCATCAACCTCGGCACCTTCTACCCCTGCCGCCTGGAGTACAACGACTACCTGCGCTGGGCCGCCGAACACTTCGCCACCCAGGCGGTGTATGGCGAGGAGGTGGTGCGCATCGAGCCGGAAGTGAGCGCCGGCCGGGTCGAGCACCTGCGCTTGGTCTCGCGCGATCAGCAAGGCCGCGAATACAGCCGTCGCACCCGCTCGGTGGTGGTCGGCAGCGGCGGCACGCCGAAAATCCCGGAAAAGTTCGGCGCTTTCAAGGATGACCCGCGCGTCTTCCACCACTCCCAATACCTGAGCAGCCTGAACAAGCTGCCCTGCACCGAAGGCAAGCCGATGCGCATCGCGGTGATCGGCTCTGGTCAGAGCGCCGCCGAGGCATTCATCGACCTCAACGACAGCTACCCATCGGTCAAGGTCGACATGATCCTGCGCGGTTCGGCACTCAAACCGGCCGACGACAGCCCGTTCGTCAACGAGATCTTCTCCCCGGGCTACACCGACCTGGTCTACAACGAGCCGGCCGATCAACGCAGCAAGCTGTTGGGCGAGTACCACAACACCAACTATTCGGTGGTCGATCTGAACCTGATCGAGCGCATCTACGGCATCCTTTATCGCCAGAAGGTTGCGCACCAGTTCCGCCATAACGTCCTGTGCCGACGCCAGGTGGAAGCGGTGGTGGCCACCCGCGAAGGCCTCGAACTGACCCTGCGCGACCTCGCTACCGGCCAGCAGCAGACCCACCGCTACGATGCGGTGATCCTGGCCACCGGCTACGAGCGCCGCTCGCACCGCGACCTGCTGGCACCGCTGGCAGGCTACCTGGACGACTTCAGCGTCGATCGCAACTACCGGGTACTGGCCAGCCCAGACCTGCAGGCGTCGGTTTACCTGCAAGGCTTCTGCGAGAACAGCCACGGCCTGAGCGATACCTTGCTCTCGGTGCTGCCCGCCCGCGCCGCCGAAATCGGCCAGTCGCTGTACCAGGACCTGTCGCGCCTGAACGGCCGCCCGCAGCCGGCCGTGGCCTTGACCCGCGCCTGATTGCCCGCCTCTACCAGCCGGCCTGACGCCTCGCGCGCAGGCCGGCTTGCGCATTCTGAAACATTTGCTTGCATTTAAAACGGCAGGATTTCCATTCTCATTCGTCTTTATAGGTGCAGCCCTCTTGGTTGGGCATAAGCTCGACCACCCATTTCAGAAGACGATCAGATGGCCAAATCACCGAAAAAATCCAAATCCAAGTTGTGGTTCCTGGTCCACAGCTGGCTCGCCCTACCGATCTGGTTCTTTGTGCTGATCGTCTGCTTTACCGGCATGCTCGCCGTGGTCAGCCAGGAGATCGTCTGGCTGGCCAACCCGGACGTGCGCGCCAGCAAGCCGGACGGCGATGCCGAACGCCTGAGCTACCAGCAAGTGCTTGATGCCCTGCACAAGGCCGAACCCGACATGATCGTGCATTCGTTGAGGCAGCCCGACGGGTCGCACTTTGCCCTCAACGCCGGCGTCACCTTCCCCGACGGCACCACCCCGACGCTCTACGTCAACCCTTACACCGGGGCGATCCAGGGCAAGAGCCCGGACTTCAACTTCGAAGCCTTCACCCGTGCCTTGCATGGCTGGTGGCTGGTGCCCTTCACCAGTGGCTTCAGCTGGGGCTGGTACCTGGTCTCTATTCTCGGCCTGCCAATGCTGGCTTCGCTGGTCACAGGCCTTGTGGTGTACAAGAAGTTCTGGAAAGGCTTTTTCAAGCCAGTACGCACCGGCCATGGCTCGCGTATTTTCTGGGGTGACCTGCACCGCCTGGCCGGGGTCTGGTCGATCTGGTTCATCGCGGTCATTTCCATTACCGGCACCTGGTTCCTGATCCAGGCCATCCTGTCCGACAACAATATCAGCATCTCCACCGAACCGATCGTGCCGGTGATCGCCCGTGAAGAAGTGCCGCAAACGGTAGACGGCAGCCCGGCCCCGCGTATCGACATCGACGAGGCCGCGCGCATTGCCGGGTTGGCGATCCCGGGCCTTGAGATCGCCTTCATTTCGCTGCCCTCCACGGCCTACAGCCATGTCGAAATGGGTGGGCGCGGCTGGTATCCGCTGATGTTCCAGACCGCTTCGGTCAACCCGTACACCAGCAAGGTCGACAGCCAGTTCCTGCTTAGCGACCGCTCCACCCTGGAGTTTGTCACCGAGTCCATGCGCCCCTTGCACACCGGCGACTTTGGCGGCCTGGCGATCAAGCTGATCTGGTTCTTCTTCGGCCTGATCCTCACCTTGATGGTATTCAGCGGCCTGCTGATCTGGACCAAACGCACCGCCCAGGCGACCGCCGCCGCCCTCAAGCGCAGCGAGCGTGCGCCACGCGCGGCCAGCCGCGAAACCACCGTGGAGATCCACCCATGAGCCAGGCCCAGACCCTGCCCGCCAGCCCACTCAAGCAGCTGTGGCTGAAATGGCGTTTTCACCTGAACATTCTGCTGATCCTCATCCCGCTTGGCTTCATGCCCAAGTACTTCGCCGACGCCAGGCTGTTTCGCGGCGACGCCGGGCTTGGCGTGAACGCGATCAGCGACATCCAGGTCGGCCCCTACAGCCTGGATCTGGCCGAACTGCGCGACGAGGCGCCACGCGCCGACGGCCCGGCTGGCCACTTCAAGTCGTTCAACGCCTCGCTGTGCAAGGCCTGCATCAACGACGTCAAGGCTGTCTACCTGCGCATCGGCAAGCCGCGCAGCCTGCGCGCCGCCGGCACCATTTTCTTCGGTGCGCCGTATCGCATGGGCACCAACCTGCCGATACCGCCACGCACCCAGCCTGATGCACACATCTGGATCACCCTCGAAGGCTGGGACGGCAGCATGCACCAGGCTTCGGTCCCCCTGGCCAAGGCATCGCCCGCCACCGTGGCCTGGCTCGCGAAACAAGGAGGCAAGAAATGAAACACCTGATGCGCAGGCTCGCCCTGCCCTTGCTGGTATTGGTCGCCGGCCCCGCCCTGGCGCACAACCCGATGTGCGAATGCGAAGAGGTCGCCAACGGCCAGGTCAAATGCACTGGCGGCTTTTCGGACGGCAGCGGCGCCCCGGGGGTGACCCTGGATGTGATCGGCTACGACGAGCAGGTGCTGGTCGGCGGCAAGCTGGGCGATGACTCGACCCTCACCTTCAAGCGCCCCGACGGTGAGTTCTACGTACTGTTCGATGCAGGCCCTGGGCACGTTGTCGAAGTCGACTACGCCGACATTGGCCAGTAATGAAGAGCCCAGCAATGAACAGCCCAACCATAAGCCGCACCCAAGTGGTACGCCCGGCCGGCGCCGGGCACGAAACCCTGTACGTGCTGCTGACCAGCCTGCTGATCGTGGTGCTTGCCGCCACGGTGGTGATGCTGCGTGGCGAACGCGAGGACGAGCAGACCATCGCCAGCCACCAGATCGACGCCCGCCGCGACCTCACCGCCGCCGAGCAGGGCCTGTACACCGATTTGCGGGTGGCCTTCGACGAGATCCAACTGCTGCGTGAAGAAAACGCCGCCGTGCCCAGCGTGCAAACCCTGGCCGACGAAGGCCTGCCACCCTTCGTGGTCGATGCGGGCAGCCAGAGCCGCGGTGGCCACCAGTGGTCGTGGCTGGCAATAGGCGCCTATCTGGGCCGCAGCCAAGCCCCACAGGTGGCAGGCAGCCTGTTGCTGATTTTGCCTGGCGACAGCAGTGGCCAGGCGGATGTCTGGCTACGTCGCGACAGCGCCGCCGTCACCCCGGACGACCTGGGCCACGCTGCCCTGATCGCCGCCGGCTGGCAGCAGGTGGTCAGCCACTACGACGCCGGGGTCACCCGCGAACACCGTCACTGAACCCAAGGACTCCCCCATGTTCCGCTCCGCCCTCGCCCTGCTCCTGGCCATCGCCCTGCCGGCACTGGCCCTGGCCGATAACGGCAAGCCATTGCGCATCGGCATTACCCTGCACCCGTACTACAGCTACGTGAGCAACATCGTCGGCGACAAGGCCGAAGTGGTGCCGCTGATTCCGGCGGGCTTCAACCCGCATGCCTACGAGCCGCGGGCGGAAGACATCAAGCGCATTGGCACGCTGGACGTGGTGGTACTCAACGGCGTCGGCCATGACGATTTCGCCGACCGCATGATCGCCGCCAGCGAGAAGCCTGGCATCCACACCATCGAGGCCAACCAGAACGTGCCATTGCTGGCGGCCACCGGTATCGCCGCCCGGGGCGCCGGCAAGGTGGTCAACCCGCACACCTTCCTGTCGATCAGCACCACCATTGCCCAGGTCAACAACATTGCCCGGGAACTGGGCAAGCTCGACCCGGACAACGCCAAGCTCTACACGCAAAACGCCCGCGCCTACGCCAAACGCCTGCGCGCCCTGCGTGCCGAAGCCCTGGCCAAGGTCACCGAAGCCCCCAGCGCCACCTTCCGCGTCGCGACCATCCATGCGGCCTACGACTACCTGGTGCGTGACTTCGGCCTGGAGGTTACCGCAGTGGTCGAGCCGGCCCACGGCATCGAGCCCAGCCCGGCCCAGCTGAAAAAGACCATCGACCAGCTCAAGGCGCTGGACGTGAAGGTGATCTTCTCGGAAATGGACTTCCCGTCCGCCTATGTCGAGACCATTCAGCGCGAGTCTGGCGTGCGCCTGTACCCGCTGACACACATTTCCTACGGCGACTACACCAAGGAGAAGTACGAAGTGGAGATGAAGCGCAACCTCGACACCGTGGTCCGCGCCATCCAGGAGAACCGCGCATGACCGCCGCCGCTCACCTCGATGCGTGCAACGGGCCACGCATCGAGTTCGCCGGCATCGACCTGACACTGGGCCGTACCCGCATTCTCGAACAGGTCACCTTCAGCGTGACCGCCGGCAGCGTGCATGCGATTGTAGGCCCCAACGGCGGCGGCAAGAGCTCGCTGATCAAGACCCTGCTCGGGCAGATGCCGCACCAGGGCCAACTGACCCTGCACTGGCCGAGCGCCCATGAAGTGATCGGCTACGTGCCCCAGGCCCTGGAGTTCGACCGTGGCCTGCCGATGACCGTGGACGACTTCATGGCCGCCATGTGCCAGCGCCGGCCCGCCTTTCTCGGGCTGTCGCGCCGCGTGCAACCGGCTATCGATGCCGCGCTGGCCCGGGTCGGCATGCTCGACAAGCGCAAACGGCGCATGGGCGCGCTGTCTGGCGGCGAACGCCAGCGGGTGCTGCTGGCCCAAGGTTTGATTCCCGAGCCGCAACTGCTGGTGCTGGATGAACCCATGTCAGCGCTCGATGAAGCGGGCATCCAGGTGTTCGAACAACTGCTGCAGGGCTGGCGTCAGTCCGGCACCACCGTGCTGTGGATCGAGCACGACCTGCAAGCCGTGTTGCGCCTGGCCGACCGGGTCACGGGCCTGAGCCGTCAGGTGCTGTTCGACGCCCCACCCGCACAGGCCCTGACCCCTGAGCGTCTGCTCAGCCTGTTCTCCGTTCACCCGCGCAGCGAGAGCCTTGCCTGATGAGCTTTGAAGCATTCCGCCAACTGGTCCAGCAATGGGCCAACGCCGGCTACCTGCCCGAGGCACTGGCCTACGGTTTCGTGGTCAATGCCCTGCTGGCCGGGCTGATGATCGGCCCGGTACTGGGCGGCCTGGGCACCCTGGTGGTGGTCAAGCGCTTTGCCTTCTTCTCCGAGGCCGTTGGCCATGCCGCGCTCACCGGGGTTGCCATCGGCATCCTGCTGGGCGAGCCGTATACCGGCCCCTATGGCAGCCTGTTTGGCTACTGCCTGCTGTTCGGCATCCTGCTCAACTTCCTGCGTAACCGCACCGGGCTGTCGCCGGATACGCTGATCGGCGTGTTCCTGTCTGTGTCCCTGGCCCTGGGTGCAAGCCTGCTGCTGATGCTGGCGGGCAAGATCAACGTGCACATCCTGGAAAACGTGCTGTTCGGCTCGGTGCTGACCGTCAGCGCCCAGGACCTGGTGGTGCTGGGTGTTGTCGCGGTACTGGTGCTGGCGCTGGCCTTGCCGCTGTACAACCGCATCATGCTGGCCAGTTTCAACCCGCAGCTGGCGGCCGTACGCGGGGTGGCGGTGAAGACCCTGGACTACCTGTTCGTGGTGCTGGTGACCTTGGTCACCGTGGCCTCGGTAAAGGTGATCGGGGCCATCCTGGTCGGTGCGCTGCTGGTGATACCGGCTGCCGCCGCACGCTTGGTCAGCCAGTCGCTCAAGGGCTTTTTCTTCATATCGGTGCTGATCGCTACGCTAAGCACCCTGCTGGGCATTCTGCTGCCGATTGTCTGCGACCTGCCGGTGCCCTCTGGCGCTGCGATCATCCTGGTCGCCGGTATCTGCTTCGCCCTGGCCGCGCTGGCCCGCGCCCTCGTTCCACGCCTGCAAGGAAACCCGGCATGAACCTGAAACAGCTGACCTTGGCACTGGCCCTGGCGGGCCTGCCCTCGCTCTCTTTTGCCACACAAGTGCTGACCACCCTGCCCGTCACCCACAGCCTGGCCACGGCCCTGCTCGACGGCACCTCGGTACAGCTCAAGCGCGCAGCACCCGCCAACCTGCCGGCCAGCCGCCAGCCGTCCTACTTCAGCGGGCGCGGCGCAGCGACCCTGGAAAAAGCCGCGCAACAGGCCGACGCCGTGATCGGCGTGCGTTCGATCTGGCGAGACGACCCGCTTTACCCGATGGCCCGGCGCAGCAATATCCGCATCGTTGAAATTGATGCGGCGCGGCCGGTGGACGGTGCCTTGCCAGGGATTGCGGTGACCGGTGACGACGCCTACGGTGCCTACCCATGGCTGAACCCGACCAACCTTGGGCGTATGGCCGATGTGGTCGCCAATGACCTGGAGCGGTTATCGCCGGCTGACAAGGCGAAGATCCAAGGGAACCTCGCGGGCCTTAAGCGCCAGTTGCTGGAGTTGACGGCCAACAGCCAGACCCAGCTGGCCAAGTCCGACAACCTGACGGTGGTCAGCCTGTCCGAGCGCTTGGGCTACCTGACCAGCGGGTTGAACCTGGATGTGGTGGAGCAGGCGCTACCGGCCGAGGGCAAATGGGATGCGGCGGCGCTCAAGGCGCTGGAGGAAAACCTGAAAAGCCAGGACGTGGCGCTGGTGCTGGACCATCGCCAGCCGGAGCCGGCGGTGGCTGAGGTGATCAAGGCCGCCGGGGCGAAGTTGCTGGTGGTGGACAGCGATGCCGATGATGCGGTGGCCGGGTTGAAGGCCAGTGTTGAGCAGGTGGTTGGGGCATTGAGCGAAAGCTGATGCTGTCTGTACCGGCCCTTTCGCGGGGCAAGCCCGCTCCCACAGTTGTGTGGGCTTGCCCCGCGAAGAGGCCCGCACAGGCAATCAACATTCAGCGCCTCATGCACCGCTGATAACGCTCATCCACCCGGCCTGCGAACCACGCGGTGGTCAGCTTGCGGGTAATCTTCGGGCTCTTCAGCTCGATCCCCGGCAATACCGCCCGCGCGACCGGTTTGCCAGCCGCCGCATCCGCCAGCTCGAACACACCGCGGTACAGCTTGCTGTCTTCAAAGGCCAGGCTGTCACCCGATTCCAGCTGGCTGCGAATCTGCGGGTTGCGCAAACCCAGCTTCAGCCCCAGCTTGCGCGCTGCAAGCTCAGTGGTACCGGGCATGATCGCGCCGGGGGCAATCAGGTCACCGTCCAGCGCCAGGTCAGCACCCGCCACCTTGCTCAGCGCCGCCTGGAATGCCGCATTGCGGCTGGCGTACCAGCCTGCGTTGAAATCCGCGAAGCGGTACAGCTGGCGATCATAATGCACTGGGTAGCCCAGCAGGTGGGCGATGCCGAAATACATGCCGCCACGGCGGCTGAACACTTCCTGGCGGATCGTGCCGTCATAGCTGTAGGGGTAGTCCTTGGCATGCTTTTCGGCGAACTCGATGCTCACTTGCATCGGCCCGCCGGTGTGCACCGGGTTAAGCCCGCCGAGCAATGTCTTGCCCAGTGGCAGGCGGGCGATGACTTCGTCGAACAGCGCGCTCAGTTGCTTCTCGCTGCGCACCCCTTGCAGCCGTTGCTGATAGGTCTGGCCGTTGCCGGAGGGCGTTTTCAGCGCGCCATCCACCAGCAAGCGGGGGATGTGCAGGCGCGCGGCGCGGCGGTCGATTTCTTCGCGGGCGATGCGCCCGAGGTTGGGTACCTGCGGGTCGGCGTTGAAGGTCGACTCCTGCTCAGTCACCGCCAGTACCGCACACAGGTTGCTCTTGCTGGGCGCAATACGCTGGGCTTCGAAGGCCTGCTGAATGTCCTTGGCCCAACCTGTACGGTCCTTGGCCTGGGCGGGCAACAACCGCAACAGCTGGGCGCGCACCTTGGCAGGGTCTGCTTCAGGTTCTTCTTCAAGACGCCCAGCGCAGCCTTGCAGCAGCGCCAGGGCCGTCAGCGCCGCCGCCAGTAACCGAGCGTTCAGGGCTGCTCACCGACCAGGTAGGTCTTGCTGATATGGCGGAACTGCGGGTGGCTAGCGCTGCCCATCAGCTCGAACAGCACCATCTCGCGGGTCACGATGTGCGCCCCTGCTGCCCGCATGCGTGCCAGCCCTGCGGCCTTGCTCGCCGTAGTGCGGCTGTCGCAGGCATCTTCGACCACGAACACCTGCTTACCCAACGCCAGCAGGCCGAGCACAGTTTGCAAGACGCAGACGTGGGTTTCCATGCCACAGACGATCACCTGATCACGTGCCATCAGGCTGGCCGGCAGGCACTCGGCGGCCACACAGGAGAAATGGGTTTTTTCCACCACTTCGGCAGCGGGCGCCGCCGCAAGGAGCGCTGCAACGGTATGGCCAAGCCCCTTGGGATACTGCTCGGAAATAACCGTCGGCAGTTCCAGATCGGCAGTCGCCGCCAACAACCAGCGCGCCCGGGCACGTGTGCCTTCGGGGTCGCTCATGGCGCCGATGAGTTTTTCCTGGATGTCGACGACCAGCAACGTGGCCTTGTGTGGATCGATCAGCATTGTCTGCCCCTTGCCTGGGAAAAGGCCTAGCCTCCCCCAGGCAAGCGGTGACGTCAATCAGGCAGAAAGCCGATGCGGCTCAAGCGACGCAGCCAGCACGCCGAGCACGCGGTCTTCGTGTTCGTGGATGAAGAAATGGCTGCCGGGGAACACTTCCAACGAAAAGTCGCCCAGGGTTTCCTTGCGCCAGGCCAGCAGTTGCTCCTCGCTGGCCCGATCATCTTCGCCGCCCAGCACGTGCAGTGGGCACTGCAACGCTGGCCGCTGACGGTAGGCGTAACGGCCGCACAGCAAGAAGTCAGCGCGCAGGATCGGCAAGGTCAGGCTCATCAGCTCGGCGTTGCCCAGCACTTCCTCTGGCGTGCCGTTGAGCTCGCGCAACTCGCTGATCAGCTCATCGTCGCGCTTGGGCTCGCGCCAGTTCTTGCCGTCGTAGTCTTCACGCCGGGTGGGTGCAGCGGTGCCGCAGGCGAACAACGCCAGCGGCGGCGGGCAACCCAGCGCCTGCAGCTCATGGGCCAGCTCGAAGGCCAGCAGCGCGCCCAGGCTATGGCCGAGCAATGCATAAGGCGCGCTAGCCGCCAAGCGCTGCTCGGCCGCCAATTGCCGGGCAAGCGCCTGCATGTCGGTCTGTAGCGGCTCCGCCATACGCGCGCCGCGCCCGGGCAGTTCCACGGGCCGCACCTGCAGCCAGGCCGGCAGCTTGCGCCGCCAGCGGCTATAGACCATGGCGCTGGCCCCGGAATACGGCAGGCACAGCAGGTTCAGCGCTGTCACTGGGCTGCAGCTTCGGCCATCTTCTGGCGCAGGCTCAGCGGGCGCATGTCGGTCCAGACCTCGTCGATGTAGGCCAGGCAGTCTTTCTTCAGGCCGCTCTTGCCTACCGCACGCCAGCCAGTGGGGATTGCCTTGTAGTCGGGCCAGATCGAGTATTGCTCTTCGTGGTTGACCACTACCTGGAACTGGATATCGTCGCGGTCGAAAACGGAAGTCATTGCCTGTCTCCTTGAGTGATAGGTGCCGGTACGCGCTTGGCGTAGGACGGTTCTCAAATAGACGTAGGAGGTGCTGGAAAAATTAGGGGTTTGAAAAGAGGGACCTGCCAGGGGCTTGGCTTGGGCGGAATGTAACGGGTGCCCCTAATCGGTTATTCATGCTCAGCTGCCAGCATGGACCGCAATTGAAGAACATGCTCTGGCGATAGCCCCACCGCTGCAAACACTTCGCAGGTGAAACTAACAGGTGCAGTACCGGGTGCCGTGATGATTCGATCCGCAGCCTTGGCGCGTGTACCGCTCTGGTAAAGCGCCTCCCCTTTATAGTGGGCGGCATTCTGTTTCAGGTAATCAGCACTGTTCGAGGTATGCGGTGTTGTATCGAGAAGGCCTGCCCTCGCCAGTGCCAACGTGCCCCCACATATTCCAGCGATTGTCGCCCCCGCGAACCGGCTAGCTCGAAGAAAGTCGCCAATGTCCGGTGCTTGCGGCTGTTCCCAGCCCATGCCGCCAACAATGACGACTGCATATGGCTTCCATTCCAAACACTGTTGCAAACCACTGTCCACCGTGACCGCCAGCCCGCCCTGCGAGTGGAACTGCCCCGGAACAGGGGCAAAAAAACGGACATCAATGCCGTAAAACGGTGATGCGGTTCCTGCTATGAAAGCATATTCCCAATCAGCAAAACCGGGTGTCAGTACCAAACCTATGCGTGACATCTGTCAGCGTCCTCCTTGAAACCCGAAACCATAAAGCGCCAACACCTCACTCAGGGGCATATTCCCTTGAGGGTGCTGGCCGATGTGGCGGGAAAATGACCGAGATGAATCGATTGCTCGCCAACGCCATTACAGCCCTCACGTTGCGGGCCGCCCTTTGGCGTACACCCTTCAAGCATCGCGCAGCAGATCATAGGCATCCAGCAAGCGGAACGCCACCTGCGGATTACGCTCCAACCCCCGCCGTATGGCCGCCGGTATCAATTGCCGAGTCTTGCGGCACAGCCCCGGTTGGTCGTCCAGTTCGATGACGATACCGCGCATGGTCCGCACCTCGTTGAACCCCGGGGCAATGCGCACACGAATGCCCAGGTTCTCGTACATCCGTTGCTGCAAACGCTGCAGGTCGTCCAGGTCCTTGAGGTTCTCCAACCGCTCGAGCAGGCGCTTTTCTTCCTGACGGGTGAGCATAAGGATGCGCTGCGCCGCCGCCGGGTGCTCGGCCAGGTGCTCGCGGCCGCAGTTACAGGCGCCAGGGGGGCAAGGTTGGCGAAGGTTGGGTGGTAGGCTCATGGGGCAAGCATAGCCTGTACCGGCCCCTTCGCGGATACGCACACGCCCGATCATTTCATCCGTGGCGTCCGCCCTTCCAGCAGGCTTACCAAGCGCCCATCGGCCAGCGCCTTCATTGATCAGCTCAAAACTCGATCCCTTCGACGATGATCACCTCAGCCTTCGCCACACCCTGGCGATGGCTGCACGCTTCTTGGTACAGCGCGGACCGATAACAAGCCACCGCCTGCTCATACGAATCGAACGCGATCACCACACTGCGCTGCGGCGTCGGCCGCCCTTCCATCGCCTCGCTACGCCCACCCCGAGCCAGAAACCGCCCGCCAAACGCAGCAAAGGCGGCAGGCGCCCGCTGGGTGTACTGCTGGTACTGCTCAGGGTCAGTCACGTCCACGTGGGCGATCCAATACGCTTTCATCCGCTGCTCTCCTGCCACAAAAAATTTTATGTATGATGGTATACCATAATAATCATCCCATCACAGCGAGCGTGCAACATGGCTTTCAACAGCATCGAAGAACTCCTTGAGGACTACCGGCAAGGCAAGATGGTCCTGCTGGTGGACGACGAAGATCGGGAAAACGAAGGCGACCTGCTGATCGCCGCCGAACGCTGTGACGCCCAGGCCATCAACTTCATGGCCCGTGAGGCGCGTGGCCTGATCTGCCTGACGCTGACCGACGATCATTGCCAGCGGCTGGGCCTGGAGCAGATGGTCCCGGCCAACGGCAGCGTGTTCAGCACGGCCTTCACCGTGTCGATCGAAGCGGCCACCGGCGTCACCACCGGCATTTCCGCCGCCGATCGAGCGCGCACCGTGGCGGCGGCCATGGCGCCGAACGCGCGGCCTGAAGACGTGGTGCAGCCAGGGCATATCTTCCCCCTGCGCGCCCGCGAAGGCGGCGTGCTGAACCGCGCCGGCCACACCGAAGCCGGGTGCGACCTGGCGCGCTTGGCTGGCTTCACACCGGCCTCAGTGATCGTCGAAGTGCTCAATGACGACGGCACCATGGCGCGCCGCCCGGACCTGGAAATATTCGCCGCCAGGCACGGCATCAAGATCGGCACCATTGCCGACCTCATTCACTACCGCCTGAGCACCGAGCAGACCCTCAAACGCATCGGCGAACGCGAACTGCCCACCGTGCACGGCACCTTCCGCCTGGTCACCTACGAAGACCGCATCGAAGGTGGCGTGCACATGGCCATGGTCATGGGCGACATCCGCCGCGAGCAACCCACCCTGGTGCGTGTGCATGTGATCGACCCACTGCGCGACCTGGTCGGCGCCGAATATGCAGGGCCGGCCAACTGGACGCTGTGGGCGGCGCTGCAGAAGGTCGCCGAAGAAGGCACTGGCGTGGTGGTGATCCTGGCCAACCACGAATCTTCGCAGGCGTTACTTGAACGGGTGCCGCAGCTGACCCAGCCGGTGCGGCCTTACCAGCGCGGGCAGTCGAAGGTGTATTCGGAAGTCGGGACTGGTGCACAGATTCTGCAGGATCTGGGCGTGGGCAAGTTGCGCCACCTGGGGCCGCCGCTGAAGTATGCGGGGCTGGCGGGGTATGAGCTGGAGGTGGTGCAGAGCATACCGTTCGAGCCGGTGACGGTCAGCTGACACAGGGCTCTGTAGGAGCGGCAGCCTGATGACGGCGGAGTGATGGCCGGTCGCCTTCCCCTCTTGCCAAAAGTTTGGAATACCATAATATGATATCCCGTAGACCTTAAATCTTCAGGCCGGCACCTACACTCACAATCGGCCACCGACACTTTGTTTTAGCTGCTCCCCGAATACTGTTGGCGGGCGCACCAAAAGCCCCGCCTCGAATAACAAAAGCAACGAGGGCGTAACCATGCTGTTGAGCAAACGTGTAACCGCAGTGCTGTCCGCCAGCCTGCTGACCCTGGCATGTCAGGCCGCACAGGCCGCCGACAGCCTGAACTTCGTCAGCTGGGGCGGGACCACCCAGGACGCCCAGAAAGAAGCATGGGCCGTACCCTTCAGCAAATCGACCAACATCAAAGTCGTCCAGGACGGCCCAACCGACTACGGCAAGCTCAAGGCCATGGTCGAGAGCGGCAATGTGCAGTGGGACGTGGTCGATGTCGAAGCCGACTTCGCCCTGCGCGCCGCCAGCGAAGGCTTGCTCGAACCCCTCGACTTCAACACCATCCAACGCGACAAGATCGACCCGCGCTTCGTCTCCGACCATGGCGTCGGCTCGTTCTTCTTCTCGTTCGTGCTGGGCTACAACGAAGGCAAGCTCGGCGCCAACAAGCCGGTGGACTGGACCGCGCTGTTCGACACCAAGACCTACCCTGGCAAACGTGCCCTGTACAAGTGGCCGAGCCCCGGCGTGCTGGAACTGGCCCTGCTGGCCGACGGCGTCGCGCCCGACAAGCTCTACCCGCTGGACCTGGACCGCGCCTTCAAGAAGCTCGACACCATCAAGAAAGACATCGTCTGGTGGGGCGGTGGCGCCCAGTCGCAGCAACTGCTGGCCTCGGGTGAAGCCTCGCTCGGGCAGTTCTGGAACGGCCGCGTCTACGCCCTGCAGCAAGACGGTGCGCCGGTTGGCGTGAGCTGGAAGCAGAACCTGGTCATGGCCGATTTCCTGGTCATCCCCAAAGGCGCCAAGAACAAGGACGCGGCCATGAAGTTCCTGGCCAACGCCAGCAGCGCCGAAGGCCAGGCCGAATTCGCCAACAAGACCGCCTACGCGCCGGTGAACGTCGACAGCGTGGCCAAGCTTGATAAAGACCTCGCGCAAAACCTGCCGACAGCCTACGCCCAGGATCAGGTCACGCTGGACTTCGCCTACTGGGCGAAGAACGGTCAGGCCATCGCCGCGCGCTGGAATGAGTGGTTGGTCAAATGAAAGTCGCCATCAACGCCCTGCACAATGCGCAAGGTGCCCCGACGGGCACCGGCGCCCCGGGTACGGCCCCCCGCCGCGCAAGCCTGGGCCAACGCTGGAAAGGCAGCCGTAACCTGCTGCCTGCCCTGCTGTTCCTTGGCCTGTTCTTTTTCGCCCCGCTGATCGGCCTGTTGTTGCGTGGCGTGCTAGAGCCGGTGCCGGGCCTGGGCAACTACGAGCAGTTGTTCGCCAACTCGGCTTATGCACGGGTGCTGTTCAACACCTTCTCGGTCGCTGGCGTGGTCACCCTGATCAGCGTACTGCTGGGCTTCCCGCTGGCCTGGGCAATCACCCTGGTGCCCAACGGCTGGGGCCGCTGGTTGCTGAACATCGTGCTGCTGTCGATGTGGACCAGCCTGCTGGCACGCACCTACTCGTGGCTGGTGCTGCTGCAGAGTTCGGGGGTGATCAACAAGGCGTTGATGGCCATGGGTATCATCGATACCCCGCTGGAAATGGTGCACAACCTTACCGGCGTGGTGATCGGCATGAGTTACATCATGATCCCGTTCATCGTGCTGCCACTGCAGGCGACCATGCATGCCATCGACCCGATGGTGCTGCAAGCCGGGTCGATCTGTGGGGCCAGCCCATGGACCAATTTCTGGAAAGTGTTCCTGCCGCTGTGCCGCTCGGGGCTGTTCTCGGGGGCGTTGATGGTGTTCGTGATGTCGCTCGGTTACTACGTCACCCCGGCCCTGCTCGGTGGCGCGCAGAACATGATGCTGCCCGAATTCATCATCCAGCAGGTGCAGTCGTTCCTCAACTGGGGCCTGGCCAGCGCCGCCGCCGCACTGCTGGTGCTCATCACCCTGGTGCTCTTCTATTTGTACCTGAAGCTGCAGCCGGAATCCCCGGTCGGCAACGCGAGGTAATCCGCCATGCTCCTGTCACCCAATGCCATGGGCCGCCCGCTGCGTACCGGCCTGTACCTGACCACCGGGGTCATCGCCGCCTTCCTGCTGCTGCCGGTGGTGTTCATCGTGCTGCTGTCGTTCGGCTCCTCCCAGTGGCTGGTGTTCCCGCCACCGGGCTGGACCTTCAAATGGTACGGCCAGTTCTTCTCCAACCCCGAGTGGATGGATGCGGCCCTGGCCAGCCTCAAAGTCGCCGTGCTCACCACAGTCGCCGCGGTACTGCTGGGCCTGCCCACCGCATTTGCCCTGGTGCGCGGCCGCTTCCCCGGCCGCGAGATGCTCTACGGCCTGTTCACCATGCCGATGATCGTGCCGTTGGTGATCATCGCCGTGGCGGTGTACGCGCTGTTTCTCAAGCTTGGCTACACCGGCACGCTGTTCGCGTTCGTGGTCAGCCACGTGATCGTCGCCCTGCCCTTCACCATCATCTCGATCATCAACTCGCTCAAGCTGTTCGACCAGTCGATCGAAGACGCCGCGGTCATCTGCGGGGCCTCGCGCCTGCAGGCGATCTTCAAGGTGACCTTCCCAGCCATCCGCCCCGGCATGATCGCCGGCGGCCTGTTCGCCTTCCTGGTGTCGTGGGATGAAGTGGTGCTCAGCGTGATGATGGCCAGCCCCGACCTGCAGACCCTGCCGGTGAAGATGTGGACCACCTTGCGCCAGGACCTCAGCCCCGTGATAGCGGTGGCCTCGACCCTGCTGATCGGCCTGTCCCTGCTTGTGATGATTATTGCCGCCGCCCTGCGCCGGCGCACCGAAGTCAACGCCTGAGTGCCCGGAGAACAACAATGAGTGCAGTGATCAAAGACAACGCGCACAACCAGACCCTGGTCAGCCTGCGCGGCCTGAACAAGCACTACGGCGACTTCACCGCCGTGGACAACCTGGCCCTCGAGATCCAGGACGGCGAGTTCCTCACCTTCCTCGGCTCCAGCGGTTCGGGCAAGTCCACCACCCTGTCGATGCTGGCCGGTTTCGAAACCCCGAGCAGCGGCGAGATTCTGGTCGAGGGCCAGTCGCTGGTGAACGTACCGCCGCACAAGCGTGATATCGGCATGGTGTTCCAGCGCTACTCGCTGTTCCCGCACCTGAACGTGCGCGACAACATCGCCTTCCCACTGGCCATCCGCAAGCTCGGCGCCGCCGAGATCAACAAGCGCGTCGACGCCATGCTCAAGCTGGTGCAACTGGAAAAATTCGCCCACCGCAAGCCCTCGCAAATGTCGGGTGGCCAACAGCAACGCGTGGCGATCGCCCGGGCGCTGGTCTACGAGCCACGCATTCTGCTGATGGACGAACCCCTCGGCGCCTTGGACAAGAAGCTGCGTGAAGACCTGCAGGATGAACTGCGCCAGCTGCACCGGCGCTTGGGGATCACCATCGTCTACGTGACCCACGACCAGGAAGAAGCCATGCGCCTGTCCCAGCGCATCGCCATCTTCAGCCACGGCAAGATCGTTGGGCTGGGCAGCGGTTACGACCTTTATCAGAACCCGCCGAACGCATTCGTCGCCTCGTTCCTGGGCAACTCAAACTTCCTGCGGATCAAGGCCAGCAGCAATGGTGCGGGCAGTTTCGAGGGCCAGCCGGTGGCAATCCGCCTGACCGCAGGCTTGGCTGCCGACCAGCAGGCGCTGATCATGGTGCGCCCGGAAAAGGCCCTGGCACTGACCGCTGCCCAGGCGGCGGCACAACCCCTGCCAGCCGGTTGGAACGAAGTCCGTGCCAAGGTGGCCGAGGTGCTGTTCCTGGGTGAAAGCCAGACGTGCCACGTGGTCACCGCAGGCGGTACCGAGATGACCGTGAAGGCGCTGTCTGCGGCAGGCATGCCGATGCAGCCGGGGGATACCGTGAGCGTGCGCTGGGCGGTGGCCGATGCGTGTATCTATACCGAGTGGGCGGAGAGTGACCTGAGCAAGTCGGCAGGGGCGCACTGATTCGACTCGCCCGATAGTGGGCCAGCCCCTGGCCTACTATCGCCCGGCTGTCACATTTCTATCACGCCACCGTCGTAATCTGCCGGGCAACTCTTTGCCACAGGTAGCCCGGCATGCCCCGCCTGCTGCTCCTTCTGCTTGCCGTGCTACCGTTATCGGCCCTGGCCGAGTTCGCGCACTTGCGCGTGCAGGGCTCCAATACCATCGGTGCCGCTCTGCTACCCGCCCTGGTTCAGGCGCAATTGCGCTCGCAGCAGGCAACTGCCATCGAACAGGCGCCCGGTGTGCACGCCAACGAAACCGTCATCACCGCCCGCGACGTTCGCGGGCAACCGTTGCGTATCGACATCGCCGCCCACGGTTCCAGCACCGGCTTCGCGGCGTTGGGCCGGGGCGAGGCCGACCTGGCTGCCGCTTCGAGGCCGATCAACGACGCGGAAGTCAAGCAACTGCGGGCCCTTGGCGATTTGCGCGCAGCCAGCGCCGAACAGGTCATCGGCCTTGATGGCGTGGCGGTGATTGTCCACCCCGACAACCCGCTGCCGCAACTGACCACCCAACAACTGGCGCAGATTTTTTCGGGGCAGGTCCAGCGATGGGACGCGTTGGGCATTGCGGGCGGCGTGATTCACCTGTACGCCCGCGACGATCGCTCCGGCACCTTCGAGACTTTCAAGGCACTGGTGCTCGACCCTCATCGAGGCGAGCTGTCGGCCCAGGCCCAGCGCTTCGAGTCCAGTGACGAACTTGCCGAACGGGTCAGCGCCGACCGCCAGGCTATTGGCTTCAGCAGCCTGGCAGCGGTGCATGGGGCCAAGGTGCTGGCGGTAGCCGAGGGGGATGCAGCGGCCATGCTGCCGCAGCGTTCGCAGGTGGCCAGCGAGGACTACCCGCTGTCGCGCCGCCTGTACTTCTACCTGCCAGCCAATGCCAAGCCCCAGGCCAGGGCCCTGGCAGAATTCGCCCAGAGCCCTGCCGGCCAGGCCATCGTCGCCCAGCTGGGCTTCGTCTCGCAGCAGGTCAAGGCCCAGCCTGTCCCCCCCCAGGCCGATATGCCGCCGCGCTACCGCACGCTGGCCCAGCACGCGCAGCGGCTGAGCGTCAACTTTCGCTTTCAGGAAGGCAGCGCCAGCCTCGACAACAAGGCCTTGCGCGATGTACAGCGGGTGGCCGAGTACCTGCGCCAGGCCGGCAAGTTGCACAGCAAGGTGGTGCTGGTGGGCTTTGGTGACCCCAAGGAAACACCGGGGCGCGCGGCGCTGCTTTCACGCCTGCGAGCGCTGGCGGTGCGCCGCGAGCTGGCACGCGATGGCGTGGACGTGCTGGAGGTGACCGGGATGGGCGATGAGCTGCCGGTGGCAGGCAATGACCAGCAACAAGGGCGCTTGCGCAATCGGCGGGTGGAAGTGTGGGTGTATTGAGGCGCCTTCAC
Source organism: Pseudomonas putida (assembly GCF_025905425.1). Lineage (NCBI taxonomy): Bacteria > Pseudomonadati > Pseudomonadota > Gammaproteobacteria > Pseudomonadales > Pseudomonadaceae > Pseudomonas > Pseudomonas putida. The sequence continues at coordinate 1,561,976 of NZ_CP109603.1, read as the reverse complement.
ATCAGGCAAAGAAATGTAACAGGTCGGCGTTCGGCATCCCACGCAAAGGGGACTAGGCTCAAGCCTATGTGATACCGGGCCCCTCTGACGGCTGCCAAGCCGCCATGTCGGATCACTGTTGCCATGCAACGTCGACAATCAAGGAGGGGCTCATGACAGCTCTGCACACATTTCTCACCACCCCGTTTCTCGGCACCAGCACCTGGTTGTGGCTGGTGTTCATGGCCATCGTCATCGGTTTGCTGGTGCTCGACCTGGGCGTGCTGCACCGCCAGGACCGCGAGATCGAAATGCGCGAGAGCCTGTTGCTGTACTCGGGCTATTTCAGCGTCGGTGTGCTGTTCGGTGCCTGGGTCTGGTTCGAGCTGGGCGCGCAGTCGGCGTTGGAGTTCTACACCGGGTTCCTGGTCGAGCAGTCGCTGTCGATGGACAACGTGTTCGTCATGGCGATGATCTTCGGCTTCTTCGCCATCCCCCGCCGCTATCAGCACCGGGTATTGTTCTGGGGCATTCTGGGTGTGGTGTTCCTGCGGGCGATCATGATCGGCGTAGGTGCGGCGCTGGTGCAGAACTTTGAATGGGTGTTGTACCTCTTCGGCGCCTTCCTGCTGTTTACCGGGGTGAAGATGGCGCTGTCGAAGGAAGACAGCAACCCGGACCTGGCCAACAACCCGATTATCAAGTTCGTGCGCCGGCACATGCGGGTTACCGACCAGATCCATGGCTCGCACTTCTTCGTGCGCCAGACACCGCCCGGGCAAAGCAAGGCGCTGCGTTATGCCACGCCGCTGTTTTTGGCGCTGGTGCTGATCGAACTGGCCGACCTGGTGTTTGCCGTGGACAGCGTGCCGGCGATCTTCGCCATTACCCAGGACCCGTTCATTGTCTACACCTCGAACATCTTTGCCATTCTCGGTTTGCGCTCGCTGTACTTTGCCTTGTCAGCGTTGATGCACCGGTTTATCTACCTCAAGTATGCGTTGGCGTTGGTGTTGATCTTTATTGGTTGCAAGATCTTCTACCACGGCATGGTGGGCAAGGTGCCGGCGTTGCTTTCGTTGGGGGTGACGTTTGGGCTGTTGCTGGGTGGGGTGGTGGTGTCGTTGGTCAAGACGCGGGGGGGTAAGGTGGCAACAGAGGGCAATCCGCTGGAGCACACCGCCACTGAAAAAAACACTGCGATCAAGGCTACAGACACGAAGCATAACTCTGTCAGTTAAGACGATTTTCGCGGCGGTGCGCCGCGAAGAGTGTTGGTATGAAAATTAAAATACTCACTTACTGCTTGGAAAGCTCAAGAAGCAAAGTGAAAATCGCCATCCCCACAAAACCTATAGCGGTCAGCCATAAAGACACTACAAGTCGACGCCTTAGATTGGGCGGAAATTCGTTTAGCTCATCCGCACTCAACTGCCCACGACGCAAGGCCAACTTTGGAAAAACAAAAAGCCAGCCAATAGCGCATATCAAAAGCATCCTCCATTTTATAGTGGAAGCACCCCAAGTTACCTTCAGAGCCTCCACATGAGGATCGCTCGTGATCGCAGAGCATACAACGTGATAATCTCGACTCAAAGTAGTGTACGCAATGACAGCAACACCCACCATACTGATTAAAAAAGGCACAACAAGAAACAGCAGCTTTACAATGGCGGGCCAGGCATGAATGTCAGTCATCTGACACCTCATGGAGAAACTCCCCCGTATATTCGCCGGCTAGTTCTCCAAGTTTGCTGCCAGCTAGGCCACCGCCCCCTACTACTAAAATGCCGCACAGCGGAGCCGCTACACCCACTGTGCTCACGGTAAAGCCAACACACAATGTGCCAACCGCTGCAGTGGCCAGTATCGGACCTACCACGCCACCACCGACGCCCCCGCTGAATTTTCCGGCTTCTACGAAACGGGCTTTTCTGCATTCCTCTGTGCTGCCTGCCTGGCAGACCTCTCTCACATTGAGGTACGACGAAGCACCACTCAGTCCAATTGCGGCATTCCCACCGTGTTTGAGGTACTTGGAGAGTTTCGCCACTTTATCGAGATGCGTCGCATAACCCGGTATCTGCCCCGCTCCACCCGCCTTCGACCAATGGTGCACAAGGCTTTTGGTCGAAATATTCAGACTCTTTTTCAGGCGTTCATAACTGCCCAAGTTCAGCTGTTTGTTAAGCAATGCCGCCTTCAACTGTCTATCCAATTGCTGCAGCAACTGACGCCGCGACGCAAAGAACGCTCGACTGTTCAAGTGCCCATGCCGCAAAAACTCACGCTGATGCAATTGCTCGATCTGGTTCAAGGTTTCCCGGACCTGTTTCAACCCTTGATCCAACATGTCCTTGCCCACGCCCATCGACTGGCTCGCATTACTGAGCAAGCCCGCTATCTCGGCCTGGTGCTGCATCATGAAATCCGATTCGGCAAAATCAAGCACCGCCAACGCGTGCCGGGCATCCTGGGCCGCAGCCATCAGCTTGGCTTCCTCATGGGTACAGGCATCGCCGTTGTCAGGGTCACCAATGACGAATATTTCCCCAGCCTTGAATCCATGAACGAAGGTAGGGTTGAGCCGCTGCAAACGGGAGATCGGCAAGGTGGCGTCCTGCTCGGACAACTGCAGCAGAACCTGGGAAAACGACATGTTTCTGGGAACCACATAGAAGCCCGGCTCCATTGACCCCGACAAAGCAGTCACTGCCCCTTGCGAGAAGTTGTCTGCTTGAGCACCGGCCGTTGGCACAATAGACATCACACGGTTAGTCGCGAACGTCCGGATGGGTGACGGAACCTCATCCAACGGCGCCACGACCCGGTTACTGCCAGACGGACAACCACAATCCACCAGCGCCCCATCCATGGCCACGGCATGACCGTCGGAAATGAAGTGCCAAACGCCTTCCGCGACGGTGCCTTCACCGCCACAGAGGGGACAGGGTGTTGTTCTGTCTCCCTCCCTGAGCACCCTGCGGCCATTGCTCAAATAGCCGAGACCTGTAGCGATGCAAACAGCGCCAGTCGTGGTGGCATCACCGTCTACCGCCTGACCTTTTCCACCCAGGTTGACACGCATCGGCAAGTTCCCTGTGCATAAGTGAGGTGGCGAAACCTAACAGCTGCAACAGGGCTTTTACTGCCAGAACGTGAAAACCAGACGCTTCTTACAAGAACTGATCACTTTACTTACAGAATGCTCTTGAGAATATTCCATGCGCCCAGAATGAAACGTTCCTACGACCCCCGCCAACATTCCTGATTGTCTGGTCACCTCACTCTTTGCCAGCATGCGAGTTCCCCAGGACAAGGAGTTCCCATGCAAAAACCTCAAGTACCTGACCTCCGCCAACTTCGCATTAACCGCAAGGTGGTCGCCGCAGTTGCCATCCCAGTGCTCTTCGTCGGCGCTCTCGCGGCATTGTTCAACGCCGTGTTGTTCTACAACGAAGCAGGCCAGATGACTCATGTACGGACAATCTTCGGTGAAGAAAAAGTTGTTGAAGATGTAGGCTACGCAACCAAATGGTTTGGTCGCAGTACCGTCTGGCGTCGGACCATCGGTGTGCAGTCGGCCCTGCAGGTGGACGGCCAGGACGAGGCCCGCAGTGGCCACCCTTCAGTAACGCTGGAAAACCTGCCCATCGTGTTTCTGGGCAACGTCGACGCCAAGGCCGAATTCAGTACCCAGTTTCGCCTGCCATCGGGCGATGACTTCCTGAAGATCGCCCAGGAGTACCGCACACCGGACAACTTCCTGCAGCGTGCACTATTGCCGGCGGTCAAAGAAACGCTGCAGGCCACCGCTTCGTTGATGAGCGCGGATGACTATTACGCCGGTAACCGCAGCCACTTCGGCGCCGAATTCGAAAACCAATTGCGCAATGGCCTGTACCTGACCAGCCGTAAGGAAATCCGTGTGCAGCGCGACCACTTTCCGGCTCAGACAGCCATCCTCCAGTCCGGTACGGAACAGGGTAACTTTGGCGATAACTCAGCGACCCGTTTCGTCATCGAGAAGAAGCTCGACAAAAACGGCCAGGAACTGCGCAAGCAGCAACAGTTCCGACTGTTCGGCGTCGAAGTCGTCGAAGTCGTCGATGCTCGGGTGACGCATATAGACCCCAATCCGCAATATCAGCAACGCATGGTTCGGGTGCAGCAGGCATTGGCGGAACTGGCGGTGGCTCGGCAGAACAGGCTCAAGGAGGAAGAGGAAAAGGAACTTGTCTCTGCCCGGGGAGCCAAGGATGTCGAAGCCAAGCGCCAAGAAAGCCTGCGGGAACAGATCGAACGCACCACGGCCGCCGAGACAGAGAAGCAACTGACACTGATCAACGCGGAGCGAGAAAAACGGCGAGCCGAGATCGACAAGCAGACCGCTGAACTGTTACGTGACAAGGCCCGGGTAAATGCGGAGGCCACCCGGATTACGGCTGATGCCGAGGCGCATGCCCGTGAGGCATCGATCAAGGCCGATGGCGCCCTGCAAACCAAGCTGGATGCACTGGTGCAGATCAATCGCGTCTGGGCCGATGCGGCGGCGCGAGCCCCGGTACCCCGTGTGATGATGGGCGGTGGGACAGAAAGCGGCATCGGTCGCCAAGATGAAATGAGCAAGCTCATGAGTGTGCTGGCGGTAAAGGCTGCCAAAGACCTGGTAGTGGATCTCAAGACACCGTGAGCCGTTGATGGCCTTCTCGCCGGTAACCCAGCAAAAAGGCCATCACCTTCACCTGGAACTACGCAACATCTCCACCGGCACATACTTGCCGATCTCATATTTGCCGATCGCCGCCCGGTGCACTTCATCCGGCCCGTCGGCCAGGCGCAAGGTGCGCTGCATGGCGTACATGTACGCCAGCGGGAAATCACCGCTCACCCCGGCGCCACCATGAAGCTGGATCGCCCGGTCGATTACCTTCAAGGCCACATTCGGCGCCACCACCTTGATCTGGGCGATTTCGCTGCGCGCGACCTTGTTGCCAACCGTGTCCATCATGTACGCCGCCTTCAGCGTCAACAGGCGTGCCATGTCGATTTCCATGCGCGAGTCGGCGATCTTGTCGACGTTACCGCCCAGGCGAGCCAAAGGCCGGCCAAAGGCCGTGCGCTCTACCGAGCGCTTGCACATCAGCTCCAGTGCCCGCTCAGCCATGCCGACCGAGCGCATGCAGTGGTGGATACGCCCTGGCCCCAGGCGGCCCTGGGCGATTTCGAAGCCCCGGCCCTCACCCAGGATCACGTTCTCATAGGGCACGCGCACGTTCTCGAACAGCACCTCGGCATGGCCATGTGGCGCATCGTCGTAACCGAACACCGGCAATGGCCGGACGATCTTCACGCCAGGCGTGTCGGTCGGCACCAGCACCATCGAGTGCTGCTGGTGGCGTGGCCCTTCGGGGTCGGACAGGCCCATGAAGATCATGACCTTGCAGCGCGGGTCACAGGCGCCGGAAGTCCACCATTTGCGGCCATTGATCACCCATTCATCGCCATCACGCACAGCGGTGGCGGCCATGTTGGTGGCATCCGAGGAAGCTACGTCCGGTTCGGTCATGGCGAATGCCGAACGGATTTCGCCGCGCAGCAAAGGCTCCAGCCACTGGCGTTTCTGCGCCTCGCTGCCATAGCGCACCAGCACTTCCATGTTGCCGGTGTCCGGTGCCGAGCAATTGAACGGCTCTGGCCCGAGCAGCGAGCGGCCCATGATCTCGGCCAGTGGCGCGTATTCCAGGTTGCTCAGCCCGGCGCCGTACTCCGACTCGGGCAAGAACAGGTTCCACAGCCCCTCGGCGCGGGCCTGGGCCTTGAGCTCCTCCATGATCGCAGTGGGTTGCCAGCGGTCGCCCTCGGCGACCTGACGCTCGAACACCGCTTCGGCGGGATAGACATAAGCATCCATGAACGCGGTGACGCGCTCGCGCAGTGCCTGGACCTTGGGCGAATAGGCGAAATCCATCGGGGGCTACCTTCGAGGTTCGTAGAACATGGGCCAGAGCCTAGAGCAGCAAGCACCCATCCACCTAGTCTATTTTCCGCGTGTATAAACATTCATAACCGATATATGATCGGGCAATAATTCCAACAATGAGCGGCGCACATGAACCTCAGCAAGGTCGACCTCAACCTGTTCATCGTCTTCGACGCGATCTACACCGAAGCCAACCTGACCCGCGCCGGGCAAATTGTCGGCATCACCCAGCCGGCGGTCTCCAATGCCCTGTCGCGACTGCGCGAAACCTTCAACGACCCACTGTTCGTGCGTACCGCGCAAGGCATGGTGCCCACGCCCATGGCCCAGAACATCATCGGCCCGGTGCGCAACGCCCTTGCCCTGCTGCGCACCTCGGTACAGGAAAGCCGCATTTTCAACCCGCAGCAGGCCAACAAGACCTTCCGCATCAGCATGACCGACCTGACCGAAGCGGTGATCCTGCCGCCGCTGTTCCAGCGCCTGCGCCGCCTGGCCCCTTCGGTATTGATCGAAAGCTTTCTGTGCAAACGTCGCGAAACCACCAAAGAGCTGGCGGCCGGGCGCCTGGATTTCGCGGTCGATGCCCCTTTGAACACCGACCCGCAGGTGCGCCACGTCAAACTGATGCAAGACCGCTATGTCTGTGCCCTGCGCCAAGGCCACCCGCTGGCCGACAGCAAACTGACCCTGGACAGCTACCTGGGCATGACCCACATCCATATCTCCAGCCGGCGCAATGGCCTGGGCTACGTGGACCTGGCCTTGGGCAAGATGGGAGTGCAGCGCAAGGTCGCCTTGCGTTCACAGCATTACCTGATGGCCTCGCAAGTGTTGCAGCAGACTGACATGGCGATGACCGTCCCCGAACGTTTCGCCCGCCGTCATCAACTGCGCTACCACGCATTACCTGTCGATGTGCCGGCGCTGGAAACGCACCTCTACTGGCATGAGAGCACTGACCAGGACCCCGCCAACCGCTGGATGCGCGAGCAGATCATCGAGTTGTGCGAACGGGTGCTAGCGGAGGAAGAACGCGCGCTGGCGCCCGCCTGATGTTGTTGGTGCGCGGTTAATGCCGGGCTTGTGGAGAATTTTTTTCTCCACCTATCGGCAGCATTAGAAGATTTTTCCCTCAAGGCGCAAACCAACCAAACAGAAGGCAAAAACATTTGAGTGTGGGCCCGGTACGCTTACTGCAACGATCACCGCATCCAACGTGACAGACACGGACCCGCCTCATGCCCAGCGCCCCGCTCTACTTCGACTACGCCGCCACGACCCCCGTTGACGACCGGGTCATCGAAACGATGCTCGCCTGCCTTGGCCGCCAAGCCAACTTCGGCAACCCCGCATCCAGTGGCCATGCTTATGGCCAGGCTGCCCGCAATGCAGTGGAGCAGGCGCGCCAACAGGTGGCTGAACGCGTCGGCGCCCGCGCCGATGAACTGGTGTGGACCTCAGGCGCTACCGAGTCCAACAACCTTGCACTCAAAGGCATCGCCCAGGGCATCGGCCACCCAGGCCACCTGATCACCAGCCAGCTGGAACACAAGGCCGTACTCGATACAGTCGCTGAACTGGAGCGTCAAGGCTGGGCCATCACTCGCCTGGCAGCAGATGCGGCCGGCCTGATCCAGCCCGATGCCGTGCAGGCGGCATGGCGTGCCGATACCCGCCTGGTCTCGCTGATGGCGGTCAATAACGAACTGGGCACCGTGACCGACTTCGCAGCCATTGGCGAGCGCGTGCGTGCACAGGGTGCGCTGTTGCATGTGGACGCGGCCCAGGCGGTGGGCAAACTGGCCATTGACCTTGCCCAAATGCCGGTGGACCTGATGTCGTTTTCGGCCCACAAGGTCTACGGCCCCAAAGGCATCGGCGCACTCTATGTCGGGCCGCGTGCCCGCCAGCTGATGCGTGCGCAGATGCACGGCGGCGGCCATGAGCACGGGCTGCGTTCCGGCACCCTGGCGACCCACCAGATCGTCGGCATGGGCAGCGCCTTTGCCTTGGCCGGCCAGCCGGGCGACAGCGAGCACCAGCGTATCGAGCAGCTGTCCCGACGGCTGCGCGACGGGTTGCTGGCCTTGCCCGCGGTAAGCCTCAACGGCTGCGCTACGCAGCGCATTGCGCACACCTTGAACCTGTGTATCGATACCCAAGGCTTCAACAGTGCAGCGTTGGCCAGTGAGTTGGCGTTGTCGACCACGTCGGCCTGCAATTCGGCGAGCAACGCAGCATCGCATGTGCTGCTGGCACTGGGGTTGGATGAAAGCCGGGCACGTAACAGCGTGCGGTTGAGTCTCGGACGGTTCAGCACCGAGGGTGAAGTCGATAAAGCGATCGAGGTGTTTACCAGGGTAGTGGCAGCGGCATCAGCGTCGTTATGGTGAAGCCGGCTGCTCCTACAGGTGTAGCGAAAAACGCTCAGAGGAAGGTAAACACGGTCGAGGCTGGCAACCGCGACTTGTTCAGCCCTGCATTGAAATCACCCTCGCTCCGATAGCCAAGGCTCAAGATCACCACACTGGTGAAGCCCTGCTCGCGCAGCCCCAGCTCGGCATCCAGCAGCTTGCTGTCAAAGCCTTCGATCGGCGTTGCATCAAGGCCATGCGCCGCGGCACCCAGCAGCGCCGTGCCGAAGGCCAGGTAGGTCTGCTTTTCCATCCAGTGCTGCACGTCTTTCTGGTCGAAGCGGTGCAGATCGACGTAGTGACGACGGCTTTGGTTCTGTGCGGCGCGGGCCTGCTCGTCGCGAAAGCGGCCATTGGCGGCTTCCTGTTCGAGCACCGCGTCCAGATGGGCCTCGGTCATCTCGGTGCGCGTGCAGAATACGATCACATGGGATGCATCGAGGATCTTCGGCGAGTTGTAGGCAAAACGCTCATGGGTGCTCTTGGCGAGCCGGGCCTTGCCCTCTGCGCTGTCGGCGACGATGAAGTGCCAAGGCTGCGAGTTGACCGACGACGGGCTGTGGCGCAGTTGCTCAAGCAACGCATCGATGGTGGCCTGGGGAATGCGGCGCGAGGCGTCGTAAGCTTTGGTGGTGTAGCGGCGCTTGGCCAGGGAAACGGTATCCATGCAACAACTCCTGGAGTGAGAGGGGATTTGTTGCGCATCTTATCTTTCCTGAAAAAAAGAAAAACCGGCACAATGCAGCAACACTTTCATCCCAGGAGTGAAAATGCTGCGTATTGCTGACCTTGAACTGTTCGTACGCAGCAGCATGCTGGGCAGCTTCACCGCCGCCGCCCACGAGGCGCAACTGCTGCCGGGCCAGGTGGCCGCCGCGATCAAACGCCTGGAGCGTGAGCTGGACGTACGCCTGTTCGCGCGGACCACCCGTAGCCTGCGCCTGACCGCCGAGGGCGAGCTGTACTTGCCGACGGCGCAGAACGTGCTGGACAGCCTGCGCCAGGGCCGCGAGGACCTGCACGGCAACGCCAGTACCTTGCGCGGCACGTTGCAAGTCTCGGCACCTTCGGACATGGGCCGCAACATGCTGCTGCCGTGGCTGAGCGCCTTTCGCCGCGAGCACCCGGCGCTGCACCTGCGCTTCTTCCTGTCCGACCAGATGGCCGACCTCAATCGCGACCCGGTAGACATCGCCATCCGCTATGGCCTCAATCAGGATGCCAACTACATCGCCCTGCCCCTGGCCAACTGGAACCGCCGGGTACTGGTCGCGGCCCCCGACTACCTGGCACGCCATGGCCGCCCGCTGACACCAGAGGCCCTGCACGACCATGCCTGCCTGCTGTACATGCAACAGAACCGGGTCTATGACAAATGGCGAGTGGGCAACCGCACCGTGCAGGTGCGCGGGCCGCTGGTCAGCGACGACGCCGACGTGATCCGCCGCCTGGCGCTGCTCGGTGAAGGTATTGTCTACAAGTCGTGGCTGGACGTGAGCGCCGACATCGAGGCCGGTGAACTGGAGATTGTCTTGCCGGAGTACCTGGGTGAGCCGACACCGGTCACATTGGTCTGCCCGCACCGCAAGCAACTGACCCCGGCAGTCACGCAGTTGCACCTGTGGCTGCGCGAGCGCTTCGAGGCGCTGCGGCCCCGGCTGCTGAACAAGGGCTGCACAATCGTTCCAGACTGAAACGGAGGCTTGCGCTAATGGACACCCGCTCGGACAAGCCTGTGGTTCAACCGGGGTTGGCGGGGATGGTGCGGGTGTCGGCTTGGGCGACGCTGCTTGGTTGAATGTGATGTTGGCTGTACTGGCCTCTTCGCGGGGCAAGCCCGCTCCCACAGGTACCCCACTGTTATTGAATACAGTGCGGCCCCGCGAAGAGGCCAGTACAGGCAATCAGGCGCCTAAAGCCTCACGGAACCGCCGGTTACTTGCCACCGCCAGCACCAACCCGACTACCGCCACACCGCCTCCGACCAGGCCGATATGGGCCACATCCATCTGGCTGCTGACAATACTGCCCAGCAATGCCCCACCACCAATACCGATGTTATAGATGCCCGAGAACAAGGCCATGGCCACGTCGGTGGCATCGGACGCCAGCTTCAAGGTCTTGGACTGCAACGACAGGCTGAAGCTCAGGATTGCTATACCCCAGAACATGCTCAACGCGGAAAATGCATAGAAGTTGCCCGACAGCGGCAACAGCAACAGCAGGCAAGCCGCCAGCAGGCCGATCGAGCCCACCAGAAAGCCCTGGGGGAACCGCTCACTGTAACGGCTGAACAGCACCGAGCCGAACACACCGGCGCCACCAAACAGCAGCAGCACCAACGTGGTCCGCTCGCCGCCGATTTGCGCCACGTGCAGGGCGAAGGGTTCAATGTAGCTGTAAGCGGTGAACTGTGCGGTGATCACCAGCGTCACCAGCAGGTAGGTGATCACCAGCGCCGGGCGCTTGAACAGGATCGGCAGGCTGCGCAGCGAGCCGGAATTCTGGCTTGGCAGCAGCGGCAACGACTTCATCAGGCAGAGCATGGTGGCCAGTGCCACCCCGGCAATGCTGAGGAACGTCACGCGCCAGCCCAAGGCTTCACCTACCACACGCCCCAGCGGGATGCCCAGAACCATAGCCAGGGTAGTACCGGTGGCCAGCAGGCCGAGTGCCTTGGCCTGTTGGCCAGGCGGCGCCACACGTACAGCCAGCGATGCGGTGATGGCCCAAAACACGGCGTGGGCCAGGGCGATGCCGATGCGGCTGACCAGCAGCATGGCAAAGCTCTGCGACAGCCACGACAACAGGTGGCTGACAACGAACACCAGAAACACGAACAGCAGCAAGCGCCGACGCTCGATGTTGCGGGTCAGCAGCATCATCGGCAGCGACGCCAGGGCCACGACCCAGGCATAGATAGTCAGCATCAGGCCGACCTGGGCGGTGCTCATGTCGAAGCTGCGGCCAATGTCGCTGAGCAACGCCACCGGGACAAACTCGGTGGTGTTGAAGATGAAGGCCGCCAGGGCCAAGGCAATCACGCTCAGCCAGCTGCCGCCACCGGTGGTCGGCGGCAAGTCGGTGGGGATGGGTCCGTTCATGGGTGGAATTCTGTGCTCCGCAGGCATGGCGAAAAGACGCGCGTCAGGGGCCAAGTATCGGCCGCGCTGAGGCACGGGTTTGTTATTGGAAGGAATGCCGGCATGGTACGCGTCAATACCGGGCCTCACAACCGGCGGCACATTGCGGGTACCATGCGCGCTTTGTGTGAACGGCAAGCGGAACAAGGAGCCCGATCCGCCCATGGACAAGCAACAACCCCAGCAGCAGTGGCAGCAGGCGGTCACCGCCTACGCCCAGGCCATCAACCGCTACGTCGCGCAAGGCAGCGCCCACGGCTGGGACAACCTCGAAGAACCACAGCCCGCAGCCACCGAGCACTTGCTCGATGCCTGGCACGCCGCCCTGCAGGCGATCAACCGCCCGGGTGTCGACGAACAGCAACGCCAGGCCTTCCGCGCGGCCTGGCCGCCTGCCCACCTGCCGCTGGTACCCCTGCTCGAAGCCCACGGGCAAGGCATCAGTAGCGTCCTGCTGCTGGAGGATGGCAGCCTGCTCGCGCGCATTGGCATGCCCTATGAGAAGGGCCAGGTGGTACGTATCGATCAGCACAGTGTGATGCCGGTCATTGGCACTGACCACTTCGGCCGTTGCCCGCAGCGCCGCTACTTTGCCCTGGCCAACGCCGAGGGCGTGCGCGTGACCGATGGCTGGGGCGGCCCACAGGTCGCCCGGCTGCCCTGGCCCACCGGGCTGGAGGGGCTGCCGGCAGGTTACCCCTTCGAACCCTTGGACCTGCCGCCGACGCCCACCACCCTGGTGCCTTTCGCCCAGGGCCAGCGGGTACTGCTGGTGAGCGCCGAGGGCATCTTTTTGCTGGCGGCCGAGGGTGCTACCCGGCTGCTGCCGCGCCAATCGCAAGTCCTTGAAGAGCTGGCCGAAGGCACCGACCCGGACGATATCGCCCTCGGCCTGGCCATGGAGCATGGTGCGGTGTCGCCGGATGGGCGCCTGATCGTGGTCGGTGAACAGAGCAGCCGTCATCTGGTGCTCAATGAGCAGTTGGAGGAAGTGGCGCAGGTCGGCCCAGGCGGCGAGTACCCGCACTTCGCCCTGTTCAACCGCAGCGGCGACCAGTTGATCGTCAATGCCTGCCACTTCTACAACGGCGGCACGCTCGGGGTGCGCGTGGCAGACCTGCCGGGGCTGGATACCGACTACTACAGCGATGACCCGCGCACCCCGCGGCTGCAGGATGGGGCGCGGGTTTACGCAGGGGTCGCAGGCAACGGCGAGTACATCATCGGTGATGCCTACGGCTACTTGCGGGCCTTTGGCGAGGATGGCACGGCGCATTGGCAGCATTACCTGGGCTCGACCATCAGCGCCATGGACATCAGCGCGGACGGGCGCACACTGGTTGCGGCGAGCCATGCTGGGGTCATTTCGGTGATTGCGCTGGGCAGTGGGCGGCCTGAGTGGCAGATCGGTACCGGTGAGCATGGCGAGGTGCGGCGGTGGTTGTTCTGGAAGGGGTGGGACAAGGCGCTGGCCTGGTAGATCTGCACCGATTTCTTCGCGGGCAAGCCCACTCCCACAGTTGCCCCACTGCTCTCAGGCAGGGTGTAGAGCCTGTGGGAGCAACTGTCTTCTTGTGGAAGCTGGCCTTGCCGGCGATGGGGCGCGTAGCGCCCCAGGCCCGGCTGTGCCGGGCATCGCCAGCAAGGCTTGCTCCTACGAATGAGCTATTTGCTCCTTCCAGGGCGTTCCGGTCTTGAGCATCGCATTTAGCCTCACTATCAATACTCGCATACACGCCACCACCGATACTTTCGCGCACTTCCCCTGGGCTCGCAGTGCTTTGTAGCGCTCGCAGAAGTCCTTGTTGTGCCGTATCACCACCCAGCAGGCCATATAGAGCGCCCGCCTGACTTGTGAGCGTCCCCCCCAGATTGAACGCTTGCCCGACTGCTTGCCGCTGTCCTGATTGAACGGCGCAACACCGACCAAGGCGGCAATTTCCTTCTTATCCACCTGGCCCAGCTCTGGCAGCAAGGCCATCAGCTTTCCGGCAGTAATCAGACCAATTCCTTTGACTTGAGTGAGCTGTTTAACCCGATCATCAGGCAAAGCTGCTGCCTGCTGTGCGATCTCTTGTTCCAGCGCTCGAATTTCACCCTTCAGATAGGCGATGTGTTGTTCCAACCGCAAACAAACACTGGGAGCCCGCGCCTGCTTCAGGCGCCGCTTGTCATCGTCGCGCTGTTGGACGAAGCGATCCCGCTGCATAAGCAGTTCGCGCAGCAAGGCCCGCTCGGGTGTCATCACCTGGCAAGGCCGTGGGGGCATAACTTCAGCCAGGTGAGCCAAAACAGCTGCGTCAATGGGATCGGTCTTGGCGCGTTTACCCATCGACTTGGCAAAGTCCCGGGCACGACTGGGATTGATCCGGCAAACCGGAAAATCGGCATCCTGCAGCGCTTTGAGGACATTGCACTCGTAGCCACCGGTAGCTTCGAGCAAGACCATTGAAACTGCATACCCGCCAAGCTTTTCGACGAGCAGTTGGAATCCCTTCAAGTCATTGGAAACACTGAAGTTCACCCCCTCAGGGCGGATGTGAACAGCAAGTGTGGCACTGGAAACATCGATGCCGACAGAGGAAGACATGGCCAAACCCTCTTAAACTCAAGGAGTGAGAGCGCTTTGGCTTGGCCCACGCTTGTGATTCGAGATTACGCCCCTCATCCAACTGTTCGGGCTCTCGCCAAAGTGGAACGGTGGATGGCAGCTTTTGCTCCCACACGTGCTCTGGGCACCTCGGGCTATCAGCTTGCCATTCACCGCTCTCACTTCAGATTCTATTCCCTCTCCAAGACACAAGCGGGCTTGCCCGCGAAGAGGCCGGTGCAGATTAACGCCAGGATCAGCCCTGCAATGTCGCCATGTCGATCACAAAGCGGTACTTCACATCCCCGGCGATCATCCGCTCATAAGCCTGGTTGATATTGCGGATATCGAGCATTTCGATGTCGCATCGGATGCCGTGCTCGGCACAGAAATCCAGCACTTCCTGGGTCTCGGCAATGCCGCCGATCAACGACCCAGCCAGCACCCGGCGCTTGAGCACCAGATTGGCCGCGTGTACCGCCGGCTCGATCGGTTCGATCAGGCCGACCAGAATATGCACGCCATCGAACGTGAGGGTTTCAAGGTACGGATTGAGGTCGTGCTGCACCGGAATGGTGTCGAGCAGGAAGTCGAAACGACCGGCAGCAGCACGCATCTGCTCGTCATCCGTGGACACGATTACATGGTCGGCGCCCTGGCGGCGGGCTTCCTCGGCCTTGGCCTGGGAGCGCGTGAACAGGGTCACTTCCGCGCCCAGGGCCTTGGCCAGTTTGATGCCCATGTGGCCCAGGCCGCCCATGCCGAGGATGCCGACCTTGTGGCCCGGCCCCACGCCATGGTGCTTGAGCGGCGAGTAGGTGGTGATGCCGGCGCACAGAATCGGCGCTGCGCTGGGCAGGTCCATGCCAGCGGGGATACGCACCACAAAGTGCTCGCTGACCACGATGCTGCTGGAGTAGCCACCCAGGGTATTGCTGCCATCGACCCGGTCGGGGGTGGCGTAGGTCATGGTCGGGCCTTCCAGGCAGTATTGCTCCAAATCCTTGGCGCAGGCCTCGCAGTGGCGGCAGGAGTCGACCATGCAACCAACGCCCACCAAGTCGCCGACCTTGTGCGCGGCCACCTTGTCGCCCACTGCAGTGACGCGACCGATGATCTCGTGGCCCGGCATCAGCGGGTACACGGCGATGCCCCACTCGTTGCGCGCCTGATGGATGTCGGAGTGGCACACGCCGCAGTACAGGATCTCGATGGCGACATCGTCCGGGCGCGGGCTGCGACGCTCGAAGGTCATGGGAGCCAGAGGGCTGGTCGGGGTTTGGGCGGCATAACCAATGGCGGTGTACATGCAGGACCTCGCAGAGAAGTGAAACGATTCAGGCGGCGCATTTTGCGCGCCATGCCCCGCCTCGCCCACCGCAGATTCTCCGGCATCCATGCACGATTCTCCGGACTTACCGGCAAGCATCTGACGCTAGGCCTTCAATCTGCGATGATGCCACTGTCTGATTCTCTGCCCCAGGTTCACCATGCAGCTCACCCGCCATGTCGACGCCAACGCCCCGCTCTGCGCGCTGATCCGCCGCCTCGCCACACGCCCAGGCTTCGTCCCCACGCACCTGCCCCAGGTTCAGGTGCTGAGCTGGGACCACTATGTGGCCAGCAGCCCGCAAATCTACGAGCCGAGCCTGATGATCCTGGCCCAGGGCAGCAAACTTGCGCGCCTAGGGCCCCGCACCCTGGAATACGGTGCGGGGCACTACCTGGTCCAGGCGCTGTCGGTGCCGTTCATGTGCGAAACCTTCGCCACCGCCGAGGCGCCACTGCTGGGCGTGGCGGTAGACATTGACCGCAGCGTGCTCGGTGAGCTGGTGCAAAGCATGGACCTGGCGCCAGATGCCGCGGTACAGGCACAGACCCCGCAATCGATGACCTCGGCGGCCCTGGATGCGCCGATGCGCGACAGTGTCGAGCGGCTGCTGCACTGCCTGCAGGACCCGCTGGACGCCAAGGTGCTGGGGCCTGCGCGGGTGCGCGAAGTGCTCTATACCGCGCTACGCGGCCCGCAGGCCGGGGTGCTGCGGGCGCTTGTCGAGCAGCAGGGGCACTTCGCCCGCATCGGCGCCGCCCTCGCCCACCTGCGCGAACACTACACCGAGCCGCTGAGTGTCGAGGCACTGGCGGCGCGCGCCAACATGAGCGTTTCGACCTTCCACGAAAATTTCAAGCGCTGCACCGACATGGCGCCGATGCAGTACCTCAAGCGCCTGCGCCTGCTCAAGGCGCAGCAGATGCTGATCGGCGAGGGCCTGGGGGTGGCGCAGACGGCGCATCGGGTGGGGTATCAGAGCACTTCGCAGTTCAGCCGCGAGTACAAACGCCAGTTTGACCGTAGCCCGGGGGATGAATCGGCCTACCAGAGCTTGCCGGTTTAGGCCTCAGCACTGCGCCAGGTACGTGAGGCGTGCAGCGCTCTTGCTAGCCAGCAAACGACCCAGTTACCATTGAGAACGATTCACACTCACAACTGGATGCCAGGCGTTGGACAGCACATCGACCCGCAAGCTGGGCTTCTTCTTCAGCGACCATCACCGCTGGCTGCTCCAACACATCTTCAAACGTCTGCGTAATCGCGCCGACGCTGAGGACACCGCAGCCGAAGCGTTCTGCCAGATGCTGGGCGCACGGGTAGACCCGGACAGCATCCAGCAACCGCGCGCCTACCTCTCGACCATCGCCCGCCGGCTGATCTTTGACCGGCACCGCCGCCGCCAACTCGAGCAGGCCTACCTCGATCGCCTGACGCTGTTACCTGAGCCGGTCGCCCCTTCGGCCGAAGAGCAACTGCTGCTGATCGAGGCATTGGTGACCATCGACCAGGTGCTGGACGGCCTGCCCGCCGTGGTCAAGGCCACCTTCCTGTTCAGCCAGCTGGACGGCATGAGCTATGTCGACATCGCCGCCCGGTTGCAGATCAGCGAACGCACCGTCAGCCGCTACATGAAGCAGGCCCTGCGCCAGTGCTACCTGTGCGAGGTACACGCATGAACGCCAGGCGCCTGGACCCGATCAGCGAGCAAGCTATCGACTGGATGGTCGCGCTCAAGGCCGGCACACCTGACGACGCCCTGCTGCAACGGCTGAACCACTGGTTGCGCCAGGACCCCGCTCACCAACAGGCCTGGGACCGTTTGCAACAGCGCCTAGGCAGCCCCTTTGCCGCACTGCGCGCGCTGGACCAGCGCGCCCCAGGGCATGCCGCCGAAGCACGCCAGGTATTGCTCGCCCCCACCCATTCCCGGCGCGAGGTGCTGGGTGCCCTGGCGGGCATGGGCGTCGCCGCGGGTGTACTGTGGAGCGGCTGGCGCAGCGACGCGGCACAGAACTGGCTGGCCGACCTGCACACGGCCAGCGGCGAGCGGCGCAGCTTCACCTTGGCGGACGGCAGCCGCCTGAGCCTCAACAGTGCCAGTGCCGTCGACCTCTATTTCGATGCCAACCAACGCCTGCTGGTGCTGCGCCGTGGCGACGTGTTGATACAGGTTGCCCCAGACCCGCACCGCCCCCTGCGCGTGCGCACTGCGCAAGGGCAGGTGCAGGCGCTGGGCACCCGTTTCCTGGTGAGCCAGGAGGCATCCGCCACCCGCGTTGTGGTGCTGGAGCACAGTGTCCGCGCCAGCCTGCCCAATGGCCGCTGGCTAGACCTGCAACAAGGGCAGGCCGCGCTGCTGCGTGGCGATGGCATCCAACCTGTAACCGGCGAGCAACAACAACGCGCAGCCTGGCTGGAGGGCCGCCTGGAAGTGCTCGACGAGCCCCTGCACGCGGTTATCGATGCCCTGCGTCCGTACCAGCGTGGCTACATACGGGTAGCACCGGCGGTACGCGACATGCGCGTCCAGGGTGTATTCCCGCTTGACCAGCCACAGCAGGCACTGGCCGCTCTGGCAGAAGCCCTGCCGATCAAGGTCGAGCCGTTCGGCCCGTGGCTGATGCTGATTGGTCCTGAGCAGGGGTGAAGAAATTTTTGTGAAAATCATTCGCAAGCGTGTCCGGTTTTCATTTCTCGCCCCACCTATCTCCTGACAAGTCACTTCATTCGGGAGAATTCTGTGCTCAACCTCTGGCCCCGCGCCCTGCCCCTCGTCGTTGCCCTGAGCAGCCTCAACGCCCATGCCCAGGTGCAGACCCTGGCGTTTGACCTGCCACCCGCCAGCCTGGCCACCACCCTTAACCGGATTGCCAGCCAGAGCGGCTACATCATCGCGCTGGAGCCGGCGCTGGTGCGCGGCAAGCAGGCGCCAGCCGTCGTCGGCCAGATGAGCGCCGAGCACGCCATGCAAGCCGCCTTGGCCGGCAGCGGCCTGCAATTGCGGCTCACCAGCAGCGGCCATTTCAGCGTCGCCCCGGCAACCCCTGAGAGCGACGCGCTGGAGCTTGGCAGTACCAGCATCACTGACAATTACCTGGATGCCACCAGCGAAGGCAGCGGCTCATACGCAGCCCGCGCGGTGACCCTTGGCAAAGGCACGCACAGCCTCAAGGAAATCCCTCAATCGGTGACGGTGATTACCCGTAAACAGCTGGACGACCAAGGCATCACAGACCTGCAGGACGCGCTCAACCACACCACCGGGATCGTCGGCGCGCAGGGCATCGGGCCAGGCGTGGTGGTGACTTCGCGCGGCTTCCAGATCGACGACTGGCAGTACGACGGCGTGCCGATCCCGCGCAACAACTACTCGCTGGGTAACTGGGCGACCCAGGACCTGGTGTTCTTCGACCGTGTCGAGGTACTGCGCGGCGCCTCTGGCCTGCTGCAAGGCACCGGCAGCCCCGGCGGCGCGATCAACCTGGTGCGCAAGCGTGGCCAGGCCACCCCAACCGTCACCGTCACCGGCAAGGCCGGCTCCTGGGACCACTATGGCCTGCAACTGGACGCTGGCGGCCCGCTGACCGCCGACGGTCGGGTGCGCGGCCGGATCGTTGCCGACGAGGATCAAAGCGACAGTTTCATCGACTACCAATGGAGCAAGTCGCACTCGCTGTATGGCGCGCTGGACATTGACCTGAGCGATGCCACCACCGTGGGTGGCGGCATCAGCTACAACCGCCAGCAGTCGCGACCGCTGCTGCGTGGCATCCCCCGCTATGCCGGCGGTAAGCCAGTCGATTTGCCCCGCTCGACCTTCACCGGTGCCCGCTGGAACCGTGCCGAAACCGACGTGACCACCTACTACCTGGACCTTGAGCACCGCTTCAACGACGACTGGGCGTTCAAGGCCGCCGCCGTGCGCATGGACGAAACCAACACCTCCACGCACCAGCGCGTGCAGTCCTCCGTCCAGGGCGTGGCGCCCGACGGCAGCGGCATCACCTATGCCGACTGGATCACTGACTTTCACAACACCAAGCTAGGCCTGGACATGAACGTGGTGGGCCACTTCGACACCGGCCCCCTGGCCCATGAAATCACCGTCGGCGGCAACTATTCCAAGCTGACCTCGGACGACGCCTATTGGCGCAACTTCGACGCCTCTGGCGACACCCTCTTCGACATCGACCACGACCGCCCGGAACCCAGCCGTGACAGCCTGTTCGACGGCGAGCGCGCGCGCGCCAACAAGGCCAGCTATGACATTCGCCAGAAAGGCCTGTACGGCGTCTGGCGGGTCAAGCCGACCGATGACCTGACCCTGATCGTCGGCTCGCGGGTCAGCTGGTTCGACTACAGCTGGGACTCGATCGACTTCGACAGCCGCACCGACCCTGGCACCCGCTTCCCCACCAGCCGCATGACCGAGTCAGGCGAAGTGACGCCCTATGCCGGCTTCGTCTACGACCTGACCCGCGAATGGGCCTGGTACGCCAGCTACACCGATGTGTTCGTGCCGCAGACAGAACGCGCGGTCGGCAACGTGCCACTCAAGCCTGTGATCGGCAGCAACTATGAAACGGGCCTGAAGGGCGAACTGCTGGACGGCCGGGTCAACGCCTCGCTGGCGCTGTTCCGCTACGACCAGGAAAACCGCGCGGTCAGCGACCTGGCGTCGGGCTTGGCCTGTGATGACAACTTCTGCTCCACTGCGGCGGGCAAGGTCCGTAGCCAGGGCATCGAGGCCGAGATCAGCGGCGAAGTGCTCAGCGGCTTGCAACTGTTTGCCGGTTACACCTACAACACCACCAAGTTTCTCGACGACCCGGATGACAAAGGCCGCGTGTTCAGCCAATGGACACCCAAGCACATGCTGCGTGCCTGGGCCGACTACACCCTGCCGCTGGACGGCCAGCGCTGGAGCACCGGCCTGGGCTTTACCAGCCAAAGCCACACCCTGGGCTATGAGCGCACCTACACAGTGCCCGGCTACACCGTGTGGAGCGCGCGCCTGGCCTATCAGCTGACGCCGGAGGTGAACCTGGCGGTCAACGCCAACAACCTGTTCGACAAGAAATACTGGGTCGCAGGCTTCAACCAGCTCAATGGCAGCAACAACTACGGCGAACCGCGCAACTTCATGTTGACGGTCAAGTACACGCCAGAGCTCTGAAGTTGAGCACGCGTCACTCGGTCAACGGCCATTGCGCAAGCGGCCAGTAAACGCCCTTGCGCGATTCGTACAGGGTGAAATGCCGCGCGGCAAGGAAGAACTCCGGGGCCGTAGCGGCTTCCGGCGGCTGGCCGCGGTAGTCCCTGGACAAGGTCAGGTGCGGGCGGTATTCACGACTCGCCGCCCCCACCCCCAGTGGCAGCAGCGCTTGCTGCAAGCCATAGACCAGCTGCAGCAAGGCCGGCGGCGTTTGCTGCGGCTCGAGCACCAGTGCGCTGGCGCGCGGCCACGCCTGCAAGCGGTCAAGCAACAGGCGCGGCGCCGTGGCCGGGCGCTTCAGCGCGTCCACTGCGGCACAGATCGCCGGCACTTGGGCGGTGTCCACGTCGCCAAGAAACAACAACGTCACATGAAAGTTGTCGGCCGGTACCGGCTTGCCGCTACGCAGGTTCAAACTGCGCCGCCACTGGGCCAGCGCACGGCGCTGGGCATCGCTGACTGGCAAGGCAAAAAACAGCCGCTTGAAGGGGGCGCCACTGGGGCGAACGTCCTGAACCATGTGATCTCCTTGGCATGAATCGTTTGCGCAAGCTATAGGCCATTACACCTAAGTCGCGCCGTCGTCATGTAACAATAAGTACAAACTACCCCCATGATTGTTTATGCTGGCGAGCTTATGCCATGGCGCATGGCCATTTTTTCGACAAGTAAACGTCCATGAAAATTGCACTCGTACTTATCTTCGTTCTCTCGATCGCCTATGTTCACCTGCGCGGTCGGGTTCGCCACAAGCTGACCCGTCAGTTGGGCGACCACTCCAGTTTCCTGGCGCCGGTCAACAGCTTCCTTTACCTGTTTTCCAAGCACCCGGCCAAACCTTACCTGCCGGTCGAAGCTTTTCCCGAGCTACAGCCGCTGCAGGATCACTGGCAGGAAATTCGTGCAGAGGCGCAACAGCTGCTGCACGTCGGTGAGATCAAAAAGTCCGACAATTACGATGATGTTGGCTTCAATTCATTCTTCAAGACTGGCTGGAAGCGCTTCTACCTGAAGTGGTACGGCGAAAGCCACCCTTCGGCAATGACCCTGTGCCCGCGTACCACCGAGTTGCTGCAAGGCATCGGCACGGTCAAGGCGGCGATGTTCGCCACCCTGCCACCGGGGGCCAAGCTGGTGCGCCACCGCGACCCGTACGCCGGTTCCTACCGCTACCACCTGGGCCTGGACACGCCGAACGACGACGGTTGCTACATCGACGTGGACGGCGAGAAGTACTCGTGGCGCGACGGTGAGGGTGTGATCTTCGACGAAACCTACATCCACTATGCGGCCAACACCACCGAGCACAACCGCATCATCCTGTTCTGCGATGTCGAGCGCCCGCTCAAGTACCGCTGGACAACCGCGTTCAACCGCTGGTTCAGCCGCAACGTGATGGCGGCCGCCGCCGCACCTAACGATGCCAACGACAAGACTGGCGGCATCAATCGGCTGTTCACCCGCATCTACAAGATCCGCGAGCGGGGCAAAGCGCTGAAAAAGCGCAACCGCATGCGCTACTACCTGGAAAAGTGGGCGGTGGTGGCAGCGCTGGTGCTGGTGTTCATCTACATCTGATTCATCGCTGCCTGTGCCAGTTGCACAGGCAGCAGTTGCCCCGCCCTTTTTGGTCTAGCCTGAAAGCTCCACTCGCAACCACCCTAAGGTGAAGACGATGAGCATGATGGACTGGGACGCCTACCGTAAGCAGTTGATGGCCGGCATCGGCGATCTCAAGCAGTTGTCTCCCGACACCGTGGCCGGTTACATGACCGCCAGCGGCGCGGGCGCCAAGACCAACCACCTGGACGCCAAGACTCGCGAACTGATCTCCCTCGCAGTGGCCGTGACCACCCGCTGTGACGGCTGCATTGCCGTGCACTCGCAGCAAGCGGTCAAGCACGGCGCCAGCCGCGAAGAGATTGCCGAAGCCCTCGGCGTGGCGGTGGCGATGAACGCCGGCGCCGCCCTGGTGTACTCGGCCCGCGCCATGGATGCGGTGGGCAAGGCCAACGGCTGAGCACACGCGGCGCGTCGCCCTTGCGCGACAGCGCCGCGCCACCCAGACTTGGCGGTCCAGCCATTGCAGGAACCATCATGATCCACATCCGCCCCATGACGCTTGAGGACTTCGAGCGCTTCTGGCCCACCTTCCAGGCCATTGTCCAGGCCCGCGAAACCTACGCCTTCGACCCTGCCCTGAGCTTCGAACAAGCCCGCCAGTTATGGCTAGAGCTGCCCCTTCACACCTGGGTGCTGGAGGACCAGGGCGAACTGCTGGGTTCCTACTACCTCAAGGCCAATGCTGCAGGCCCGGGTGCCCATGTGGGCAACTGCGGTTACATGGTCTGCGAGGCTGCACGTGGCCGTGGCGTAGCACGTTTGATGTGTGAGCATTCGCAGAAGCAGGCGCGTCAGGAGGGTTTTTTGGCGCTGCAGTTCAATTCGGTCGTAGCCACTAATGAAGTAGCTGTGGCGCTGTGGCACAAGCTCGGCTTCGAAACGGTCGGCCGCCTGCCCAAGGCATTCCGACATGCCCGGCTAGGGTTGGTGGACTGCCTGGTGATGTACAAGTGGTTGGCGGATGAGCCGGTGGTCGAAAAACCGCCGCTGTTGATCGGGCGCAAGAATATCGAGGCCAGGATTTCGCGGCGGCGGGGGCGTTAGCCGTCAGCACAAGTACCCCGGTGCGCATGGTTTGAGGTTTGTGGCGCCTATGAGATCGAGCGCCGCCCGCGCGGCGCATCGCGACGCAAGGCCGCTCCCACATCTGTTTCGGGCCAGTGAGGCCTGTGAAATCTGCGCGCGACCGCCTTGTTTGTCTGACTCGATATCAAGGTGGGCACCAAAGGGCCGCGCGCCCATGTCACAGGAATAATTGGCCCGAAACAAATGTGGGAGCGGCCTTGCGTCGCGATGCGCCGCGCGGGCGGCGCTCGATCTCATAGGCGCCAAACCACTCAAGCCATGCCCCCAAAGCCCCACCCCCTCTAAAACCCCATTGCTGACCATCCCATTAAGGTTATAAGATAACGTTTCATTTGACATCCATTCCTACCAGCGACTTCCCATGACTAGCGCCAGCGCCACCCCCACCGTGCTCAACCAGCGCCTGCAGAGCATCGATGCCCTGCGCGGCCTGGTCATTTTGTTCATGCTCCTGGACCACGTCCGCGAGACCTTTTTCCTGCACCGCCAAGTCAGCGATCCGATGGCCATCGACGCCACCGACCCGTCGTTGTTCTTCAGTCGCACCCTGGCCCATTTGTGCGCGCCGGTGTTCGTCCTGTTGACCGGCCTTTCTGCCTGGCTGTTTGGGGAGAAATACCAGGGCCGCAGCGACGTCTCGGCCTTTCTGTTCAAACGTGGGCTGTTCCTGGTGGTGCTGGAGTTCACCCTGGTCAACTTCGCCTGGACCTTCCAACTGCCACCCAGCGTGATCTACCTGCAGGTGATCTGGGCCATCGGGGTTAGCATGATCGCCCTGTCACTGCTGGTGTGGTTGCCACGCACGGTGCTGATCGCCCTGGGCGCAGTCATCGTCGCCGGCCACAACCTGCTCGACAGCCTGCACTTCGGCGCAGAATCGGCCCTGCACGTGCCGTGGGCAATCCTGCACGACCGTGGCTGGCTGACGTTCTCCGATAACCTGCGCCTGCGCACCTCGTACCCCGTGCTGCCCTGGATCGGCGTGATCGCCCTGGGCTACGGCCTTGGCCCCTGGTTCGCCCGTGGCAGCGACGCGGGCCAACGCCAGCACAAGCTGTTGCTGGCCGGGGTGATCGCGCTGCTCGGTTTTGTCGTGCTGCGAATGCTCAACGGCTACGGCGAAGCGCCCTGGAGCGGGTTCCCGAGCTTGACGCAGACGCTGATGAGCTTCTTCAACATCACCAAGTATCCGCCGTCGTTGCTGTTCCTGGCCCTCACCCTGGGCAGCGGCCTGCTGCTGTTGCGCGCCTTCGAGCGCGCCGGCCGGCCCCGCTGGATCAGCGCCCTCGCGGTTTACGGCGCAGCGCCGATGTTTTTCTACCTGCTGCACCTGTACGTGCTGAAGCTGCTTTACCTGGCCTGCGTTGCCCTGCTCGGGCACAACCAGGGGGATTATTTCGGCTTCGACGGCATCAGCGGCGTGTGGCTGGGCGCGGCGTTGCTCGCAGTGTCGCTGTACCTGCCGGTGCGCGCTTTCGCACGGCTGAAGGCACGTCGGCGTGACATCACCTGGCTGAAGTACTTCTGAAAAGCGTTTTCACCCGGCGGCCCGATGGTCTACCATGCGGGCCGCCGGTTTCCACCACGGAATTAATAGGGAATCCCAGGCCCGTAGCAACGGGCCAAACGGAACTGCCCCCGCAACTGTAGGTGCCGAGCCTGCTCCATCAATGCCACTGGATCAACTCATCCGGGAAGGCTGGAGCCGGGCCAGGACGCACCAGTCAGGAGACCTGCCGGCAACATTTCACCAACCGGCGGGGTGTCCGGGATGGCCATCTCCACCCTTTCTGGGTGCTGCCCCCTGCCCTGCGCAAGGGGCTCGGCGATGCCTGTCCGTGCGTTCATTCCGTGAACCCTTCGATAGGAGATCGCCCCACCATGCTGCCCCGTCTTGCCGCCCTGATCGCTGGCCTCGGCCTCACTGGCCTGGCCCAGGCTGCCACCACCCACTACCCGCTCACGGTGGACAACTGCGGCATGCCACAGACGTTCGCCCACGCCCCTGAACGCGCAGTGACGATCGGCCAGGCCGGCACCGAGATCCTCTATGCATTGGGCCTGGGCGACAAGCTGGCCGGCACTTCACTGTGGTTCAACAACGTACTGCCCGAATACAAAGCCCTGAACGACAAGGTCGAGCGCCTGGCCGATAACGACCCAAGCTTCGAGGCCGTGGTGGGCAAGCGCCCGCAACTGGTGGCGGTACAGTTCGAATGGATGGTCGGCGCACAAGGCGTGGTGGGTACCCGCGAGCAGTTCGACGAGCTGAAGATCCCAACCTACCTGCTACCGTCGGACTGTGAAGGCAAGGACAACCTGGTAGGCGCCGATGGTACCCGTCTGCAGGCGTTCCAGGTCGACAGCATCTACAAGAGCGTCAACCAACTGGCCGAAATCTTCGATGTGCAGGACCGCGGTGCGGCCCTGAACCGCGACCTCAAGGGCCGCCTGGACAGCGCCAAGGCGCAGCTGGCCGGCAAAGACCTGTCCAACACCTCGGCGCTGTTCTGGTTTTCCAGCGCTGACCTCGAGATCGACCCCTACGTGGCTGGCCGCCAAGGGGTCGCCGACTTCATGCTGCGAACCCTGGGGGTACGCAACGTGGTCGAGTCCACCGAAGAATGGCCGACCGTGGGCTGGGAAACCCTGGCCAAGGCCAACCCGACCTGGCTGATCATCGCCCGCATGGACCGTCGCCGCTTCCCGGCAGACGACTACCAGAAAAAACTCGAATTCCTGCGCAACGACCCGGTAACCCGCCACATGGACGCGGTGAAGAACGACCGCATCATCGTCCTCGACGCCGATGCCATGCAGGCCGGCATCCGCCTGTTCCGAGGCCTGCAAACCCTGTCCACAGCGTTCGCCAGCGGCAAAGCAGCCCAGTGATGAGCCGCCTGTTTGCTTACAGCGGCCTGGCCCTGGCAGCCGTGTGCGCTGCACTGCTGGCCGGTACCGCGATCGGCGAGAGCAACCTGGCGCCGAACGTGGTCTATCAGGTGCTGGCCAATCATCTGTGGCAGGCCGGTTACCCAGTCGATCCGATCGACGCCGGTATCGTCTGGAACTACCGCCTGACCCGCACCCTGGTCGCCGCGGCCTGCGGCGCCGGGCTGGCCACCTGTGGCGTAATCCTGCAGGCGCTGCTGCGCAACCCGCTGGCCGAGCCTTACTTGCTGGGGTTGTCCGCCGGCGCCTCGACCGGCGCGGTGCTGGTCGGCCTGCTGGGGCTGGGCAGCCTTGCGCTGAGCATGTCTGGGGGGGCCTTCATCGGTGCGCTGGCGGCCTTCGCGCTGGTGTTGGTGCTGGCCCGCGCTGCGGGGCCAAGCAGCAACAATGCCCAGGTGATCCTTGCCGGGATCGCCGGCTCGCAGCTGTTCACAGCCCTTACCGCGTTCCTCATCACCAAGTCGGCCACCGCCGAGCAGGCGCGCGGCATCCTGTTCTGGCTGCTGGGCAACCTCAGTGGCGTGCGCTGGCCGTCGGTATGGCTGGCACTGCCGGTGGCGCTGTTCGGATTGATGGTGTGCCTATGGCATCGCCGCGCGCTGGATGCTTTCACCTTCGGCGCCGACTCGGCGGCATCGCTGGGGATCCCGGTGCGACGTACCCAGCTGCTGTTGATCAGTTGCGCCGCGCTGGTGACCGCGGTGATGGTGTCCATCGTCGGCGCCATCGGCTTTGTCGGGTTAGTGATTCCCCATGCCCTGCGCCTGCTGCTCGGGCCGGGGCATAGCCGCCTGCTGCCTGCCAGCGCGTTCGGTGGCGCATTGTTTCTCATCACTGCGGACATCTTGTCGCGCACGCTGATCCCAGGCCAGGTGATCCCGGTGGGCGTGGTCACCGCGCTGATCGGCGCACCGGTGTTCGCGCTGATTCTGATCAGCCGGCGGGGGCGCCCATGACCGTCATGGCCAACCTGCAAATAACCCCGCTTGCCTGTCAGGGCCTGGGGTTGCAGCTAGGCGGTAGCACCGTGCTGCGCGACATCGACCTAAGCGTCATCAAGGGTGAAACCCTGGGCATCGTCGGCCCTAACGGCTCTGGCAAATCGTCCCTGCTAAAACTGCTGGCGGGCCTGCGCAAACCGGGCAGCGGCCATGTCGAACTCGTGGGCGAACCCCTGGCGCAGCTGCCACGCCGGCGCATTGCCCAGGCCCTGGCGTTGGTCGAGCAGCAGGCGGATACCGCTGACGCAATCAGCGTGTACGACGCAGTTGCCCTGGGCCGCACGCCCTGGCTGTCGGCCTTGGCGCCGTTTTCCAAGCAGGACCGTGCCATCGTCGAGCAAGCCTTGGCCGACCTTGACGCCCTGCACCTGCGCACGCGCCTTTGGCATTCGCTTTCAGGTGGCGAACGCCAACGTGTGCACATTGCCCGCGCCCTGGCCCAACGCCCTCAGGTGCTACTGCTTGACGAGCCGACCAACCATTTGGACATCCAGCACCAGCTGAGCCTGCTGCAACAAGTACAGGCGCTGCCGGTCACCACCCTGGTGGCCCTGCACGACCTCAACCAGGCACTGACCTGCGACCGCGTCGCGGTGCTCGACCAAGGCCGCCTGGTCGCCCTCGGCAAGCCGCTCGACGTGCTCACCCCCGAGCGCCTGCTGAGCACCTTCGGCGTGCACGCCCACTGCCTCACCGACCCCTTCGACGGCGCGCGCATTCTGCGTTTTCGCGCCCCCTGAACCAGGAAGTTCACCATGCTGTTGCGCCCTGTCGCCCTGCTGCTCGCCAGCACCCTGTTTGCCCCTGCCGCGCTGGCAGAGGTGCACGAAGTGAAGATGCTCAACCGTGGCACGGAGGGTGCGATGGTCTATGAGCCGGATCACTTGCGCATTGCAGCCGGTGATACGGTGCGCTTTGTGCCGAGCATGAGTGGGCACAACGCAGCCAGTGTGCCGGGGTTGCTGCCGCCGGGGGCGCAGGCGTTCAAGAGCAAGTTGAACCAGCCCTACGAGCACACCTTCAGCGTACCGGGCATGTACGGTATCCAGTGCATTCCGCACCTGGCGATGGGCATGGTGATGGTGGTCCAGGTGGGTGATGCGGCGCCCGCCGAATTGCCTGCCAGCCTGCCTGCTCGGGCGAAAACCCGCTTTGAGGTGCAACTGAAAAAACTGCAGGCCGGGCAATGAGCCGCCTGTTGCTGGCCCTGCCTCTGGCAGGGCTTGCCCCCTTCGCATTGGCTGACTCCGCCCAGTCCCTGAGCAAGGGCTTTGTCGAAGACGGTAGCTGGAGCCTGCTTAACCGCAGCGTGTTCGACCAGCGCGAGTACAAGCATGGCGGGCGCAACGGAAGTGGGCGCAATGCCTACAAGCCGCGCAGCGAACGTAACGGCAACGCCGAAGAATGGGCCTATGGCCTGATGGGGACGTTGCAGTCTGGCTTCACCCAAGGCCTGATTGGCGTAGGTGTCGATGCCCATGCTTACCTGGGTGTACAGCTCGACAGCGGCGGCGGGCGTGTCGGCAAGGCGCGTCTGCTGGGCGTCGACAATGACGGGCACCCGAAGCATGAATACAGCCGAGCGGGCGCAGCATTGAAGATGCGGGTATCGAACACCGTACTGTCCTACGGCGAGCAGCGGGTGAAGACCCCGGTGTTCAGTTCGTCCGACAGCCGCCTGTTGCCTGAGACCGCCACCGGCTTTTTTCTCAGCAGCAACGAGATCGACACGCTGCGGCTGGTGGCCGGTCACTTCAACGAGAGCACAGACCGCAACGCCTCCAGCCACAACCAGGGCTTCGTGGTGAACTACTCCAATGGCCGCCAGGGCACTAGCTTCGACCTGGCGGGCGCAGTCTGGAACCCCAGCGCAGCACTCAGCGCCAGCCTGTATACCTCGCGCTACGAGGACAGCTGGAACCAGCACTACCTGGGCAGCACCCTCACCCACGCCCTAGATGAGCGCCGCAGCCTGAGCCTGGACCTGAACCTGTACCGCACCACCGACACCGGCAAGGCGCTATCCGGGCGCATCGACAACACCACCTGGAGCCTGGTCTCGCGTTACAACCAGGGGCCGCACGGCTTTAGCCTGGGGTGGCAGCAGGTGGACGGCAATACACCGTTCGACTATGTGACGCGCGGCGCGATCTTTATTGCCAACGCCGTGCAGATGTCGGACTTCAACGCGCCGAACGAGAAGTCATGGCAGGCGCGGTACGACCTGAACATGGGCGCCTATGGGGTGCCGGGGCTGAACCTGACGGCGCTGTATGTGCGCGGGTTCGATATCGATGGCACGCATGTCGACCCCACCGGCGGGTATGCGTACCTGGGCTATGGCAAGGGCGGCAAGCATTGGGAGCGCGACCTGGAGGCGCGGTATGTGGTGCAGAGTGGCAAGGCCAAGGGGACCACGTTCTCGGTACGCCATAACGCACATCGCGGCAACACGGCGCAGGCGGAGCTCGATGGCGATCAGGTTCGCCTCGCGGTCGAGTGGCCGTTGGGTGGGGGGTTCTGACAGGTTTTCAGGCCAGTGTCGGCGATGGGCTGCACAAGCAGCCCCGGGGTCAGGGTGCTACAGCGGATGGCGCCTGCAAACCCCACTCGGCTTTTTCTTGCGCGGTCATGGAGGCGAGCACTTCGCCAAACGTCTGGTCCAACTCCCCACTGACATTGCCGAAGGCCTTGTAGTTGGTCAGCAGGTAACGCTTCACGGTCCTGGGCCAGCGCCCTTCCTTGTGCGCCGCATTGATGATGCCCTTGGCGTCGTGACGCGTGGCGCCCCGCCACAATTCCATCAGCCTGTTTTCGAAGTGGCCGAACGACCATGGGTCCCTACGGTCCTCGAATTCGTCCAGCAGCTTGAGCTTGTACAGGGCCATGTGTGGCATCGGCGTATCTCCCTCTGGTGCGTTGGTTAAACGTTGAGAGAGAAGGTAAGCAAGCAACTGCGCTTTTGAAATGAACGCGTTGAACACTGCAAAGCCGCTGCTGTAGGCGACTTCTGACAGATTACCGGGGCCTCATCCCAGCCGCAGTTGCATATGCGTGGTTTGCCACACGGGGTCTTGCTCGACATCGATCACCACGAACCCTTGGCGCTCCCAGAATGCAATGGCGCCTGGCAAGAAGGGGTGCGTGTGCAGGTACAGGCATTCGACGCCCGCTTGCTCGGCGGCCTGGCGCAATGCCGCGAACAACGCCGCGGCAAGCCCCTGTCGGCGATACCCCGGCAACACGAACAGGCGCACCACCTCGACCACCCGCATCGGGTGATAGTGAAGCTGTGCAAAACGGTGGTCATAGGGCACATAGCCAATCACAGCAACCCGCTGGCCCTGATCACGGGCTTCGAGAAACAGCCCCTCGCCGTCCAGGTACGTCTCAGCGAAACGGGCCAGGTCATTGGGCAACGGTGCTGCGCTGAGCATGGGGAAGAGCGCGCGGCGGGCGGTGTCGACGAAAACCACGACTTCATCGATGGCATCCCGTGGGACGGGTTGGATGATCCAGTTCGGCATGGGGCGTGCGTGCAGTGAATTGAGGGCACAGGTTCTAACCCAGCTGGCGGCCCAAGGCAAATTCAGGGGTCGTCTCGGCCAGGGTGACCTCGCTATAATCGCAGGTCTTCACCGCCCACCCAGGCCACACCATGCCCCGCCTCCAGATGTTGCTGCTGCCACTGCTACTGACCGCCGCCCTCGCCGCCTGCGACCAGAAACCCTCCCGCGAAGAACAGATTCTGGCAAAGCTGCCCCTGCAGGACGCCTACGAGCACAACATCGACCGCATGGCGTCGCTGCTGTCCCAGGCCCACCCGCAGGTGCCCGAAGCGAGCATCCGCGATGTGCTGCGCAAACACCTGACGGTCGACGACCAGCGCCAGGACTTGTTCAAGCTCTACAGCGAGAAGAACTTCACCGACGCCGAATTCGCCAGCATCGTCGAAGCCACCCAGGATCCGGCCAAGGCCCGCGCCCTGGAAGCGACCGAGGCCGGCAAACGCCTGAGCGACAAGCTGACCGCCCTGATGCGCGAAACTGCCCGCGACGCGAAGGTGCAGGCACTGGCCGAGCAGCGCATGCAACAGGTCGAGGATGAGCTGGATGCACTGGAAAAATCAGGTTCGTGATCGACGCTGCACGCGGCTGCGGCGACAATAGTCCACTCCACCTATAAGCAGCAGGCTTATACCCTTTTCGTACCAGTGAGGTCAGGATTGCCACACACCAAGCACGGATTGCGCCTGGATCTACGCTCGCTCATTCTGATTCTCTGCGCCCTGACCGCCTTGGTCATGCTGTGCGCCAGTTATTTCGCCAGCTATCGCGTTCAACGCCAGTTGCTGATCGACCATGCCCTTGAGGCTAACCGGGTGTATGCGGCGAAGCTTGCGTCCATCACCGAGACGTTCATCGCCAGCGCCTTGCAGCAGTTGTCTTTCAGCGCCGGCGTGCAAGCTCACCAATTGGCTGATGCCGCCGCGCTGCAGGCGGAAACCGATCGCGTGTTGTACCAGGGCCTTGCCTTCAACTCGACGTTCGTGGTCGATGCCGACGGCATCCTGCGGGCCGTTTCCCCTGCCGCGCTGCATCACTACGTGGGCACCAAGGTACAGTCACCCGGGGTACAGGAAGCCCTCCACGAACGTAGGCCACTGGTTTCAATCCCTTACCTGTCGACCGCCAACAACCTG
The DNA here is from genome assembly GCF_025905425.1 of Pseudomonas putida. Classification (NCBI taxonomy): domain Bacteria; kingdom Pseudomonadati; phylum Pseudomonadota; class Gammaproteobacteria; order Pseudomonadales; family Pseudomonadaceae; genus Pseudomonas; species Pseudomonas putida. The sequence continues at coordinate 1,529,952 of NZ_CP109603.1, read as the reverse complement.
GTGGTGGCGCTGTCGCAGCCGATCTTCGATAGCAATGGGCGCTACCTGGGTTACGTGGGCGGCAGCCTGTACCTGCGCGAACGCAACATCCTCAACAGCCTGCTGGGCGAGCACTTCTACAAGGACGGCTCGTACCTGTATGTGGTCGATCGCAACCGTCGCCTGCTGTATCACCCGGACAGCCAGCGGGTCGGCACGGTGGTGGAAGGCAACGCGCTGATCGATCAACTGGCGACACTGGACAGCGGTACTCGCCAGCTGACCAACAGCCAGGGCGTGGCAATGCTGGCGGGCTTCGCCACAGTGCCGAGCGCGGGCTGGGGGGTGGTGGCGCAGCAGCCGCTGGCGCAGACCGTGGCCCCGCTGAGCCACCTGGTGCTCAACGTGGTCGGCACCTCCGCGCCACTGGCACTGGTGGGCAGCCTGCTGCTGTGGTGGCTGGCGATGACCATCGCCCGGCCACTCTGGCAGTTGGCGGCCGGGGCCAGGTCCATGGACCGCGCGGGCACTGCCGAGCGCTTGCATCGGGTGCCGGCCTGGTACTTCGAGGCGGCCGAGCTCAAGCGTGCGCTGCTGTTCGGGCTCAACTTGCTGCAAGAGCGCATCGGCCGGCTCAACCGCGATGCCCAGACCGACCCGCTGACCGGGCTGGGCAACCGCCGCAACCTGGACTTCAGCCTGTCGCTGCTGGAAGTCGAAGGGCGGGCATTTTCGGCCATCGTGCTGGATATCGATCATTTCAAGCGGGTTAACGATGCGCATGGGCATGACGTTGGTGACCAGGTGCTACGGCGGCTGGCCGAAGTGATGCGCCGCTGTTGCCGCGAGGGCGACCTGCTGTGCCGCACAGGGGGCGAGGAGTTTCTCATGCTGCTGCCGGGGGCCAACCTGGAGGTTGCCGCAGCGGTGGCGGAGCGGCTACGCGTGGCGGTGCAGGATACGTCGGTCGAGCCGGTGGGAGCGGTGACGGTTTCGCTGGGGGTCGCGCATTGGCCTGGCACCGCCGGCAGCGGGCCTGGCGATACGTTGAGCAAGGCGGACCGCGCGCTGTACAGCGCTAAACAGAGTGGGCGCAATCGGGTGTGCATCGAGCCTGCATGACGCTGAAAACCAGCACCGGCCCCTCTACGGCAGGCCCGCAGCATGAGTTGTTACAAGCCTTGTCATAAAACTGTCGTGTTTCAGTCATAGGATTGACCCCAACCTGACATTTTCACTCTTCATGGATGAGCGTCTCATGCGTCGTGTGGTTTTCAATCAGAAAGGTGGCGTGGGCAAGTCGAGCATCGCCTGCAACCTGGCCGCTGCCAGTGCCGCTGAAGGCTATCGGACCCTGCTGGTAGACCTCGACCCGCAAGCCAATGCCACGTACTACCTGACCGGCCTGGTCAATGACGCCATCCCCTCGGGCATTGCCGACTTCTTCCGCCAAACCTTGTCATCCGCCACCGCGCACGGCAAGAAGCCCCGTGTGGCAATTACCGAAACCCGCTACAGCAACCTGCACCTGATCACCGCCAGCCCCGACCTCAGCGACCTGCAAAGCAAGCTGGAGAGCAAGTTCAAGATCAACAAATTGCGCAAGCTGCTGGTAGAGTTGGCCGAAGACTACGAGCGGATCTACATCGATACGCCGCCAGCGCTGAACTTCTACACCTTCAGCGCCCTGGTGGCTGCCGAACGCCTGTTGATCCCGTTCGACTGCGACAGCTTCTCGCGCCAGGCGCTGCACAGCATCATGGCCGAGGTAGAAGAGCTGCGCCAGGACCACAACCCGTCGCTGCAGGTGGAGGGCGTGGTCGTCAACCAGTTCGCCGGGCGTACGGCACTGCATCAGACCCTGGTCGATCAACTGCGTGGCGAAGGGGTGCCGGTGCTGCCGGTGTACCTGAGCAGCTCGATCAAGATGCGCGAGTCGCACCAGGTGTCGGTGCCGTTGGTGCATCTGGCGCCGCGGCACAAGCTGGCCTTGGAGTTTGCCGACCTGCTGGATGTACTGGAGCGGGCGGCCTGACCCCACGGGGTGCTTTGCACCCCAGCATTTTGCGTCATCAGGGCTACCCGCCCCCTCATTCGGGTGATAGATTCGCCGCCATGAAAACCACCCGGCAGACCCGCACGCTGACCGCCTGGACGCTCTATGCCTGCGTCCTGTTCAGCCTATTGCTGTGCGGCCTGCACCACGGCCAGATGAGCGGCCTGCGCCTGGCCGGCCTTGAGGGTGGTTTCTGTTCGATCAGCAGCGACCATGGCCCGGCCATCGACCTGGAGCCTGCCGGTGGCGACCAGCACATGGCCCAGCTCGATTGCCCGGTGTGCTCCTCGTTCGGCCTGGCGGTGCCGCTTGCCCACACCGGCTGGGCCTTTATCCCGGCCCAGGCCGGGGCCAGCTCGCCCATTGTCGTGCGCAGTTGGGCACAGCCACCACCGCGCTACCTACGCCCTGCCCTCAACCCCCGCGCCCCACCTGCTGCTCTTCCCGCCGCCATTCTCTTCGCCTGACCTCGACCGGGCGCGCCTGCGTGCGCGCTGGTGGTCAGCCATGACCTTTGCGTGGAAGACACGACAACATGATCCGCAAGACCTCACTGGTGCTCCTCATGGGCACTTGCACCTTCGCCTGGGCCGACAACGCCCCGGTTGAACTCAACGCCACCACCATCGACGGCGAGCGCGACGCCCCCTCCGGCGTGCAACTGGACGAGCCGATCCGCACCGGTTCGCGCCTGGGCCTCACCGCGCGGGAAACCCCGGCGTCGGTCAGTGTCTCGGACCGCCGCCTGATCGAGGCGCACGGCGCCAAGGACAGCCAGGACGTGATCAACGCCATGACCGGCGTCAACGCCTCGGCCAACCCCGGTTATGGCGGCTTCGTCGCCTACCGTGGCTTTACCCAGAACCAGGTCACCCAGCTCTACAACGGCATCAACCTGGGCTACAGCAGTGCCACCCGGCCAGTGGATGCCTGGGTACTCGACCGGGTCGAGCTGATCGGTGGGCCGTCCTCCTTCCTGCACGGTGCAGGCGCGGTGGGCGGTTCGATCAACTACATCACCAAGCTTGCCAGCCGCGATCAGCAGATCATCGACGGGCGTGTGCGCTATGGCAGCTTCGATGACGCGGAAGTGGCCTTCGGCATCAATCAGGCACTGGCCAGCAACCCCGCCGATGCCCGCCACTTCATGCGCCTGGATTTCAGCCGGAGCCAGGGCAATGGCTACATCGACCGCAACCAGCGAAACACCGACAGCCTGGCGTTTTCGGTGCTCAGCGATTTGGCGCCCAACCTCACCCACACCTTGGCGCTGGAGTATCAGGAAGACCACGAAGACAGCCCGTACTGGGGCTCGCCGATCCTGCCGGGGCGCAGCACGATGAAGATCGACAAAAGCCGCCGCTTTGAAAACTACAACGTCGCCGATGGCCGCTACGAACAGCGCGTACGCTGGCTGCGTTCGATCCTCGATTACCAGCTCAGCGACAGCACCAGCGTGCAAAACACGCTGTACCACTACAACGCCCAACGCGACTACCGCAACGTCGAACGCTACAGCTACACCGCCAATGGCAAGGTGCAGCGCAGCAGCCCCTACCTGCAAAGCCACGACCAGAACCTGTTGGGCGATCGCATCGAGTTGCGCCATGACAACACACTGTTCGGCTTCGCCAGCCAATGGTCGCTGGGGCTGGAATACTCGCGCATGCGCCAGACCCTCTACCCAACGTCGAGCAGCTGGAGCGACGTCGTCGACCCCGACCATTTCGACCCGGGCAGTTTCGACGACATCCCTGGGGTAAATGCCGGCCTGACCAAACAGCGTCGCCACGAAGTCACCAACCGCGCGGTGTTTGCCGAGAACCGCCTGCAACTGACCGACCGACTGGCCTTGCTGACCGCCCTGCGCTACGACTACCTGGACATGCAAGTGACCAACTACGGCGCGGTTTCCCCCACGTCGCCGGCGTTTTTCGAACGCCGTTGGGAGCCGCTTTCCGGGCGCATCGGCCTGACCTACGCGCTGACGCCAACCGCCAGTGTGTACGCACAGTACAGCAGCTCAGCCGATTTGCCGGCCGGCTCGCTGGCGGCGGCGACCTATTCCAACGTGGGCTTGTTCGACCTGTCCAAAGGCGAGCAATGGGAAGTCGGCAGCAAGTTCGATTTCCTCGACGGCCGCGGCGCCGCCACGCTGGCGCTGTACCAGATCGTGCGCAAGGACTTCGCCGTGCGCGATTCCAACGATGCCAACCTGACGGTCCAGGCAGGTCAACAGACCTCACGCGGTGTCGAGCTGTCCGGGCGGCTGCAGGTCACCCCGAAACTGCTGGCCGAGGCCAACTACGCCTACGTCGATGCGCAGTACGATACGTTCAACGAAGCGGTCAACGGCGTGTCGGTATCACGCAAGGGCAATGCGCCGGTCAACGTACCGGCCAACGTCGCTAACCTGTGGCTGACCTACAGCTTCACATCCGCGTGGTCGGCGGGGGTCGATGGGCGCTACGTGGGCTCGGTGTACGCCGACAATGCCAACACCCTCAAGGCACCGGCCTACACACTGTTCGGAGCCTTCGCCCGCTACCGGCTGGATGAACACACCACGGTGACTGGGCGGGTGCGCAACCTCACCGACGAGGTGTATGCCAAACAGGCCTACAGCTTCCAGTACTACATGGGCGCGCCGCGTACCTTCGAGGTGGCGCTGGATATGCGCTTCTGAGCGAACGGCTCTGCCACGGGGGTTATCCCGTGGCAGAGCCGCCAGTGATAAGCTCCCATGTTCATGATTCGCCGGCTCACGAAGACACCCGGCTACCGCTTCAGCAAGGAAGTTCACGTGTTCAAGATTCTGCCCCCCGCGCTCCTGAGCGCCGCCCTCGTTACGCTCGTCGGCTGCCAATCCTCCCCCTCTGCCGACAGCCAGATAAAAGCCGATGCCCAGGCCTTCAAAACCTTCACCGTCGACATGCAGCAAGCCTTGCAGCGCAGCATCGCGCTGGCCCCGACCGGCGAGCAGATTGGCGCCGTCACCCTGCAAGTCACCTTCGACCGGCAGAGCGCCCCGGTGGCCTGCAAGGCCAGAAAAGCCCCCCTCAAGTACGGCGCGCTACTGCCCGCCGATGTAATGCCCTCCGACCATCAGGCGTTGGCGAACCTGGTCGAAGCACTGTGCTGGAAAACCATCTACCCGGTCGTGCCAGCGGCGCTGTTCAACGGCGAAGACACGCTTGAGGTGCGCGCACCGATCGTCGTCCAGTTGCCACGCGCGATTCAGGCCCCCGGCACCGCCCGCCATCGGGCCATTGCCCAGCGTGAGTACTTCTGGCAGCAACTGCTGCGCGATCAACCGGTCACCAGCATCGGCAAGGCTTCAGTGTTCTACCAGGCCAATACCCAAGGCAAGGTCGAGGGCTGCCTGGTGCAGCTTTCCCCGAACCCGCTGCGTGAAGACGCCTTCCGCCTGGACGGCAACCTGCAGGCGCAGCTCAACAGCCGTTGCATGAAGCTCGACCTGAGCCAAATGCCAGGCTTCAGCCCCAACGAGCAGGGTAAGGCCGAAGGTTACAGCGAGCTCGACTATGCGCCGTGGAAGGTGGGCCGGCAGTAGCCGCCTGGTTGAAACAGGCATCCCAATGTCGCCCTCGACGAAGCCCCTGCGGGCGCTCACCGATCTACTGGCATACACAACAATGAGGGCGCGGCCCGACCGCGCCACGTTCATTCAGGCTGCCAATGGAATCCGGAGAGCTCCTATATGTCCGCACCTCATGAGGTATCCCCCGCCACCCTGCGCCGGGTGATCGCCGCCTCGGCCATTGGCAACTTCGTCGAATGGTTCGACTTCGCCGTTTATGGCTTTCTCGCCACCCTCATCGCCAGCCAGTTCTTCGCCAGCGAAGATGCCAGTGTGGCCTTGCTCAAGACCTTTGCCGTGTTTGCCGTGGCGTTTGCCCTGCGCCCGCTCGGCGGCATCGTGTTCGGCGCGCTGGGTGACCGCCTTGGGCGCAAGCGCATCCTGTCGCTGACCATCCTGCTGATGGCCGGTTCCACCACCTTGATCGGCTTGTTGCCGACCTATGCCAGCATTGGCCTGGCGGCCCCCGTACTGCTGACCCTGGCCCGCTGCCTGCAGGGCTTCTCGGCGGGGGGCGAGTACGCCGGTGCCTGCGCCTACCTGATGGAACATGCGCCCAACGACAAGCGCGCGTTCTACGGCAGCTTTGTCCCAGTCTCGACCTTTTCTGCCTTTGCCTGCGCGGCGGTGATCGCCTATGGCCTGGAAGCGAACCTGACGGCCGAGGCGATGAACGCCTGGGGCTGGCGTGTGCCATTTCTGATCGCCGCCCCGTTGGGGTTGGTGGGCCTGTACCTGCGCTGGCGCATGGAGGAGACCCCAGCGTTCCGCGAAGCCGTCGCCCAAGGCAAGGAGCACGAGCATTCGCCCCTCAAGGAGACCCTGCGCAACCATGGCCGAGCCATCCGTAACCTGGGGGCGTTCATTTCGTTGACGGCGCTGTCGTTCTATATGTTCACCACCTACTTTGCCACCTACCTGCAACTGGTCGGCAACCTGACCCGCGCGCAGTCGCTGCTGGTGACCACCGTGGCCTTGCTGTTCGCCGCCATCGGCTGCCCGCTGGCCGGGGCGTTTTCCGACCGGGTGGGGCGGCGCAAGACCATTGGCTTCACCTGCCTGTGGGTGATGATCTGCGTGTTCCCTGCGTATTGGCTGGCCAGTTCCGGTTCGCTGTCCGGGGCGCTGCTGGGGGTGATTCTATTGGCGGTCGGTGCACTGTGCAGTGGCGTGGTGACTGCGGCTTTGCTGTCGGAAAGCTTCCCGACCCGGACCCGCTATACCGCCTCGGCAATCACCTACAACGTGGCCTACACGCTGTTTGGCGGCACTGCGCCATTGGTGGCGACCTGGTTGATCGGGCAGACCGGCAGCAGCCTGGCGCCGGCGTTTTACCTGGTGGTGATTGCACTGGTGGCGCTGGTAGGCGGGTTGGCGTTGCCGGAGACGTCGCGGATTTCGTTGCATGATGAGGCCGGCGTCGACAGCGTGCGGCCAGGAGCCCGTAGCAGCGTTTGAGGTTTGGGGGCTGCTGTGCAGCCCTTCGCAGGCAAGCCAGCTCCCACAGGGACCGCGATAGCCAGAAAAAGGCGCGGCACCTGTGGGATGCGAAGGGCCGCACAGCGGCCCCGGCATTATCAGCCTTCTTCCGCCTCTTCGCGCCGATACGCCCACTGGTACAACGCCGGCAACACCAGCAGCGTCAACGCCGTGGACGACAGGATCCCACCAATCACCACGGTCGCCAGCGGCCGCTGCACTTCAGCCCCGGTCCCCGTGGCCAGCGCCATCGGGATGAACCCCAGCGACGCCACCAGCGCGGTCATCAGCACCGGCCGCAAACGCGTCAGCGCGCCCTCCTCGACCGCCATGCGCAAGGTGCGCCCGTCCTCGCGCAGGCTGCGGATAAAGGCAATCATCACCAAGCCATTGAGTACCGCCACCCCCGACAGGGCAATAAAGCCCACCCCGGCAGAAATGGACAACGGAATGTCCCGCAACCACAGCGCCAGTACGCCACCGGTCAAGGCAAACGGAATACCGGTGAACACCAGCAAACCATCCTTGAGGTTGTTGAACATCATCAGCAACAGCGCCAGGACCAGCAGCAAGGCCACCGGCACCACCACCTGTAAACGCTCCGCCGCCGACTGTAGCTGCTCGAACTGGCCACCCCAGCGCGTCCAGTAACCGGGCGGGACCTGCACCTGCTCGATCAGGGTCTGTTCGGCTTGCTGCACAAACGAGCCGAGGTCGCGCCCGCGCACGTTGGCACTGACCACCACCACGCGCTTGCCATCCTCGCGGCTGACCTGGTTCGGCCCCAGTTGCAGGTTCAGTGACGCGACCTGCGACAGCGGGATGAAGCCGATCTGGGCAGCACCGGCCGCACTGCTGGCCGGCACCGGAATCAGCAGGCTGGAAAGCCCGTCGACATCGGTGCGCAACGTCTCGGACAGGCGCACCACCATGTCGAAACGTCGGTCGCCTTCATACAGCGTGCCTGCCGTGCGGCCGCCCACGGCAATGGCGATGGCGTCCTGCACATCGCCCACGTTCAGGCCATGGCGGGCGGCCTTGTCGCGGTCGATTTCGATGGTCAGCACCGGCAGGCCCGTGGTCTGCTCGACCTTGACCTCCGAAGCCCCCGGCACGGTCTGCAGGCTGCTGGCGATCTGCGCAGCAGTCCGATTGAGCACGTCCATGTCATCACCGAACACCTTGACCGCCACGTCACTGCGCACGCCCGAGATCAGTTCGTTGAAGCGCAGCTGAATCGGTTGTGACAGCTCGTAGTTACTACCCGGCACACTGGCTGCGGCGCGCTGCACTTCGGCAATCAACGCCTCGCGCGGCTTGCCCGGGTCGGCCCATTGCGCGTGCGGGCGCAACATGACGTAGGCGTCGGAGATATTCGGCGGCATCGGGTCCGAGGCGATTTCGGCGGTGCCGGTACGGGCGAACACCCGCTCCACCTCCGGCACCTGGGCAATGATCGCCCGCTCAAGGCGTTGCTGCATGTCCACCGACTGCGACAGGCTGGTGCCTGGCACGCGCAGCGCTTGCAGGGCGAAGTCGCCCTCGCTGAGGCTCGGGATGAACTCGCTGCCCATGCGGCTGGCCATTACCCCGGACAACAGCACCAGCGTCGCCGCACCGGCGAACGCCAGCTTGCGCCGGCCCAGCACCCAGCCCAGCACCGGCGCATAGCGCTGGCGGGCGGTACGCATGACCAGGCCTTCCTCTTCCTTGACCTTGCCCGTCACGAACAGCGCAATCGCCGCTGGCACGAACGTCACCGAGAGGATCATGGCGCCCAGCAGGGCGATGACCACGGTGAACGCCATGGGGTGGAACATCTTGCCCTCGACCCCGGTCAAGGCAAAGATCGGCAGGTACACCACCATAATGATCAACTGCCCGTAGATCAGCGGGCGGCGTGCTTCACGGGCGGCGGCGAACACTTCATGGAAGCGCTCGGCGCGGGTCAGCATGCGGCCGTGGCGCTGCTGGGCATGGGCCAGGCGGCGAATGGCGTTCTCGACGATCACCACCGCACCGTCGACGATGATGCCGAAGTCCAGCGCGCCAAGGCTCATGAGGTTGGCGCTGACCTTGTTGCTGAACATGCCGGTGAAGGTGAACAGCATCGACAACGGGATGACCATGGCGGTGATCAGCGCAGCGCGGATGTTGCCCAGGAACAGGAACAGCACGGCGATGACCAGGATCGCACCTTCGATCAGGTTTTTCTTTACCGTGGCGATGGCTTTTTCGACCAAGTTCGTACGGTCATACACCGTCACCGCGAGCACACCCTTGGGCAGGTTGCGGTTGATGTCGACCAGCTTGGCTGCAACCGCCTGGGACACCGTGCGACTGTTCTCGCCAATCAGCATGAACACCGTGCCCAGCACCACCTCACGGCCATTCTCGGTGGCCGCCCCGGAGCGCAGCTCTTGGCCCAGGCCAACCTGGGCGACGTGGCTGACGCGTATCGGTGTGCCATCGACGCTGGAGATGACGATGTTGGCGATGTCTTCGGCCGAGTCCAGCTGGCCCGGTGCACGAATCAGCAGCTGCTCGCCATTGCGCTCGATGTAGCCTGCCCCCACGTTGGCGTTATTGCGCTCCAGCGCCGCGATCAGGTCATTGAGGGTGAGTTTGTAGGCGGCCAGGCGCTTGGGCTCAGGTGCGATCAGGTACTGCTTGGCATGGCCGCCGATGCTGTTGACCTCGGCCACCCCGGGCACGTTGCGCAACTGCGGTTTGATGATCCAGTCCTGGATGACGCGCAGGTCGGTCTGGGTGTACGGCGTACCGTCGTCCTTGAGCGCGCCCTCCTCGGCCTCGACGGTCCATAAAAAGATCTCGCCAAGCCCTGTGGAAATCGGCCCCATCCCCGCCTCGATGCCAGCGGGCAACTGCTCACGCGCCACTTGCAGGCGCTCGTTGACCAGTTGGCGGGCGAAGAACAGGTCGGTGCTGTCATCGAAGATCACCGTGACCTGGGACAACCCCGAACGCGACAACGAACGGGTCTGCTTGAGGCCAGGCAAGCCGGCCATGGCCGTCTCGATGGCGAAGGTGATGCGCTGCTCGGTCTCCAGCGGCGAGTAGCCGGGCGCGGCGGTGTTGATCTGCACCTGGACGTTGGTGATGTCCGGTACTGCGTCGATTGGCAGTTTCTGGTAGCTGTGGATACCCACAGCAGCCATCAGCACCACAGCAAGCATGACCACCAGGCGCTGCTCGATGGCGAATTGGATCAGGCGTTCGAACATGGATGCGTTCCCGGTTTCAATGGCTGTGCTCGGCAGAACCTTTGCCAAGCTCCGACTTGAGGACGAAGCTGCCGGCGGCGGCAACCTGGGTGCCTGCAGCCAGGCCGGCGATAACCTCCACCTGGCCGGCGTCGCGACGGCCAGTCTGGACCGGGCGCGCTTCGAAGCCTTGCTCGGTACGGACGAACACCACCGTCTGCGCCTCCCAGGTCTGCAGGGCGCTTTCCGGCACCACCACGGCGGCGCTGGCACGCTCGACGCTGACCGCAATGTTCACGAACAGCCCAGGGCGCCAGGCACCGTTGGGGTTGGCCAAGGTAGCGCGCACGGTGGCCGCGCGGTTTTGCTCACCCAGCAGGCTGCCAACATAATTGACCGTGCCTTCTACCTCAGCCCCCAGGTCCGGGGCACTGACGGTGACGCTGCGCCCGGTGACGACCCTGCCCAAGTCGCGCGGGGCGACAGCAAAGGTGGCCCAGACTCGGCTCAGGTCGGACAACGTGAAGGCATTGCTGGTCTCATCGACCACCTCGCCCACGGTCAGGTGCTTTTCCACCACCACTGCATCGAAGGGTGCGCGCAGCTCATAGCGGTTGCCGGCGCCAGCGGGGCCGACTGCCGCGACCTTCTGCCGGGCGTTTGCCAGGGCAATCTCGGCCTCTTGCAACGCCTGGCGAGCTTGCAGGTAATCCTGCTCGGCACTGATGCGTTCCTGCCACAGCTGTTGCTCGCGCTGGAAGGTCAAACGTGCAAGTTCCAGGCGGCGCTGAGCGGCCTGCTGTTCGCTGCGCAGGTCGGAAATCTGCTGGCTGGCGATCACCGCCAGCACCTGGCCGCGCTTTACCGCCTGGCCTAGGTCGGCCTGCACCGACTCCACCACGCCAGGCACACGGGGCACGACATGCGCGGTGCGGTCTTCATCGAAACGAATTTCACCCGGGAAGTTGATGGCAGTGCCCAGTTCACGGGGCCCGGCGGCCGCCAACTGCACGCCGGCCGCCTCGATCTGGGCGCTGGACAGGTGCAATTGGCCCTCTTCGTCTTCGTGGTCTTCACCGGCCTGCTCGGCACCGTGGCCGTGGCTGTCTTCGCCATGCTCGTCATGCTGGGCTTCACCGCCTGTGGCCTGGCCGAGGTTGCCGGTCCAGGCCAGGCCACCGAGGCCGAGCACGGCCAGAGCGGCCGCCAGGATGGCGATCTTGCGTGGGTTATCCATTGTTGCTCCTGCTGTTCGTATTGTTGCTCAAGCCAGTGGGTCCGCTGCGATGGGCCGCGCAGCGGACCCTGATTCACAAACCGCCCTCAAGGTCGCCATACATGCGCTCGACCTGGGCCCGCGCATCGATCGCCGAGGCCAGTGCATCCAGGTACAACCCGCGCGCCTCAATCAGCGTGCGTTGGGCGTCGAGCACATCGAGGAAGGCGAACTTGCCCATTTCGAAGCCGCGGGTGGCGGTGTCCACCGCCTGCTGCGCCGAGGGCAGGATGGTGCGGTCGTAGGCCTGCACGTCCTGCATGGCGGTGGCCCACTGGCTGAGGGCGCTGCGGGTCTCGCTGCGCAAGCGCAGTTCGACGGCGTTGCGCAGGTCGCGTGCCTGGTCGGCACGCCGTGCAGCGACCAGCACGTTGCCCTGATTGCGGTCGAACAACGGCAGAGGCATGGACAGCCCGACCACATTGACCCGCTCGCGGTCTTCGCGGCTGTATTGGCTACCCAGGCTGACGGTAAGGTTGGGTATGCGCTGGGCCTTTTCCGAACCCAGCGACGCTTCGCCTCGCTCGACCTGCGCCGCCGCCAGGCGCCACTCGACGGTCTGCGCGACCCTGTCGAGCAGGGCCTCGGCCTTGGGCGCGGCACCCGGCGACAGAGTGCTGGCCTGCAGGCGGTCGAAGGTCGCCAGCGGGCTGCCCGTCAGCCGCGCCAGGGCCTGATAGGCCATGCTGCGCTGCGAGGCGGCGCGGCGCACTGCAGCCTGCGCCTGGGCTAGCTGCACCTGGGCGCGTGTGGTTTCCACCGGCGACGCCTGACCGGCCGTCACGCGCCCTTGCACCACGCGCAGCCCGCGTTCTGTCAGTGCCTGCGACTGCTGCGCCAGCTCCAGCGCCGTCTGCGCTCGCAGGGCTGCGTGAAAGGCCTGCACCACATCGGCGCGCAAGCTGTTGCGCTGCCGCTCCAACTCAAGCTGGGCAATGCTCTGGCCGGTACCGGCCACAGCGATACGCGCCCCCCGCTTGCCACCGAGTTCTAGCGGCTGGCTCAGGGTGACCGTGGTGGTGCGGGTGTCGCGGCGAGTGTCCTCGACCTCCCAGGACAGCTCCGGGTTGGGCATCAACCCAGCCTGGCGCCGCTCGCCTTCGGCGACACCGATTTCACGGCCTGCAGCGGCGAGTTCCGGGTTCTGCGCGAACGCAGCGGCAAGCGCTTCGGGCAAGCTCAGGCTGCCACTGGCCTGGGCTGTGCCAATGGCCGCCAAGAATAGGCTGAGCAAGGCGATCTTGCGGGGGATGGCATGGGTGCGGAGCACGAACAGGTCCTCGTCGGCGAGCGTTGGCGAGGGACTGTAGGGCGGCGTGCTTATCGGGGCGGTGGCGTAAACATTACAATTCTGTCATCTGGCATGGCCGACCATAGCGCAAATCGTCCGGTTATCGCCCACTATCCTGCCGCAGCACCTTCATGCAATTGACGAAACTAACCAGGTGGTACAAATATAAGCGCATCCAAAAACAACAAAGTGATGCCTTTCATGAAGCCCCTTATTCTTGTGCTGAACGGCCCTAACCTGAACATGCTGGGCACCCGCGAGCCAACCCAGTATGGCCGCGAGACCCTCGCCGACCTGGCCCAAGGCTGTGCCGACAGCGCCCTGGCCCACGGCCTGGACATCGAATTTCGCCAGACCAACCACGAAGGCGAACTGATCGACTGGATCCACGCCGCCCGTGGCCGCTGCGCCGGTATCCTGATCAACCCGGGTGCCTGGACCCACACCTCGGTGGCCATCCGTGACGCCTTGGTTGCCAGTGAGTTGCCCGTCATCGAAGTGCACCTGTCGAACGTGCACAAACGCGAACCCTTCCGCCACCTGTCGTTCGTCTCGTCGATCGCCGTGGGTGTGATCTGCGGGCTGGGCAGCCATGGCTATCGCCTCGCCCTGAGCCATTTCGGGGAGATGTTGCGGGAGCAGACAGCATGAGCGAACAGGCCATCCTCGCCGGCCTGATCGGCCGTGGTATCCAACTGTCACGCACCCCGGCGCTGCACGAGCATGAAGGTGACGCCCAGGCGCTGCGTTATCTCTATCGCCTGATCGATGCCGATCAGTTGCAACTGGACGACAGCGCCCTGCCCGGCCTGCTCGATGCAGCACAGCAAACCGGGTTCACCGGGCTCAACATCACCTACCCGTTCAAACAGGCGATTTTGCCGCTGCTCGACGAGCTGTCCGATGAAGCGCGTGGGATTGGCGCGGTGAACACCGTGGTGCTCAAGGATGGCAAACGGGTTGGCCACAATACCGACTGCCTGGGTTTTGCCGAAGGCTTGCGCCGCGGCCTGCCGGATGTGGCACGCCGACAGGTGGTGCAGATGGGCGCCGGAGGTGCCGGCTCGGCGGTGGCCCATGCGCTGCTGGGCGAAGGGGTCGAACGGCTGGTGCTGTTCGAGGTGGACGCTGCGCGGGCGCAAGCGCTGGTCGACAACCTTAACGCGCACTTCGGCGCAGGCCGCGCGGTGCTCGGTACCGACCTGAGCGCGGCATTGGCCGAAGCAGACGGGCTGGTCAATACCACGCCGGTAGGCATGGCCAAGCTGCCGGGGACGCCGTTGCCGGTGGAACTGCTGCACGAACGGTTGTGGGTGGCGGAGATCATCTACTTCCCGCTGGAAACCGAACTGTTGCGTGCGGCGCGGGCGCTGGGCTGCCGGACACTGGATGGCAGCAACATGGCGGTGTTCCAGGCGGTCAAGGCGTTCGAGCTGTTCAGTGGGCGCGAGGCCGATGCGGGGCGGATGCAGGCGCACTTTGCCAGTTTTAGCTGAGTCGGCAGCGGCCCTTTCGCGGGGCAAGCCCGCTCCCACAGCTGCCATGTGTTGCTGAGGCAGGCACTGATCCTGTGGGAGCGGGATTGCCCCGCGAAAGGTCCGGCACAGGCGCATCAACCCTTTTCATCCAGCAAGGCCTTCAACACCTGTTCCTGCCCGGCGTAATCCCCCTCGCCGAAATGCACATGGCGCACCTGCCCTTTGCGGTCGACAAAATAGTGCGCCGGCCAGAACTGGTTGCCCCAGGCATTCCACACCTGGTGGTCGTTGTCCACCGCCACCGGGTAAGCGATCCCCAGCGTGGCCACCTTGTCACGCAAGGTGGCCACATCATGCTCGTAGTCATACTCAGGCGTATGCACACCCACCACGACCAGCCCCTGGTCGGCGTAACGCCGTGCCCACGCATTCACATGCGGCAGGCTGCGCTGGCAGTTGATGCAGTCCCAGGTCCAGAAGTCCACCAGCACCACCTTGCCTTTGAGCGCCGGCGCATCCAGTGGCGGGGAATTCAGCCATTGGCTGGCGCCCGACAGCGAGGGCATGGCGCCGTAACTGTCGCGGGCCTCCAGGTAACCGGCAAGGCCCAGGCCTGTCAGGGCCAGCGCAATGCCACCCACCTTGAGCATCAGGCGGCGATCAATTCTCATGGCAGCCGCCGGTGGCATAGGAGCGGTACTCCACGCTCTGGCGCTGGCCCTTGGAATCGAGGTAGTCCATGCGGGTGTTGACCAGGCCGCAGGTGGTGCTTTGATCATCCTGCACCGACAGGACTTTCTTCACATCCAGATGATCACCGTAGCGGTACTGCATGACACTGGCATCGCTCATCGGCGAGGGGGCGGCCTGGGCGGCAATGGCGCCGAGGCTGAGCACGGCGAACAGGCTGGCGCTGGCGAAGGTTTTGAGGTTCATGACAACTCTCCTGTGTAACGCTTGGGGTGGGGAGTATTGCTCCCCGGTCGAGAGCCATTACACGTCCGCCTGGTATCCCCTCTGTGTCAGCCGAGCCTGTGATCTGCTTCCTGCTGTATCCCGTTCAGCACCAGATACACTGCAATACAAAACCGCGCAGGCAAGCACGATAACGCTCGGTACACTGCGCCCATCCCACCCCACACAGGAACGCTGCGCATGGAACACGTCGATCACATCCTGATCGTCGACGACGACCGCGAGATCCGCGAACTGGTCGGCAACTACCTGAAGAAGAACGGCCTGCGCACCAGCATCGTGGCCGATGGGCGGCAGATGCGCGCCTTTCTCGAAGCCAACAGCGTCGACCTGATCGTCCTCGACATCATGATGCCCGGCGACGATGGCCTGTTGCTGTGCCGTGAACTGCGCGCCGGCAAGCACCGCAACACCCCCGTGCTGATGCTGACTGCACGCAACGACGAGACCGACCGCATCATCGGCCTGGAGATGGGCGCCGACGACTACCTGACCAAGCCTTTTTCCGCGCGTGAACTGCTGGCCCGCATCAATGCCGTATTACGCCGCACGCGCATGCTGCCGCCCAACCTGACCATCAGTGAAAGCAGCCGCCTGGTAGCCTTCGGCCAGTGGCGCCTGGACACCACCGCGCGCCACCTGCTCGACAGCGAAGACACCCTGGTGGCCCTGAGCGGTGCAGAATACCGGCTGTTGCGTGTATTTCTCGACCACCCGCAGCGGGTGCTCAGCCGCGAACAACTGCTCAACCTGACCCAGGGCCGCGAAGCAGACATTTTCGACCGCTCCATCGACCTGCTGGTCAGCCGATTGCGCCAGCGCCTGGGTGACGACGCCCGTGAACCCAGCTGCATCAAGACCGTGCGCAGCGAAGGCTACGTCTTTTCACTGCCGGTGCAACTGCTTGAGTCGCCCTCATGAAATGGCCACGGACCCTCGCCTCACGGCTGGCACTGATCTTCTTCACAGGCCTGGTGCTGGCCTATGGGCTGTCGTTCGGCCTGCAAGCCTACGAGCGCTACATCAGCAGCCGTTCGATGATGCTCAACAACCTGGAGCAGGACGTCGCCACCTCGGTGGCCATTCTCGACCGCCTGCCCGCAGCCGAACGCGCCGCCTGGCTGCCGCGCCTGGAACGGCGCACCTACCGCTACCACCTTGACCATGGCCAGGATGGCCAGGCGATGCCTACCAGCGACCCGCCCATGGCCGCCGAATCGATCGTCAAAGCCATCGGCGACGACTATCGCCTGACCTTCCAGGAGATCCCAGGCCCGAATACGCATTTTCAGGTGCACTTGAGCCTCGCCGATGGCGCCCCCCTGACCGTTGACGTCACCCCGACCCCCGTACCGGTTGCCCGCTGGCTGCCGGTAGTACTGCTGATCCAGCTGGCCTTGCTGTTGCTGTGTACCTGGCTTGCAGTACGCCTGGCCATCGGCCCGCTCACCCGCCTGTCGCAGGCGGTGGACAACCTCGACCCAGACAAGCCCAGTGTGCAACTGGACGAAAGCGGCCCGCGCGAGGTGAAGTACGCCGCCGTCGCCTTCAATGCCTTGCAGGCGCGTATCGCGGCCTATCTCAAGGAGCGCATGCAGTTGCTGGCGGCGATTTCCCACGATCTGCAAACCCCCATCACCCGCATGAAGTTGCGGGTCGAAGTGATGGATGAGGGGGTCGAGAAAGACAAGCTGTGGCACGACCTGGATGCCATGGAGCATCTGGTACGCGAAGGTGTCGCGTATGCCCGCAGCATGGACATCAACACCGAGGCCCGGTGCCGGATCAACCTCGACGCCTTCCTCGACAGCCTGGTGTTCGATTACCAGGACAGCGGCGCCCAGGTCGAACGCCACGGCAACGCCGAAGGCCTGCTGGAAACCCGCCCGCATGCGTTGCGCAGGGTCCTGGTCAACCTGGTGGACAATGCCCTTAAATTCGCCGGCAAAGCACAACTGGAGGTCAGCCGTGAGCAGGGCTGCACCAAAATCCGAGTACTCGATGACGGCCCAGGTATTCCGGAAGATGAGCTCAATGAAGTGCTCAAGCCCTTTTACCGGGTAGAGAGCTCGCGCAACCGCAGTACCGGGGGCACCGGGCTGGGGCTGGCGATCGCTCAGCAATTGACCCAGGCCATGGGGGGGCGATTGACCCTTAGCAATCGCCAGGGCGGCGGGCTGTGTGCACAAATCGAGCTGAAATGAACCGCGCCGCCAAGCCAGCGACCTGATCTGCACCGGCTTCAAAATCTGCGCAGTTCTGCTAGCAAGCGCCGTCTTACGTAACCGATAGCTACAGTCCGATACACTGCGTCGCATTCTCCGACACACTGGTGATACCCCACCCCCGCACACTCCCGGTCACACAACGACAACCCGGGAATTGCAACAATGAAACCCCTCACCCTGCCCTCTGGCTGGAAGCTGTTTACCGCCCTGGCCGGTTTGACGCTGGCAATGACTGCCGTGGCGCTGGCCGCCAACCCACCCGGCCCGGACAGCCTGCGCGCGGCTATCCGGGCCACCGCTCGCAGCTCCTTCGCACTGTTTCTGATTACCTTTCTGGCTTCGTCGCTGGTCACCTTTCTGCCCGGCTCCGGTAGCCGTCGCCTGGTGCGCGAGCGGCGCTACCTGGGCCTGGCCTTCGCCTTCTCGCACACCGTGCACGGGCTGTTGCTCTACCGCTATGCGCAGCAGTTTCCGGATCTGTTCTGGAGCGATCGCACAGCCACTTCCAGCCTGCCGGGCACAATCGGCTACCTGTTCCTTGCGTTGCTCACCCTGACCTCGTTCAAGGCCCCGATGCGCGTGCTCGGCGCGAATACCTGGAAGGCCCTGCACTGCATCGGCATGTGGGTATTGGCCGGGGTGTTCTGCCTGTCGTTCTACAAACGCATCCCGATGGCTGGCTGGTACCCGGTGGCCTTCGCCCTGATGTTCA
The DNA here is from genome assembly GCF_025905425.1 of Pseudomonas putida. Classification (NCBI taxonomy): domain Bacteria; kingdom Pseudomonadati; phylum Pseudomonadota; class Gammaproteobacteria; order Pseudomonadales; family Pseudomonadaceae; genus Pseudomonas; species Pseudomonas putida. The sequence continues at coordinate 1,511,653 of NZ_CP109603.1, read as the reverse complement.
GCGCCATCGCCTTCAAGCTCACCGCCAAACTGGCCCTGCGCCAGCGCCGCACTACCACCGCCCTGTCCTGACACGAGACGACCACCATGACAACCCTTACTCGCACTTTCAGCCACATTGACCGTATCGGGAATTGGAGTGCCGACCTGCCACTGCGCCTGTTTCTGGCCTGGGAATTTTTCGAGTCCGGCCTGGAGAAACTCCATGGCGCCAACTGGTTCGGCGACCTGCAGTCCAGCTTCCCGTTCCCCTTTAGCGCACTGCCGGCAGAACTGAACTGGCAACTGTCGATGTGGGCCGAGCTGATCCTGCCTTTGCTGCTGTTGCTGGGCCTGGGAACACGCCTGGCCTCGGCCGGGCTCATGGTCATCACGGTGGTGGCCATCGCTGCGGTGCATTGGCCGGCACAGTGGTCAAGCCTGGCGGAACTGGCACAGGGGTATGCCATCACCGACCAGGGTTTCGGCAACTTCAAGTTGCCCCTGATCTACCTGGTGGCGCTACTGCCCTTGCTGCTCAAAGGGGCCGGCCGCCTGAGCCTTGACCGCTGGCTTGAAGCACGGCTCGCCGCGAGGGCTTGAACCGCAAAAAAAAGGGCTCAGGGCCGATTGGCCCTGAGCCCTTTTTAGTTTCAGCATGTCCCGATGACAATGCCTTGCGCGCGCAAGCTTTCCAGCAAAGCCAGGCCTTGCTCTTGATCCCCTCCCAGTGCTTGCAAACGCTGCTGGCCGGTCCCCCTCACCTCTGCCAACAAGCGATAAGCCATGGGCGCAAGGCGAGCGAAGCGCACCTGCAACCCGGCGTCACGGTACACCAGCAGCAACGTGGGCACCTCAGGCGCTTGCTGGGGCTGATAGCCAGGGCCAATACGCTCGACCGGCCAGCGGTAGGCCAACACCCTGGCCGTACACGACAGCAGCGGTTCACCCAGCAGCAGGTCGCCTTGTGGGTCATGGGCCGGGTCTTGGGCATCGCTCAGGTAGAGCTGGGCTTCGACCCACTCGTAATGGGCAAGCTCAAGCTGCCACGGGGCATCGGGCTTGATCCCCTGGAGGTAGTCGATGAACGCCTCGGCGATCTCGGTGAATAAGGGGGTCTGGCTGCGATAGTTGGCATAGAAATCACGCACCCGGGCATGCCAGCACGCCTCGCCCAGGGTTTGCCGCATCACCGGGAAACTGCCGGCCAACAAGCCTTCGATAGCGCCGTAGAACAGCTCACGGTAAACCTTCAAACGGCGCGCCTCGATGCCAGGCGGCGGGGCATGCCGGGCGGGGTCGCGCAGGTGCCGCGCCAGGGTGAACTGCTGTTCACGCAACACTTCGCTCATGCGCCACCTCCTGCTGTACAGCACGGATGCGGGCCGTCTCTTCGAGCAGTTCGGCCAACGGCGGATAGTTGAAGTCACGCTCGAGCACCGTCGGTTTGGCGCCGAAGCGTATGCAGGCAGTCGCGAACAACGACCAGACGTCCTCCTTCACCGGTGCTCCGTGGGTATCGACCTTGAGGTCGTGGGCCTCGTCATAGTGCCCCGCCACGTGCATGCCGGTAACCCTGGCCTGCGGCAGCCCGTGCAGGAACGCCTGCGCATCGTAAGCATGGTTACAGGCGTTGACGAACACGTTGTTGACGTCCAGCAGCAGGTCGCAATCGGCTTCGTCGAGTACCGCACAGATGAACTCCAGCTCGCTCATCGCCTGGTAGGGCGCCGCGTAGTAGCTGATGTTTTCCACGGCGATGCGCCGCTGCAGGTGGTCCTGCGCCTGGCGAATCCTGGCGGCGACATGATGCACTGCCTCTTCGGTGAAGGGGATCGGCATCAAGTCGTAGAGGTGGCCGTCATCGCTGCAGTAACTCAGGTGTTCGCTGTACAGCCGTACCCGATGACGATCGAGAAACTGCCGGGTCTGATCCAGAAAGCCTCGATCAAGCGGCAGGCTGCCGCCAAGGGACAGGGACAAGCCATGGCAGGTCAGCGCAAAGCGTTCACTCAGTTGCGCCAGGCCTTGGCCATAGGCCCCGCCGACACCGATCCAGTTTTCCGGCGCACACTCGAGAAAGTCCACTGCGCCCTCTTCAAGGGCCAACAACTCGGGCATCAGGCCACGGCGCAGGCCAAGGCCTGCAAACAAGGGTGAGGTAGTCATCGATAAGTATCCGCCACATGCAAAACGCCCCGCCTGACCAGCAGGAGGGGCGTTGTGTCATTCCAAGGGTTGAAGTCAGGACTTACCGGTCACCGAGGCATCACCTGCCTTGTCTGCGGCTCCACACTTACCTTCACCGCATTTACCTTCGCCATGGCTGGCCTTTTTGTCGCCACCGCATTTACCTTCACCGCACTTGCCTTCCCCCTGGGTGGCCTTGTTGCTGCCGCCGCACTTGCCTTCGCCGCATTTGCCCTCGCCGTGTACCTTGGCCGACGCCAACTGATAACCCTGGGACAGGGGCTCGACAGCGAATGCGCTGCTGCCAAAGGCCATGCTGCCGAGCAGGGCGGCGCCGAGCAGGCCGAGGTTTTTACGTGCATGAGTCATGGTGTAGCTCCACTGTGGTTGGGAAGTGGAGCCATTAGGCCGGGCGGGTGTGTCGAGGTTGTATCGCCGAAATCGGCATTTTGTACATGAATAGGTCTGTTGGCGTGCAGGATACAGTGTGATACACAGCCCCCGCCCCTGCGACCAGAGGCGGGGGCTGGCTGTCAGTCCTCCAGCGGCTTGGGCGGCGCTGCAGGCTTGGCGGGTTTAACCGGTTTCGCAGGTTTGCTGTCCTTACCCTTGGCTTCAGGTGCTGCCGCTACAGGCTCCGGTGCAGCCACGGCCTTCTCGCTCGCCGGCAGATCATCGACCGCCTTGAGGATCGCCTGCGGGTCGATCGGCTCGCCCGTCGCGTCATCCTTGAGCATGTGCCGTTCACCGTCCTTGCCAACGAGGATCACTTTGGTGCCTGCGCTTGCACCCAGTTTGAGTTCGCGGATCAGCGCCATGGTGGTCTGCTGCTCAAGGTTCTTGTCTTCGCGCTTGCCCACCATTTTGGCCACGCTGTACAGCACCAGGCTGCGCTCCTTGAAGGCCTTCTGGATCTGCGGGTCTTCCAGGGCTTTATTCAACCCAAGTAACGTCGGGTCGGCTGAACTGGGGGCGATGATCACCAAAGGCCGTGCCTTGCCCAATTCCTTGGCCAAAGGCGCATCGCTGTCGGCGGCGAACAGAGGACTGGTGACGGCGAGCAAGGTGGCGAGGGTCAGTGACCGGACGAGCATACACATCTCCTTAATATCTCGATAAACCAATGACTACAGATCACGGAGAAAAATCCGATCTGGAGCCTAAACCACTTCAAACATCCGGTGGTCAGGGAAAAGTAACTGGCAATTTCCAGTCATGCCTCAGAACTGGATGACGACCTTTTCCGAAAAGGCCATCTTTTGAGTGAGCATAGTCCAAAGCCACTGGAGGGAAGACTGCGCGATGCCGCCTGCCAGTGGCCGGTACGTCACACGTTGATGCCCGCATCTGCCGGCCCGGCCTCCAATGCCGCCAGCGTCAGGTCGAGCATCAGCCCGCGCCGAGCGGCACGCTGCGCACCAAGAATCGCATCAGACTCTGCCTGCCTGGCCTCGTCAGTCAGTGCCTCGTCGTCAAGCACACGATCGAGACGGCGCCGGAACGGCCTGTCGACCTGAGCGAAGCGCGCCGGCTGAGCACGTTCCAGGTGCGCCTGCCAGAACGTTCGGTCTACCAGCGAGCGTGCGACTTCTTCCTGCGTCTCGGCTTCAAGCACTTGCGCCTGGGCCCGTGCAAGGTGCGCTTCAGTGACACCTGCCAGGGCGCGAAAACTCATGTCACCCACTGCGATGGGCAAGTTCAAGCGGTCACGCAAGCCAAGGCGATAAGCGAGCCCCACTTCACTCTCATCCGGGTTGCCACCACGATTAAGAATGTCTCCCACAGCCAGCCGGTCAACTTCATCCAGGCGCCACAAACGCCGCCCCAACGTAATCAACGCTTGCTCCGTGTTGCCTTGTTCAGCGGCCCGGGCCTGCCACACCAGCACATTCAGTTCAAGATTGCTCAGGCACCAGGTAGCGCCGTCCTGACACCCCCACTCGTCATTGGCGATATCCAGCAAGGCATCGCGCAGGGCCGGTTCCTTGGCCATCGCCTGCAACAAGGCAAGTACCCGCTGGGCGAGGGCTTGTGCGTTGATGTGGTAATCCGCAGACTGCAGCAGTTGCTGCAGCACTCGGAAGAAGCGATCAGCTGCATCCCCCACATCCACCGACTCCCAGGCCGCCAGCAGCAGGCCACGAAAGCGCGTCCCGACAGCATCCCCCCATACCTCCCGGGCATGCTCAAGCTGCTCGCGAAGCAGCGTCTCGTCCAGCGCGACAGCAGGCGCCATGAGAGCCCCCTGCAGACGCACCAGCTCAGCCTCCTCCAGTGGGTTACCGGCCAGCCTGATACGCCGCCGTAGCCCCGGCGCCATTTGATAGAACCACGGCGGGATCTCCCTGATACGGTTTTCGCGCATGTCCATGAAAATCAGGCTCGAACGATTGGTCACGCCGTGGGGAAAGTGCGTCAGGCCAGTGTCACGCAAGTTCAACCAGCGCAGAGAGGTCAACCCACTCAAGGTAAAGGTGCGGCCCAATGGGTTATGGGACAAGTCGAGGTAGCACAGCGTTGTGGAGCTTGCCAACGTAGCGGCTTGGCTGGTGGTCAACACGATCCGATTGTGGGTCAAGGTCAGCTGACGCAACGCCTGCATTTGCAAAAGCGGCTGCGGTATTCGCGTCAAGAAATTTCCGCCCAGATCCAGCATGCGCAGACGCGGAAATGCAAGCATGAAACTCGCGGGAATTTCCTGCAATTCCATGCGCAGCAGGGATACATCGGAAACATGGGCAAAGCTGACCTGCGCCGGTATTTCCGGTAGCCCACCGGGCCTCATGTTGTACAGGACCATGCGGTAGTTCTGATCGGTATCGAGGTGCGTTTGCCCGGCGTCGGTCGTGCGCCGCCAACAATCCAGCAATGTGCCGCGCATGCAGTCCCGGTCTTCCCTTACCTCGCCTTCGGCCTCCCCGACCCACGCTTCCAGGCTGTTGCGCAACACCCTGTACTCTGCGCGCAGCTCGGCCAATACTGTTTCCAGATTACGCCCCGAGCGCCGAACATTGTCGCTCCATATCGCCACCTGCTCATCACTGAAGGAGGGGAACAGTTCACGCACGGTTACCGCCAATGCCCTCTGTGGCCTGCCCGGGCCACCCGAGTTACGCCCACCCAAGGGGTAACCTAAGCGGCCATCGGCCAAGCGCTGCGGGAGGCGGAAGATGCCTGGGCGCTGGGCGCCCAGCAAACCTTGGATTTCGGCGCGTCGTTTCAGGGCTTCACGCCCCAACAAGACCCTGAGGTTATGGGCGAAGGGGTCGCCAACCTGCATGGCCGTGCGCTGTTGCGCCGTGTAGGCCGCGACCAGCACCTCGAACAACTCGCCAGCTTCACCTCGCCGCGCCCCTTGAGCATCAAGCAATTGAAAGGTGCCATTGTGGTGCACGAGGTCGAATGCCTGTGCGCCGTCTACGGTCGCTGACAGCAGCGGCCCGGCGAGATGGCCTTCGAACAAACGCCAACGCACCCCTTGCTCAGCGCCAGGCAAGTACTTGAGCAGCCCCAGTACGACGCGAGCCAAATCGGCGTTCTGTGGGGTATCCAGGAACAACGCTTCGAACACGCGAACCCTGCGGATGTCCGAGACGCTGTGCCTGGCTGCTTCGGCCAGGTTCAATGGCACCCGCCCACTTTGCAACAAGCGTCGACGATCGTCCCCGCTGGCCGCGGCCACCAGTGCCTGCGCGGCCCGGCAATGCAAGCCAGGGAACACTTTGCGCAGCAATGCACTTGCGGGGCTGTCGCTGGCCTGCACCGTTTCATACAGGTTCCCCAGCAAATGACGACGCTGGGCCCAGACCAGCTCGGCCAAGGCCTGGTCCGACACACCCTCTGCCCCTGCCAGGCGCCGGGCATGCTGGAGGACAGTGGCATCTTGCACTCGCTCACCCGCACGCAAACGGCTGATCAGCTGACGAATCCGCTGGTCGAGCCGGGAGCGTTCGGCACTGTCGAGCATGCCGGGTTCTGGCGCACGGCCATACACATGCATGGCCCGCAGATGATCCGCACTCAGCTCATGAAAACCCAGGACTTGGTCGATCTGCTCGTCCGTCATGCTATCCAAGGGTGCGCCAAATCGACGGAACATGCGGTGGGGGTCGTCCCATTGCGCTGGCTGCTCACTCCAGACTCGCCAGGCGCCAGCGCCGTTGTGACATAACGCAGGCCCATTCCCACCGCGCGGACGAAGCTGCCACTGGCCATCCTTGGCGGGCTCGATCACCGGGTAGTAGTGCCCCTCCATTTCGACCCATGCCTGGCCGCTTTGACGTCGAATACCCAGCGCATCCTGAGCGGCCGCAGTACTGGGTGCGACACTGCGATAAGCTGCCAGGTCCTGCTGCCAAAGCTTGCTGCTACCGTCTTCTAGCCGCGCAGGCAGCATGGCATCGACCACCGCTGAACGTGCCCACAACCGCCGCGCCACGGTCACCCCCGCCACTGTGGCTGCGAGCGCTGCAAGGTCAGTCGCGACGTTGGTCAGATGGTCGAGTGCTTCCTGAGCATCGCCGTCATGCAACGCTTCGACGCCGTGGTACACCTCGCCCAGCACCTCCCAGACGGTCACCGCCAGCATAGCCAGCCCCAGGCCCGGAACAAAAAACGACGCCAGGTTGAGCAGCGCCCAGCCTTCAGCAACCAGCCGTTCGTCATGAGCGCGCTGCACCTCACGGTCGAGCCGGGCCACCGGCACCACGATCATCGCCGCGTCCTCTTTGATCTGGCGGATGCGCGACTGCGCAAGGGCGTTGAACAACGGTGAAGGGTAAGCCTGCAGATGGGGTTTCAGGTCACGACTGGCCCAGGCCGGCAGATCGTCAAAAACCGGGATCACCGAGGCAAAAAAAGCTTGGCTGTCGCGTCTTGGCACGAAGCGCCTGAAAAACCGCTGGTACGACTTGACGCGCAAGCGATGGCCCAATGCTCGATTAAGTGCCTTGAGGTCTTCGAACGCACTCCAGGGCGCCACCGGGTCACCCGGTACATGCATCAGCAAGCGACGCGTGGTGTTGAACAAGGGGCCTTGGTCGATTACATCAAGCACCACGACTTGCTCAAGCGCGCACCCAAGCAAGCTCAGGCGCTTGGGCACCACCAGGTCACCGGCCAAGCGCAGCACCTTGCCATCAAGGCACATGCCCACCAGCAGTTTCAGCTCGCTGGCATCCAGCACGCCGTCCTGCCTGGCCTTGTACCCATCTACCAGCATGGCGTAACGGGTTGCATCCACCAGCATCGACACAATGCGCTTCTCGTCATTGGCAGGCTTCAGGACCGCATCCAGATGACGTTGGTAGCGCGCCCCCAGGTCCAGCTCGCGGCACAGCGCGGCGAATGCGACAGCGGTGGGAGGTTTAGGCTCGCCCGAGCGTGGCACCAGCAGCCTATTGCCCACAGGCTGGCCGCCTGAGCTGGCCTGTTCGGCAGTAAAGTTACGCAGAACCACCTCAAGCAGTGGCTTTTCCTCATACACCACTTCTGTCAGGTGAGCCCCTACAGGCTGAGTGTTGATCACCGGTTCCCGGCGCCCTTCGAGAAAGGTCAGTCGGCGCACGTTGTAGGTGAACGCATAGCGCTCAGTGAGCGCCTTCTGAAGCGCCGAAGCGACGAAATCTTCGATATCGTCGATTTTCCCCAGCAGCGTGCTCAGCTGCTGACGACACGCGAGGCTCTTGGCCAGTGCATGACTGATCTTGGGCAACTGATCGACCGGCGCTTGTCGTAGCCAACGGGGTAGGCGCTTACCGATGATGTCGTCCTGAAACGCTTCGCTGTCGCGCTGCCGCGTGTCCGGGCGCGGCTCACCCGACGATTGTGTAGTGCCCATGCTCAAAGCCTCCTGACCAATAAAGAGGGCCAGCCTAGGCAGCAGAGGCTTTGCGAGGCGCTAGATAGGTAACGCCCGCTATCAGAACAATGGCAACTGGCGGCCCGTCAGCGCCGCGAAATCATCCCCGACAAAGGGCAAGATGGCATCGGCCACCGGCTGCAACTGGCGGCTCAGGTAGTGCTCGTAGTCGATTGGCGCCTGCAGGCTTTCCAAGGGTTCAGGGCCGGCAGTGGTGATCAGGTAGCTGATCCAGCCACCGTTCTGGTATTGCCGGGGGCGCCCGAGACGGCTGTTGTATTCATCGGCAAGGCGCGCAGCACGCACATGGGGCGGTACGTTCCGCTGGTAGTCAGCCAGCGGCCGGCGCAAGCGCTTGCGATAGACCATCAGTTCATCGAGTTCGCCGGCCAGGGTTTGCTGCACGTACTGACGCACATAATCACGGTAGGGTTGGCCACGGAAGATCCGCCCGTACAACGCCTGCTGGAACTGCCTGGCCAACGGCGACCAATCGGTGCGTACCGACTCCAGCCCTTTGTACACCATCTCCTCGCTGCCGTCGGCGCGCTGCACCAGGCCGGCGTAGCGCTTCTTGCTGCCTTCTTCGGTACCGCGAATGGTCGGCATCAGGAAGCGTCGGTAATGGGTTTCGAACTGCAACTCAAGGGCGCTCTCCAGGCCCATGGAGTCGTGCAGATGTTGGCGCCACCAGAGGTTGACCTCTGCCACCAGCTCACGGCCTATGCGCGCTGCGGCGTCCTCGTCATGGGCGCCCTTGAGCCAGACGAAGGTAGAGTCGGTATCGCCGTAGATCACATCAAAGCCACGCGCTTCGATCAGCTCACGGGTCTGGCGCATGATCTGGTGCCCACGCAGGGTGATCGACGATGCCAGGCGCGGGTCGAAGAAGCGGCAGCCACTGGAGCCCAGAACGCCGTAGAAGGCGTTCATGATGATTTTCAGTGCCTGCGACAGCGGCGCGTTACCCGCGCGTTTGGCCGCCTCCCTGCCTTGCCACACACGTTCGACGATCGCTGGCAGGCAGTGCCGGCTGCGCGAGAAGCGCCCACCCCGAAAACCTGCCACCGAATGTTGGTCATCGGGCTGGCGCAGGCCTTCGGCCAACCCTACCGGGTCGATCAGGAAGGTACGGATGATCGAGGGGTACAGGCTCTTGTAGTCCAGCACCAGTACCGAATCGTAGAGACCGGGGCGTGAGTCCATGACGAAGCCACCGGGGCTGGCCTCGTCGGGGCGGCTGCCGAGATTGGGTGCGACAAAGCCCAGGCGGTGCATCTGCGGCATGTACAAATGGCAGAACGCCGCCACCGAGCCACCGCTTCGGTCCACGGCCAACCCGGTGACGGAGGCACGTTCGAGCAAAAAGTCGAGCAGCCGGGTATGGGCGAATATGCGCGTGACCAGTTCGCAGTCCTTGAGGTTGTAAAGCGCCAGCGACGGCTTGTCCTCGGCGAACATGCGGTTGATTTCGTCCATGCGCTGATAAGGCGTGCTGATGGCCTTGCCCTCGCCCAGCAGCGTCTGGGCAACGTTCTCCAGGCTGAACGAGGGGAAGCTCCAGGTGGCCGAACGCAGTGCTTCGATGCCATCGATCAGCAGCCGCCCAGGGGCATCGGCAAACACATGGCCACCGCTGGCGTGAGCGCGCAGGGTCATGAGCGCACCCTTGCGCCCTATGGCCAAAGGCACCTGCAGTTGCCTGGCGTGCTCGTGTAACAGACGCAGGTCGAACTGCACCAGGTTCCAGCCGATGATCGCATCCGGATCGTGCCGGGCCATCCATTGGTTGAGGCATTCGAGCAGCGCGGCACGGTCGTCGCAGTACTGCAGGTCGAAGTCCACGGCGCTGCTGTCACCGTTTGCCGGGCCAAGCATGTACACCTGGCGCTGGCCGCAGCCTTCAAGGGCAATACTGTAGAGCTCACCGCGCTCGCTGGTCTCGATATCCAGCGACACAAGACGCAGTGGCGGACGGTAATCCGGCAGTGGCTTGAGCTGGGCATCGCAGACCACGCCATGGGCATCCGGCTGGCCGGTGAACTGCACGGGGGCCGTGATGAAGCGCTCCATCAGATAGCGTTCGGGGGGGCGGATGTCCGCTTCGTAAACCTCGACGCCGGCGTTGCGCAAGCGTTGCTCCAGTTGCATCAATTGACGATGCTGGCGGCAGTACAGGCCCAGCACCGGGCGTTGATCGAAATCGCGCAGTTGCAAGGGTTTGAGCTCGACACCCGGCTCGTTGGCCAGCAGCACCCGAGCATGCGCGGCGTGCGCCTGAGGGATGAACGCCACCGAGACCTGCGGCGCCAGGCGAAGTTGACGCGGCCCCTGGTCCGTAGCCAGCCACAACTCCACGCACGTGCCTTCGGGTGTGTCATGCCAATGCCGGGTCAGGACAAAGCCCTGCTGCAAATCCACCGCGTCGACCTCTGATCGTCAATTGTGCCTAATGCGACGATTCTACTCTAGCGCGAGCCTGCCACGAACCCGCTACGCCGCCCTGCCCAGGCGAATAGCCACGCCAGGCCAATCAGCACCAGCGCCACAGGGCCAAACCACGCCACACCAGCCCCCGTCAGCAGCAGCCCGCCAATGATCCCCCCCAAGGCGATAGCACTGTTCCACACCGTCACCAGCATCGACTGCGCCACATCACCACCCTCGCCCGCCGTGTCCGCGCAGGCCGTCTGCAGTAACGTCGGCGCGCCACCGTAGGTCAGGCCCCACAGTGCGATGCTCAGGTACATCGCCCAGGAGGACGCCTGCCCCAGCACCAGCGTGGCCAGGGCAAAACCGGCAAGGCTGAGCAAGACCAGCGTGCGCAGATGCCGATCGATCAACAGCCCGACCAGCCCGATACCCGCCAGCGCCGACAGGCCGAATACCATCAACACCTGACCGATTTCAGCTGCCATCCCCGCCGCCGCCAGCAGCGGCACGATGTAGGTATAAAGAATGTTGTGGCCGAGGATCCAGCTCATGATCACCAGCAGCACCAGCGCCACGCCGGGTGTACGCAACACTTGCAACGCCGCGGGGCGTTTGCCCGCCGCCTGCCCCGGATAGTCCGGTACCGCGCGCAACACCCACACCACCAGCAACAGCGCCGCCAGGGTGACCACGACAAAGGTGGCACGCCACCCCAGCAATGCCCCAAGCCAGGTAGCTATGGGCAAGCCGAGGGACAAGGCTAGCGGCTGCCCCAGCATGGCCACTGCCATCGCCCGCCCCTGCAAGGCCACCGGCACCATGCGCCGGGCATGGCCGGCGATCAGCCCCCAGGCCAGGCCGGCCGCGGCACCGGTAAAAAAGCGCAGCACCAGGGTAAGGGCGTTGGACGACGACAACGTTGTCAACCCGTTGAACAGCACGAAGCCACCGATTGCCATCAGCAGTGCGCGACGGCGATACCACCCCTGGGTCAGGGTCACCAGCGGGATGGCCGTCAACAACGAGCCCAGTGCGTAGGCCGTGACCCATTGGCCAGCCATGGCCTGACTGATGTGCATGCCACCGGCGATCTGGTCCAGTAAACCGGCGGGAAGGATTTCGCTGAGGATGGCGATGAAGCCGGTCATGGCCAGCGCCAGCAGGCCACTCAGGGGCAAGCGCTCGGTGCGCTCATCCAGTAGTGGTGCGGATGAAGTCTGGGACATTGCGGAAGGCCTTGAAAGGGGAAATCGAGGCCGACAGTGTGCATGGCAGCGGCATTGCGGAAAAAGATGGTTACAATGCCGCTCACTCCGGACATCAGCGTCCGCAATCGGGAGCGCCTCATGGACAGCCTCAGCGGCTTCGTGGTCTTCAACCGGGTTGCCGAAACCCGCAGTTTCGTCGCCGCCGGCCAGTCGCTGGGCATCACCGCCTCGGCCGTGGGCAAGCGGGTGGCGCGGCTGGAAAGCCGCCTGGGTGTGCGCCTGTTCCATCGCAGCACGCGCAGCATCACCCTGACCGCCGAAGGCACGCTGTTTCTTGAGCGCAGCCGGCGCATCCTAGCCGAAATAGAAGCGACCGAGCAGGCACTGTCCCAGGCCAGCGAAACCCCGCGTGGTCGCCTGCGCGTGAGCCTGCCGCAGGTCACCGGGTTGGTGATGCCGGCACTTGCCGACTTCATGGCGCTGTACCCCGAGGTAGAACTGGACCTGGAGTTCACCGACCGCATGGTGGATATCGTCGGAGAGGGTTTCGATGTGGTGATGCGCGGTGGCCAGCCGGTGGACTCGCGCCTCAATGCCAAGTTTCTCGGCCACTTCCAGCATCACCTGGTGGCATCACCCGAGTACTTGCGCGAGCGTGGCGCCCCCAGCCACCCCCGTGAGCTGAGCGCGCACACTTGCCTGCACTACCGCTTCCCCAGCAGTGGCAAGCTGGAGAACTGGCCGCTACGCCAGGAGCACCCCGACCAGGGCTATGACATCCCCATTTCGATGGTGTGCAACCACGTCGAGACACGCATCTGCTTTGCCCTCAACCACCGCGGCATCACCTGCCTGCCAGACTTCAGCGTGCGCCGCGAGCTGGCTGCCGGTTCGCTGGTAAGCGTGCTCGGCAGCTTCATGGAGCGGCGTGGCAGCTTCTACCTGCTGTGGCCGTCGGGGCGACAGGTTCCCCCCAAGCTGCGGGTGTTCATCGACTTCATGCTCGAACGGGTATCCACCGGCAGCCCTCAGCCGTACAAGTAGTTGATGTCCTTGTAGGCCAGCGGCGGTACCTGGCTGATCAGAAAATCACGCAACTTGTGCATCTGCCGCGCCTTGGGGCTGGATTTGAGCCAGGTCATGTAATAACCGTCGCCGGTGGCCACCGCGTACTTGAAGGGTGTCACCAGCCGCCCTGCCGACAGGTCGGAGCTGGCCAGCACCAAGTCCACCACCGAGATGCCCAAGCCCTGCTGGGCCGCCGAGATCCCCTGGTCGAGGGTATCGAAAACCTGCCCCTGATCGATGCTGATATCCAGTGCGTCCATACGCGCCAGCCAGCGTCGCCAGTCGCGCCGGTCCGGGGACGGGTGCAGGAACTCGCACTGGCGCAGGTCCGCCAGGCCTGGCTGGGCATGCGCCATGTAATCGGGGTGGCACACCGGGATCAGCCACTCATCGAACAGCTTGAAGCTTTCGACGTCGGCGGGGAAACGGCCGTTGGCCAACAAGATGGCGCAGTCGTAGGGCTCCGAATAGAAGTCCACGCTGTCGATGTCCATCCATACGCTCGACAGTTGCACGCTGCTGCTGTCGTCGATCTTCTTGAACCCGTCCAGGGCCCTGAGCAACCAGCGCATGGTCAGCGTGGACGGCGCTTTCAGACGCACCCCGTAACGATCCTGACGCAACAATGCGCAGGCGTTCTCGATGATCTTGAAGCCGACCTTGAGCTCCTGTGAGAGCAGGCGCCCGTGCTCGGTCAGGCTGAGTTTCGGCCCACGACGCTCGAACAAGTCGCAGCCGAACATGGCCTCGAGGGTCTTGATGTGGTGGCTGACGGCCCCTTGGGTCAGCACCAGTTCCTCGGCCGCACGGGTAAAGGAGCCATAACGAGAGGCCACCTCGAAAGCACGCAGGGCGTGCAAGGCCTGTATCCGTTCCGACATGGCGACGTCCGAAGCATGAGTGAGACTAATAGTAGGTCATAGTTCCACGCGTTTTACAACGTTAAGTCTGTCTCAGAAAATGCAGGTAAACAATAAAGATATCCAACGATTCTGCCTGCATATGACTGGAACGTTACTTAATTAAACGCCTGGGGAAATCATGTTTACGGGTTATGGAAACTGCTATCGCCTGGATGCGCTAGAGCTGGCCGCTGAACATGTGCGGAACACGCAACACTGGACCTACAAAACCATACAGCATTTTCGCGGTATTCTCGCCAACCCCGATTTTCCGTGCCTGTTCGGCCGCAAAGCGGTTGCCAGCGAGACGTGCCACATTCTCTTCGCCCGCGCCGAGCAACTGGCCGATGACATCGCTCAGGGCCTGGCCGACTACGTGCGCACCATCGCGCCGATTCCGCTCAAGCAGCGCATCGGCAGCCCGCTGGTGGTGTTTCTCGAAACCGCTACCGAATGCACCCTCGCCGAGCAGCAGGCCCTGGCCTGGAAAGTCCTGCGTGGCGTCCATGCACGCGACCCACACCCTTGGCCGCAGGCGATACCGACCGACCCTGACAACACCGGATGGTCGTTCTGCTACGCCGGCATGCCGCTGTTCATCAACATGAACTTCCCCGGCCACCGGCAGATGAAAAGCCGCAACCTGGGCCAACACATCACCTTCGTCATCAACCCTCGGGAAAACTTCGATGAGGTGGCCAATGCCAGCACCGAAAGTGGCAAGCGCATCCGTGCCCGCATCCGCGAGCGCGTGGCCCATTACAACGACGGCGTCATGCCCGACACCCTTGGCGCGTTCGGCGATGCCGACAACTACGAGTGGAAGCAGTACCAGTTGCAAGAGGCGGGCTCGCTGAACCCATCGCGCTGCCCATTCCACGCCCACGTAACACCCGACACATTGATCGAGAACTGACCGTGAATACCGCACTGACCGCCACCTACGCACTGACCGTTCTGCTGCTGATCGCCACCCCTGGCCCGGTAGTGGCACTGATCGTAAACACCGCCGCCGCCTCCGGCTCGCGCAAGGCCATGTTCACTGCCGTCGGTACCAACTGGGCATCGCTGGTACTGATTGGCGCCGCGGCCTGGATCATCCTGACCAGCGCGGCCATCGACAAGGCCTGGCTCAGCGGCATGAGCCTGCTGGGTTGCCTGTTCATCGGCTACATCGCCGTGGGCACCCTCAGGGAAGCCCTGCAGGCGCCAACGCCGGAGGCTGCGAGCGAGGCACCGCGGCCTGGGCGTGGCGGCCTGCTGCAAGGCTTCATGGTGGGCATCTCCAACCCCAAGGACATCATCTTCTTCATCGCCTTTTTCCCTCAGTTCATCCAGATCACCGAATCGTTCGGCAAGAGCATGGTGGTGCTGTCGCTGCTGTGGGTGGCCATCGATTTCGCCGTGCTCAGCCTGTACATCTTCGCCATCGGCAAGATCGCCTCGCAACGCAGCAACCGCCTGATCAGCCTGGCGTCGGGCGTCGCCCTGCTGCTGATTAGTGCGGGCGGGCTGCTCTACAACCTCAAGGAACTGGCGGCCTGAGCCGCAAGCATCGCTCGGAGAGCCCATGAAAACGACCGACACCACCACGTATGCTCCGGGCCCTCCTTCGCCGCTGCAACAGGACTATCAGCGCTTTCTGTTGCTGGGCAACCGCCGTGCGCCACACACCTTGCATGTACACGAGAGCGGCTATCGCTCCGGCACCATCAACACCGATGCCCTTGGCCTGCGTTACAGCCATTGCGCCGGCAAGCGTTTCTCGGCGGCCGAGCGCGGCGCGGCGCCGCGCATCAACCTGCTGGTAGGGGGCTCTACTGCGCTGGGTATCGGCGCCAGCAGCGACGAGCACACAGTGGCTTCGCACCTGTCGATGCTGACCGGTGAGGTCTGGCTGAGCCTGGCCGGCTGTGGGCTCAATGCCGGCCAGGAGCTGCTGATGTTCCTTACCCACCAACACCGGCTCGGCCAGCTCGGCCATGTGGTGGTACTCAGCGGCCTCAATACGCTGGCCCATGAAGCCCTGTGCGAAGTCCTCACCAGCCCCCACGAGCCGCTGCACGCCATGGCCTTGCAGAACACGCTGAACAGCTTCAGCGAGGGCATGCCGCCAGCTACGGCCCCGCGCCGGCAATCACTCTGGCGACGTCTCGGCCAAGCCCTGACCGCGCGCCCTCCCGTAGCGCCTGCCGCCAAGCCGTTGTCACCCCCTGAAAAGCGATTGGCCCGCGCGGCCGACAACATCGGCCGCACCTTGCGCCAGTGGGAGCGTCTGCTGGCAGACAGCCATGCCACCCTGACCTTCATACTCCAGCCACTGCTGCCCTGGTGCCGGGAAACCTTGCCAGCGGGTGAACAGGCCATGCTGATGGGGCTGGAGTCGCAGTCGGCGAACTTCGACCGCTTGCTGGACGGGGTGTTTGACAGCCAGTTGCACACCGCCTTCTTTCGCCGCATCAAAAGCCAGGCGGACCCGGTCCCCTGCTACGACATGAACAGCATGCTCAGCAGCTCGCCGGTCTTCGGCGCTGACCTGTTCGTCGACCGTCTGCACTTCAACGACCTGGGCAACAATGCCCTGGCCAAGGTCATCACTGCCAAGCTTGGCCTGGCCCAGGAAAAACACGCTCAGCGCAAGGTCGCACCCATCAAGCTCGTCTGACAGTTGCCCGCTGCTCTTCCGGCGAGGCCCCTTGGGTGGCTAGAATACGTCGTCGTTCCGATCCGCCTGAGGCGCACGTGTACCTGTCATGAACATCGAAGCCGTCCATCAAGCACTGGCTGCCTGCCATGACGGCGCCGCTCACGAGGCATGCCTGTGAGTCGCGCGGTCATCCTGCCCCCGCTGTTGATTGCACTGATGCCGCTGGCCGCGCAGGCGCTCGACGCACGCATCGACCCTCATGCCGACCTGCTCTACCGCCAGGCCCTGCCGCTACTCGAACAGGCCGACAGCCTGGACGACGGCGCCAGTTCACTGCGCACTGCCGTGGGTAGCGATCCGGAGCTCACCCGCCAGGGCCAAGCCCTGGCCCACACCTTGCCCACCGCTGTGGCACTGCTGAAAAAATCAGTGGCCCTGGGCCACCCCGTGGCGCAATACCGGCTTGCGCTTTACTACATGACCTACTTGCCCGTCGGGCAAATCCCGGACGCCGCCTGCCCCTTGCTGGTCGCCAGCCTCAAGCAGGGCTTCGCGGCACCGGCTCCGGCCATCGCCACCTGGTGCTCGCCCTACAATGCCAGCGCGGAGTATCGCGCAACGCTGGAGGCGATTCCGAGCATGGCCACCCAGTACGCCCCTTACTACCCGCAACCGGCCCCGCGACTGGCCTGCAGCCGCAGCCAGCCGCAGGGCCTGGAAATGCAGTGGGGGCGTCAGCGCGACTACCAGGCCGAGGTGTACCGGTCGCTGGCAGATCTGGACACTCAGCATCGCCAGACCTTGCTGCAGAAGGCGGTGGAGATCAACGGGTGCGTGACAGCGCAACGCAGGTTGACCAGCCATCGATAGCGACATTCGTCCCGGCCAAGCGCCAAACCAGCAAGATCGTTCAAGCCATCACCCGCCCCACTCTGGCATGCTGCCCAACCGAGTACACGCGTTGCAGCCACCATGCCAGATAGCCCACACATCGCCCGCCAAGCCTTTCTTCACGGCGCCATCGCCATTCTCCCGCTTTCCCTGGCCGTCGCCCCCTGGGGCCTGCTGGCAGGCTCCATGGCCATCGAAGCCAACCTGAGCGCCTGGCAAGGCCAAGGGCTTTCGGCCATCGTTTTCGCCGGTGCCGCGCAACTGGTGGCGATCGGCATGCTCAAGGGCGGTGCCAACCTGGCGTCGATCCTGCTCACCACCTTGCTGCTGACGTCCCAGCACCTGCTCTACGGCCTGTCCATGCGCCCGGTGCTGTCCAACCAGCCGCTGCGCTGGCGGTTAGGCCTGGGCTTCTTGTTGACCGACGAATTCTTCGCCCTGACCAGCCACTATGACCAACAGCAGTTCAATCGCTGGTATGCCCTGGGCGTGGGCCTGACGTTCTATATCGCCTGGAACCTGTTCACGTTGGCAGGCATTGTCCTTGGCCAGAACATTCCGCACCTCGACCAGCTGGGCCTGGACTTTTCCATTGTCGCCACTTTCGTCGCCCTGATCGCGCCGCTGGTGCGCAACCTCGCCACGGTGGTGTGCGTGGCGGTGTCGCTGTTCTGCTCGGTACTGTTCAGTGCCTGGCACTGGGAAACCGCCCTGGTGGCTGCCGGCCTGCTTGGCATGAGCGCCGGTTTCATTTGCCAGAAATGCGTTGGAGGCCGTGCATGACCTGGTTGCTGATATTCGCCATGGGCGCCATCGTGTTTCTCAATCGCTATGCGTTTCTTGAGCCCCGCCTGCCCTTGCGCCTGAGCTCCAATGCCCGGCAGTTTCTGGGGTTCGCGGTGCCGGGCATGCTCACCGCCATCTGCGGGCCAATCATCTTCATGCCTGAGCACCAACTGAACCTGAGCCTGCTCAACCCTTATCTGCTAGGTTCGGTGGTAGCCGTGGCCCTGGTGCTGTTGACCCGTAGCGTGTTGCTGAGCATGCTGGTGAGCATGTTGATCTTCTTCCTCCTGCGCAGCTGGCTGGCATGACCACGCCCCTGCGCGAGCAGACCCACCTGTGGCAGGCGCCGGCGCTGGGCGACGTTGAAATGCTGCACGCACGGTATTTTCAGCAGCGCTTCGCCCCGCATGTACACGAAGGCTATGTCTTCACCGTGATCGAGTCCGGCGCCCAGCGCTTCTGGCATCGCGGCAGCGAGCACCTGGCCCCGGTCGGCAGCATGGTGCTGATCAACCCCGACGAACTGCACACCGGCGCCACTGCCCACGAAGCGGGCTGGCGCTATCGCGGCTTCTACCCGGAGCATGAACGGGTCACCGGCGTGCTCGAAGAGCTGGAACTGGGCCGCCACGGCATGCCCATCTTCAAGGACAGTGTGATCCAGGACCCGGCCCTGGCCCTGGCCTTCAGCCAGCTGCACCAGCTGTCCGAATCTGCTGCCAGCGCCCTGGAGCAGCAGACGGCTTGGCGCCATGCCGTGCTGGTCCTGGTGCAACGCCATGGGCAATGCGCCGAGCCCACCGCACCCGGCCATGAACCCCTGGCGGTGGCCCGCGCCCGCGAACTGCTGGAGAGCCAACTGGCCGACCCACCCTCGCTTGAAGCCCTGGCGGCGGCAGTCAACCTGTCGCCCTTCCACTTCGCCCGGGTATTTCGCCAGGCCACCGGCCTGCCGCCCCATGCCTGGCTCAAGCAACGGCGCCTGGCCCGCGCCCGTGAGTTTCTGAAACGCGGCCAGGTGGCTTCAGAGGTGGCGTTTGCGCTTGGCTTTGCGGACCAGAGCCACTTGAGCCGGCAGTTCAAGCAGGCTTATGGGGTGACACCTGGGGCCTATCGCCAGGCATGTCTTCAGGTAGCTTTGCCTGTCAGGTTTTTCACCACGCAAGCTCCAGCTGTTGCGGGTTCAGATCCTTGCGTCGAATCCTGACGGCGATACCTGGGGCTGTAGTCCCAACGCAGGGGCTTCGGCACCCTCCCGACCAGTTGCTCGAGCCTTTCCAGGCTAACTTTGCCCTTTACGATGGCCAGCGCTCTTCAGTGTCCAGCGCAACGGTGCGATAAACAGCATCAGTGTCATCCAAAGGAAGGTCGCCGGCCCCGCCAGTACAAAGACAAAACAGGCAACTAGCCCTGAAGCAGCATCCCCGAGGACGGCAGTGAAGTAGTACAAGGAAAAATTTCTGCCGACTTCACGGTCCTTCGACAGGCATTGAATGTTGGTCACGATAGCGATATCGACGAATGCACCGACAAAGCCGACGATGAACAGGATCACCAAGAACAGCACGTCACTGAACTGAAGCAGGACAGCCGCCAAGAAAAACAGTGCGCCGTACAACGCCCAATAACGGAGTACCTGTTGCGCGGTGGTCCGCTTGTTGAAGCGGGTATACAGGAGACTTCCCAGCACAGTACCTGCCGCTAGCAGTGATAAAACGTACCCTACTGCAGCCTCGGAAGCGAAATGTTCAAGCACCGAAGCGGGCAGGATGAACCGAATGACCGAGGTGGCGAACATCGCGCAAATCGTGGTGCAGCAGATGACAGCGAACAACGGTGCATTGCTGGCCCTGAGCTTGTTCACACTACTAGCAGCATCTCGCACCACAGACCGCACATCGAAGACCTGGCGCGGGCTCGACCTACCCGGGGCCAGAGTAGCGATACTGAACGCCGATACCACCAGGCATGCAGCAAAGAAAAGAAAGGCCGCCTCACGGGAAAGCAACAACACACCTGCAGAGAACACCAACGGCCCGATGATCGAGGCGGCATCCTCAACCACCTGGATAGCGCTGTTGACCGAAGGCAGCCTTTCTTTTTCCACGATATCGGGGAAATAGGCACGAAACGTCGGTACATAAAGACAGTCTAGCGCCGTCATAATCATCGCCAAACCAATCAACGCAACTAACGCGGGCGTGGACAGGCTGAACAACGCGAAAAAGGACAGTGCCAAGATGCTTTTCGTCACTTCCACCAGCAACAACGTACGTTTTCTATTGCAGTTATCCGCCAGCCAGCCACCCATGGGTGAAAACACCGCACTGGGCAGATAACGAAAGAAGTACACCATCCCGATCAACAAGAGATCGGCCTCGGTAACCGATACGATCGCCACTGCAAAAGCAGCCTCGAAAGCGAACTCGCCACACTTGGAAGCTCCGTATCCAACCGCAAGCGTTCGCGTTCCGCTGTTAAGATTCAACGCTTGCATGTAGATGCTTCTCCTCAGCTGGCGACATAAATCAGCCCATGCTCAGTGATGTCGCGTCCAGGGGCAGCACGCCTGCTGGAGTAAGCCCGAGGCCTGCAAGACGCACTGACATCGGTAATACTCCAAATGGTCTTCGCCTAAGCAAGCGCTATCTAAATCCCAATCAACCCAAAACACAACACTCAGCTTGTAACAACACCTGAACAGAGCCACACAAACACTTACAACAACGAAACGCCCTACGCAAAACAACCAAAAGCAAAGAACTCTCTATCAACTTTCAAGCGGGCGGAACAGCCCACTCAAACAAGCGAGCAACACTGCCAAACTCAAGCTCAATCCAGACGATGTGCGGCGCACAGATATCGAATTTTAAACGTTTAGTTTAAAACTCACGAAAAGTAACTAATGATTACTTCACCCGCAGATCGAGGCATCTGCGCGCACTCCAATCGGCTTGAAAAGCAGCCTGAGCCCAGAAAACCGTCTGCTACACTGACAGGGCTGAATTGGAGGATCCTGCCATGTCCGAAAGAGAGCTCACCACCCTCATATCGCTGATGAACCAGCGCCAAGCCTGCCTGAGCAGTGCCTGCAAGGAGATTGCCGACTGGATCGACCGGCAGGGCGATGTGCCCGCCGCCGGCAAGATCCGCGCGAGTCTCAAGGCCCTGGAGGCCGACGAAGCCCAGGTACGCAAGACCTTGACGTCGTTGACCCTCGACAGGCCGCTGCCACGCTTTCGCAGCTGAATCAAAGGGGGCCGCGTTGCGCGGCCCCAGGTGAATCAGTGATTCATGTGCATGTGGTCATGCCCACCGCCAGCCTCGGCGTTGAGCGGACGTACTGGCGCCTGCACCTGCAGCGTTTCCTTGCCGCCCTTGGCATCTTCGATGACCAGGGTCAGTGGCACCTGCTCGCCTTCCTTCACCTGCTGCTTCAACCCCATCAACATGACGTGTAAGCCGTTCGGGTCCAGGGTCACTGGTTTGCCTGCGGGCAACTCGACGGCCTTGACCTCACGCATGCCCATCACGTCGCCGTTCATGGTCATTTCATGTACCTGTACGGTCTTGGCCACGGACGACTCAACCCCTACCAGCTTGCTGTCGCTGCTGGCCGTGAGGGTCATGAAGGCACCGGTGGACTGCTGGTGCGGCACGCTGGCTCGGACCCAGGCATCACTGACAGTGGTCTGGGCCAGGGCTGGCAAGGCCAGGCCCAGCAGGGCGATGGCGGCCAGGCCGCGCTTGATCGGTTGCAGTGAAACAGCCATTAGCAAATCTCCATCAGGGTGACCAGGTCTTCGGCGCATTCCTTGGCGTTCAGGGAATGGCCCAGGCTCAGGCGCAAAGTGCCACGTGTGTCGTAGACGTAGCTGGTGGACGAATGAGAGATGGTATAGGTGTCACCGGCCGGGACCTTTTCGTAGAACACCTTGAATTCCTTGGCCACCTCGGCGATTTCCTCGGGGGTGCCGGTCAGCGCGGTGAACGACGGGTCGAACGCCTTGACGTAGGCATCGAGGACTTCGGGGGTGTCGCGCTCTGGGTCCAGGGTGATGAACACCACCTGGAACAGGTCACGGTCACGGCCCTTGAGCAGCTGTCTGATTTGCGCCGCCCGCGCCAGCGTGGTCGGGCAGACCGCCGGGCACTGGGTGAAGCCGAAGAAGATCATCGGCATGCTGCCGTAGAAGCTCGACAGGGTACGCGGGTTGCCTTGGGGGTCCTTGAGATTGAACTTGCGCCCAAGGATTTCGTTGCTCATGTTCTTGCCGTGCTTGAACTCGAGACCCCGGGCCGGGCTGCAGCCGGCCAGCAGGCCGAGCCCGAGAACGCCCATCCCGGCGACAACCGCGCGCCGGGTATATAGATCATTCATGGAACTATCCTTTACAGGCCATCCTTTACAGGAAAGGTGCCGACCCTGGGGAGGGGCCGGTTGAAAAACCGGGGCATTCTGGCATGACACCCCAAGTGCTTCTACCCGACGAAGGCGGTGATGGCCTGCAGCCCTTTGAATACGGGCTGCGGCCTGTTGTCGCAGGGGTTGAATCCGTAACAGTTTGTTGCTAAGGAAGCGGCGAACAGTGTCTGTAGGAGCGGCCTTGCCGGGGCGCTCCTACAATCAGTAGTAGGCGTTTTCCTTCTGGGTGTGGTCGGTCACGTCGCGCACACCTTTAAGCTCTGGGATACGTTCGAGCAGGGTGCGCTCGATGCCTTCGCGCAGTGTCACGTCGGCCTGGCCGCAGCCCTGGCAACCACCACCGAACTGCAGCACGGCGATACCGTCGTCGACCACGTCCACCAGGCTCACCTGCCCGCCATGGCTGGCCAGACCGGGGTTGATCTCGGTCTGCAGGTAGTAGTTGATACGCTCGTTGATCGGGCTGTCCTCGTTGACCATCGGCACCTTGGCGTTCGGTGCCTTGATGGTCAGCTGGCCGCCCATGCGGTCGGTGGCGTAATCGACCAGCGCGTCCTCAAGGAAGGGGACGCTGACTGCATCGAGGTAGGCGGTGAAGCTCTTCAGACCCACGGCGGTGTCGTCAGGCTTCTCTTCGCCCGGCTTGCAGTAGGCAATGCACGTCTCTGCGTACTGGGTGCCTGGCTGGGTGATGAAAATGCGGATGCCGATGCCGGGCGTATTCTGCTTGGAGAGCAGATCGGCCAGGTAATCATGGGCGGCGTCGGTAATGGTTATAGCGCTCATGGAAGTTCCTCACAGACTTGCGGCCAAGTGTACGCCAACCTGGCCCTTGTACAAAGTCCTAGTATTTGACTCGGGAAAGCGCGTAATCCGGGGCCTGCCCCCGTGGTGCCGCCAGCCAGGCCTGCATTCGCCGGTACAGGCCGCGCTCCAGCCAGTGGTAGCTGAACCACGACATTAGTCCAATGGACGGCACGCACAGGGCAAACACCAGATACGGGTTAAGGTGCAGCCGCTGGCTGGCGAACCAGCCGGCATACAGCACCAGCACGTGGATCAGGTACACCGAATACGAACAATCGCCCAGTGCCTTGAGCAGTCGGTTGCCCGCGAATAGGGGCTCCAGGGAGACAAAGGCGAGTACCACCAGCGCGCTCGGCAGGCCCCAGTGCAGCAGCCGCTGGGAGGCGTCCAGGTGGTAAAGGGCATACCCCGCCACGGCGAGCAACGCCAGGGGCATGCAAATGCCCTGGCGAATCAGGCCTCGGTGATACAGCACTCCCAGGCCGATGCCCAGCAGGAACTCGTAGATGATGTCGTTGTTGTAGAAATGACTGAGCACACCCAGCCGGCCCAGCACTTCACTCACCAGCAGCAGCGCGACGCTGACCAGCAGTAACTGATGGCGCTGGCGGACCAGGAATGCCAAGCCGAACAGCAGGTAGAAAAACATCTCGAAGTTCAGCGTCCAGCCCACGTTCAAGGTGGGATAGAGCCCATATCCACCGGGGTTTTCCGCTGGCACGAACACTAGCGACAGCAACAGGTGATGCCAGTCGAATTCCTGGTGCGGCATCCAGCGGCTGGCCGCCAGCAGCAGGCCCGCCATGACCAAGGTGTAGAACCAGTACGCCGGGACGATGCGCAATAACCGGTTAAGCAGGAACTGCCGAGGCTCGATGGCTTTGTCACGGGTGGAGAGGTAGATCACCAGGCCGCTGATGACGAAGAAGATATCGACGCCGACGGCGCCCCGGTCAGTCAGCAGTTGGCCAATCGGCCCACTGGCCTTGAAGTCGAAAAAGATCTGCATGAAATGGTGGCAGACCACCACCCAGGCGGCGAACGCCCGCAGTGCCTGAAGCGAATACAGCATGAAATACCCTGCGATTGCCGGTGCATTGAGGCCTCGGCGAGCGCTTCGCACTCGTTCGCGGGCAAGCCCGCCCCCACAGGGACTGCACAAAACCTGTGGGGGCGGGCTTGCCCGCGATGGGCTGCAAAGCAGCCCCCGGACCACCCACCGTTTCCGACCGCAGGTATTTCAGAAAGGTCAGCCTGACCGATCAGAGGTTCTCGTAGCGGTTCATGTCCAACACGCCCGCTTCCACCGGCTGGGTCTCCTTGATGAAGGTATTCAGGTCATGGAAGTACTGCCAGAACTGCGGATGACTACGGCGCACACCCCAGCGCATGACGATGCGCTCGAACTTGCCGGCGTCATCACGCGCATACTCCATGTCCTCGACAAATTCCGGCACATCCTTGGTTGGAATGTTGAAGATGAAGTTGGGGTAGCTGCTGAGCACACCTGGGTACAAGGTCAGGGTGTCCAGCCCCGGCTGGTATCGGACGGCCTCGCCCAGCAGGAAGGCGACGTTGCTGTGCGCGCGGTTGCGCAGCAAGCTGTACACCTGGCGCTGACCGCCCTGCCCTTCGATGCGCAGCAGGGTCGCTTCAGGCAACTGGTTGATGACCTTGAGCCCGGCAGCCGGGCGCGACACCAGGCGGCTGAGCGACTGCTCGGCATTGCGGAACTCTTCGCTCATCTGCGGCCGCGAACAGTAGGCGCCTTGGCAGCGGTTGATCGGATCGGGCGCTGCATTCAGGCTGCCGGTGCGCTGCAACAGCTTGAGGCCGAAGTCGCGCTTGGGGTTGCCTGGGTCGAGCTTGATGCCGCTCGGGGTGTCGGTGTCGATGTCTTCGTAGTCGAGCCACATCTTCACCTTGCCACTGTTCTGGTACCAGTCGCTGAGGATCGCGCTGCGCTGATCAGCCGGCATCAGGCGCAGGAAGTTGACCTCGGCGCCGTTGCGGATCAAGTCGAAGTACAGGCGTGTCTGCAACTGGTGCGAGACGTTGCCGAATACATCGAAGTTGACCGCCAACTGGTAGTAGGTGCGTTCGAGCAACGGGTAATCGAACAACCACACGGTGAGCGGCACATCGCCGATCAGGCCCTTGCTAACCGCGGCGCTGTCGAAGTGGCGGAAAATGCTCAGCAGCGCATTGTCGTTACCGGCCCACAACGTCGACCAGCCCGGCGCCGGCATGTCGGCATAGGCTTCGCGGCGCAATTTTTCGTACGCGTTGCGCTTGTCGCGGTAGGCATGCCAGAGGCTCAACACACTGCCCACGTCATCGATCTGCCCCGGCATGGCCAGCAGCGGGGTGGCCTCGCCACGGTACTGGGCATCGGTGATGTAGCGATCATGGGCCGGTTCCTGGAAGAGCGCCCAGAAGTTGTCGCGAATCACGTCGGTTGCAATCTGCCCACGGCACACCGGGCCTCGGATGAAGGTGCGCACGAAGTACTCGGCGTTGTCCAGCATGAACTGGTAACGCGCCACCGCAGGGATCGCCTCGAACGTTTCGAAGGGGTTGGCCCGGTGCCGTGGGCCGTAGCCTGGCAACGCGGCGGCATGCCAGTCACCTGCGTAGAACAGCTGTTTCACCCGCTTGAGCTTCTGCGGCCCCATCGGGTAGGTGATGTGCGTCTTGTGCACGATCACACCTTGCACCGGAATCAGCCGGTAATAGAAGTCGGTGCCTGGTGGGTCGTTGGGACGACGGGTGGCGATCAGATCGACGGGCTGGCCACTGGGCGTGCGCGAACGCACCCACTGGAAGAAGTGGCCCTGCTCCCCACCAACAAAGTAGATATGCGCAAGGAACAGGTGTTCGTATAGCCAGCGCCCAACCAGGGCTTCGGTGGAGCCCGGGCGGTTCAGCAGCTCTTCCCAATCGGCAATCTGCTTGGCCTCGGCCGCACTGGCCTGGATCGGCTGGTACTCCACCGGTGCACCCGCAGCCAGCCAGCGTTGCAGCGTGCTGTACTCCTGGTCGGTCAGGCCGGTGACCGCCAGCGGCATGCCCTCTTTGGGGTGCGCGCCCGCGTAGGCGTCGAACTCATGGGGCAACGGGCACATGTTGTTGCGGTTAATTCCCAGGACGATGTCCTCGGGCAGCTTGGCATTGGGCGTGAGCGGCGTCTTGTGCCCCAGTTCGAGCATGCGCGCCATCAGCGCCGCCTGGCTGCCCTGGCTGTCGAGCACCGAGTAGAAGCCCTTCTTGCGCCACTCGCCCTCGCTGTGGGCGTCGTAGAACAGCCGCGTGGTGGGCACCGCCGTGCTCCGGTCGCCCTGGTACACCGGCACCTTGGTGGCTCCGCGCACGGCGCCCTCGGGGCTTTCCAGCTTGAGCTGGCAGGCAGCGTCGTTACAGGCGTGGCAGGCCACGCATTTCTCGGTGAAGATCGGTTGAATATCCCGGGTGTAGGAAATGGCCGGGCTCGACTGGGGGGCTTGCGCAAACGCTACGCCGCTGATGAGCAGGGCGAAGACGCCGGCAAGGATACGATGCACCATGTGCGAAAAGTCCTGGTTCTTGAAAGCCATCACGATTGCCTGGTCGGGCCTGGGTGCCTGTGCGTCAACATGAGCAAAATTCATGCAAATGGGCGATACGCCTAAAAACCGCGCAGCTTTGTTATGATTCGGCACCTTCTGATATTCGCCCGACCAGGTAGTTCCTATGTCCGACCGCAGCGCTCGTCTCCAAGCACTCCAGCACGCACTCAAAGAGCGCATCCTGATCCTCGACGGCGGCATGGGTACTATGATCCAAAGTTATCGCCTCGAGGAACACGACTATCGTGGCACGCGCTTCGCCGATTGGCCAAGCGATGTGAAAGGTAACAACGATCTGTTGCTGCTCAGCCGCCCCGATGTCATCGCCGCCATCGAGAAAGCCTACCTGGACGCTGGCGCCGATATTCTTGAAACCAACACCTTCAACGCCACGCAGATTTCCCAGGCCGACTACGGCATGGAGTCGCTGGTCTACGAGCTTAACGTCGAAGGCGCGCGCATTGCCCGCCAGGTGGCCGATGCCAAGACCCTGGAGACGCCGGACAAACCGCGCTTCGTCGCCGGCGTGCTTGGCCCGACCAGCCGCACCTGCTCGATCTCCCCGGACGTCAACGACCCCAGCTACCGCAACGTCACCTTCGACGAGCTGGTAGAAAACTACGTCGAGGCCACCCGTGGTCTGATCGAGGGCGGTGCCGACCTGATCCTGATCGAAACCATTTTCGACACCCTCAACGCCAAGGCGGCGATCTTCGCCGTGCAACAGGTGTTCGAGGATGACCAGGTCGAACTGCCGATCATGATCTCCGGCACCATCACCGACGCCTCGGGCCGTACCCTGTCGGGCCAGACCACCGAGGCCTTCTGGAACTCGGTACGCCACGCCAAGCCGATTTCCGTGGGCCTGAACTGCGCCCTGGGCGCCAAAGACCTGCGCCCGTACCTGGAAGAGCTGTCGACCAAGGCCGACACCCACGTCTCGGCGCACCCCAACGCCGGCCTGCCGAATGCCTTCGGTGAATACGACGAGACCCCGGCCGAAATGGCCGCAGTGGTCGAGGAGTTCGCCGCCAGTGGCTTCCTCAACATCATCGGCGGCTGCTGCGGCACCACGCCTGGGCACATCCAGGCCATCGCCGAAGCCGTGGCCAAGTACAAACCCCGCGAAATCCCGGAAATCGCCAAGGCCTGCCGCCTGTCCGGCCTGGAGCCGTTCACCATCGACCGGCAGTCGCTGTTCGTCAACGTTGGCGAGCGTACCAACATCACCGGTTCCGCCAAATTCGCCCGGCTGATCCGCGAAGAGAACTACACCGAAGCCCTGGAGGTCGCCCTGCAGCAGGTCGAGGCCGGCGCCCAGGTGATCGACATCAACATGGACGAAGGGATGCTCGACTCCCAGGCCGCCATGGTCCGTTTCCTCAACATGATCGCCGGCGAGCCGGACATCTCCCGCGTGCCGATCATGATCGACTCCTCCAAGTGGGAAGTGATCGAGGCGGGCCTGAAGTGCATCCAGGGCAAGGGCATCGTCAACTCGATCTCCATGAAGGAAGGCGTCGAGCAGTTCAAGCACCACGCCCGCCTGTGCAAGCGCTACGGCGCCGCCGTGGTGGTGATGGCCTTCGACGAGGTTGGCCAGGCCGATACCGCCGCGCGCAAGAAGGAAATCTGCAAGCGCAGCTACGACATCCTGGTCAACGAAGTCGGCTTCCCGCCGGAAGACATCATCTTCGACCCAAACATCTTCGCCGTCGCCACCGGCATCGAAGAGCACAACAACTATGCCGTCGACTTCATCGAAGCCTGCGCCTACATCCGCGACCACCTGCCCCACGCCTTGAGCTCGGGCGGTGTGTCCAACGTGTCGTTCTCGTTCCGCGGCAACAACCCGGTGCGTGAAGCGATCCACTCGGTGTTCCTGTTCCACGCCATCCGCAACGGCCTGACCATGGGCATCGTCAACGCCGGCCAGCTGGAGATCTACGACGAGATCCCGGCCGACCTGCGCACCAAGGTCGAGGACGTGGTGCTCAACCGCACCCCGGAAGGCACCGATGCACTGCTGGCCATCGCCGATGACTACAGAGGCGGCGGCGCCACCAAGGAAGTCGAGAACGAGGCCTGGCGCTCGCTGCCGGTTGGCAAGCGCCTTGAGCATGCCCTGGTCAAGGGCATCACGGCGCACATCGTCGAAGACACCGAAGAGTGCCGCCAGCAGTGCGCACGCCCGATCGAAGTCATCGAAGGCCCGCTGATGAGCGGCATGAACGTGGTCGGCGACCTGTTCGGTGCCGGCAAGATGTTCTTGCCGCAGGTGGTCAAGTCAGCGCGCGTGATGAAGCAGGCCGTGGCGCACCTGATCCCGTTCATCGAAGCTGAAAAAGGCGACAAGCCAGAGGCCAAGGGCAAGATCCTGATGGCCACGGTCAAGGGCGACGTGCACGACATCGGCAAGAACATCGTCGGCGTGGTCCTGGGCTGTAACGGCTACGACATCGTCGACCTTGGCGTGATGGTGCCGGCAGAGAAGATCCTGCAGACCGCCCGCGACCAGAAATGCGACATCATCGGCCTGTCCGGCCTGATCACCCCGTCGCTGGACGAAATGGTCCACGTTGCACGCGAAATGCAGCGCCAGGGTTTCAACCTGCCGCTGATGATCGGTGGCGCGACTACCTCCAAGGCCCACACGGCGGTGAAGATCGAGCCCAAGTACAGCAATGACGCGGTGATCTACGTCACCGACGCTTCGCGGGCTGTCGGCGTGGCGACCCAGTTGCTGTCCAAGGAACTCAAACCCGGCTTCGTCGAAAAGACCCGTCAGGACTACGTCGAAGTCCGCGAACGTACCGCCAACCGCAGCGCCCGTACCGAGCGCCTGAGCTACGCCAAGGCGATCGCGGCCAAGCCACAGTACGACTGGGCCGGCTACCAGCCAGCGGTGCCCTCCTTCACCGGCGTCAAGGTGCTGGAAGACATCGACCTGCGTACCCTGGCCGAATACATCGACTGGACGCCTTTCTTCATCTCCTGGGACCTGGCCGGCAAGTTCCCGCGCATCCTCACCGACGAAGTGGTCGGCGAGGCCGCTACGTCGCTGTACAAGGACGCCCGCGAGATGCTCGACAAACTGATCGACGAGAAGCTGATCAGTGCCCGCGCCGTGTTCGGCTTCTGGCCGGCCAACCAGGTCGCCGATGACGACATCGAAGTCTATGGCGACGACGGCCAGACCCTGGCCACCTTGCACCACCTGCGCCAGCAGACCATCAAGCCCGACAACAAACCGAACTGGTCGCTGGCCGACTTCGTCGCACCCAAAGACAGCGGCGTTACCGACTACGTTGGCGGCTTCATCACCACCGCCGGCATCGGTGCCGAGGAAGTGGCCAAGGCTTATCAGGACAAGGGCGACGACTACAGCTCGATCATGGTCAAGGCCCTGGCCGACCGCCTGGCCGAGGCCTGCGCCGAGTGGCTGCACGAGCAGGTGCGTAAAGAACACTGGGGCTATGCCCGTGACGAGCATCTGGACAACGAGGCGTTGATCAAGGAGCAGTACAGCGGTATCCGCCCTGCCCCAGGCTACCCGGCCTGCCCGGACCATACCGAGAAAGAAACCCTGTTCCGCCTGCTCGATGGCACGGCCATTGGTGAGACGGGCCCGAGCGGCGTGTTCCTGACCGAGCACTTTGCGATGTTCCCGGCGGCGGCGGTCAGTGGCTGGTACTTTGCTCACCCGCAGGCGCAGTACTTTGCCGTGGGCAAGGTCGACAAGGACCAGATCGACAGCTACAGCGCGCGCAAAGGCCAGGAGGTCAGCGTGAGCGAGCGCTGGTTGGCGCCTAACCTTGGGTACGACAACTAAGTTTTATTGGCTATACCGGCCTCTTCGCGGGGCAAGCCCGCTCCCACCGGAGCCCCACTGCTCTTGAAGCCTGTGGGGTACCTGTGGGAGCGGGCTTGCCCCGCGAAGAGGCCAACATCATCACCATTGCCTACACTGTCCGTGATTGCCTCCGACTACCCAGGAGCACCCATGGACGACTCAAGCCAAGGCAAGCCCCCTACCTTCTGGCAAATGCTGCACAGCATCCTCGCCGCCGCCTTTGGTGTGCAAAGCGGCAAGAACCGCGCACGCGACTTCACCCACGGCAAAGCCAGCCACTTCATTGTCATGGGCACGGTGTTCACCCTGCTATTTATTCTGGTATTGATCGGCTTGGTGCAACTGGCCATGCACCTGACCGCCCGCTGATGCTCAATGCCTGAATGAAAACGCCTGCGGGAGTCCATCCCACAGGCGCCTTGGCTGCATCACGGTCTGAATGGAAGTCTACTGGTGGCTGACCCAATACACGGCGGTAACGACCACCAGGACGATCAAGCAAAGAATCGCCCAGGCATCGACACTGCTGTCAGCTTTGCGGACCTTGGTTGAGTTTCCCATTGCATTGCCTCTTGTTGTGGTTATGGGAATGCACTTCACCTCCAGCAGTTAAGACGAGCAATGCCCTTTCCTCAAGCAAGGTTTTTCGCCATTCGACGGGCCGAAAGGTCAATACTCCACAGGCGACGTCAGAAAGGGGTACTGAAAACTGGATGGGCGACCTTGAGCGCTGTAGCGTCGAAAGTCGATGCCATAGTCGTCACGTTCGAGCAATCTAAGCCAACGTCGCGCCTTGTCCGGGTCGATCGACTGCAACACCGGGACACTGTGCTCACGCAGCCCATCCCGATTGATTTGCAGCCCCTGCGCATCGTCCTTGAGCATGATCATCGCCCACCCCCCCAAGGTAAAATGCCCGCCCATGAGCACACCCAGGCGCCCGTCAATACGCGCCCGCAACGCCTCGGGCGAACTGTTGACGGCGCTGAACACGGCATCGCGCCCCGGCATGCGCCCAGCGGCCTCGAACGCCTGCATGGCGCCGAAGGCCATCTCATCGTTGGCCGACCACACAAGCTTGGTATCCGGGTAGCGCTCCAACAGCACACGCGCCTGCTCGAAGGCGCGCTCACGGTTCCAGCCACCGTACACCACCGTGCGCAAGCGGACCTGGGGGAAATCGGCCAAGGCGCGGCGCATGCCCGCTTCACGCAGTTGCGACGC
This sequence comes from Pseudomonas putida, assembly GCF_025905425.1. NCBI lineage: Bacteria > Pseudomonadati > Pseudomonadota > Gammaproteobacteria > Pseudomonadales > Pseudomonadaceae > Pseudomonas > Pseudomonas putida. Next base: position 1,479,775 of record NZ_CP109603.1, on the reverse strand, counting down.
GGGGGTGGTCTTCACTCCGGCAAAGGCTACAAGGTCCACCGGTTCGTTGCCGGGCGGCAGCAAGGCGACCATCTCGTGCAGCATCTGGTAACCGGCTTGTTCATCGTTGGTGGTCAGCGTGCCCAGTACCTGAGCATATTTCTCTGGCTGGGCCTCGACGCTCTGCGCCTGGCTGGCGGTCAAACCGTTGTTGACCAGAAACAGCTTCACCCCGGTGCCCTGCGATAGGCGGATGATTTCCGGCGCCACATACTGCTCGTTGACCAGCACCAGGTAGTCTGGGCGCTGCGGGCCCTTGAGCAGCGCCCGTGCCTGGCTCAGTGCCCGCTCGGCACTGCGCTCGCTGTATTCCACCCGCAGCGTCAACCCCAGGTCGTCGGCTGCGGCCTGCATGAAGCGTGAATAGCTGACCCAGAATGTCTCATTGGACAGGCCTGGGTTGAGGAACACGACTGAAGCTGCCTGCGCATTGGCTGCCAAAGGCAAGCTCAGGCACAAGCTTTGGCACAGCGCCTTGAGCATGCGGTTACACCCCTGCAACAAACCCGCGAGTATAAACCCACGGCACCTCAGGGCGAACAAATGCCAGTCAGTCTCACTTAGTTCGTTTGGTTCTTTTCATATGCAAAAACATCACTTTAGCGCATAAACACACTCTGATATCGTTCCCCAGCTCCGAACCGGAGTGCGCGGCCGTGCGCGCGAATAGCTGCATGCAGCCTGAGACAGGACTTTTATGTACGTATACGACGAGTACGATCAGCGGATCATCGAGGACCGCGTCAAGCAGTTCCGTGATCAGACCCGCCGCTACCTGGCCGGGGAGCTGAGCGAAGAAGAATTCCGCCCTCTGCGCCTGCAGAACGGCCTTTATATCCAACGTTTCGCCCCGATGCTGCGCGTCGCCGTGCCGTATGGCCAGCTGAACGCCCGCCAGGTCCGCACACTGGCCAAGATCGCTCGCGACTACGACAAGGGCTACGCCCACATTTCCACCCGCCAGAACGTGCAGTACAACTGGCCGGCGCTGGAAGACATCCCGGACATCCTTGCCGAGCTGGCCACCGTGCAGATGCACGCGATCCAGACCAGCGGCAACTGCCTGCGCAACACCACCACCGACCAGTTCGCCGGTGTTGCCGCAGACGAGCTGATCGACCCGCGCCCATGGTGCGAGATCGTCCGTCAGTGGACCACCTTCCACCCAGAATTCGCCTACCTGCCGCGTAAATTCAAGATCGCCATCAACGGCTCGAAGGAAGACCGCGCCGCCATCGAAGTGCACGATATTGGCCTGGAGCCAGTGCGCAACGAAGCGGGCGAACTGGGCTTCCGCGTGCTGGTCGGCGGCGGCCTGGGGCGTACCCCGGTGGTTGGCTCGTTCATCAACGAGTTCCTGCCTTGGCAGGACCTGATCAGCTACCTGGACGCCATCCTGCGCGTGTACAACCGTTACGGTCGCCGTGACAACAAGTACAAGGCGCGGATCAAGATCCTGGTCAAGGCGCTGACGCCTGAAGTGTTCGCCGAGAAGGTCGAGGCCGAAATGGTCCACCTGCGTGGCGGCAGCAGCACCCTGACCGAAGATGAAGTACAGCGCGTTTCGCGCCACTTCATCGACCCGGACTACCTGGCCCTGGACAATGTGGATTACAGCGCCCAGGACGCCGAAGCCCCAGGCTTCGCCCGCTGGCGCTCGCGCAACACCCGCGCCCACAAGCGCCCTGGCTATGTGGCCGTGACCCTGTCACTCAAGCCCACCGGCGTTGCCCCAGGCGACCTGACCGACAAGCAGCTGGACGCCGTGGCGGACCTTGCCGAACGCTACAGCTTCGGTTTCCTGCGTACTTCGCACGAACAGAACATCATCCTGGCCGACGTCGAGCAGCGCCAGCTGCACGCCCTGTGGCTGGAGCTGCGCGAAGGTGGTTTCGCCACGCCGAACATCGGCCTGCTGACCGACATCATCTGCTGCCCGGGTGGCGACTACTGCTCGCTGGCCAACGCCAAGTCGATCCCGATCGCCGAATCCATCCAGCGCCGCTTTGACGACCTGGACTACCTGTTCGACATCGGCGAAATCGACCTGAACATCTCCGGTTGCATGAACGCCTGCGGCCACCACCACGTGGGCCACATCGGCATCCTCGGTGTGGACAAGAAAGGCGAGGAGTTCTACCAGGTGTCCCTGGGCGGCAACGCTGCACGTGACGCGAGCCTGGGCAAGATCCTCGGCCCGTCCTTTGCCCAGGACGCCATGGCCGATGTGATTGAAAAGCTGATCGCCGTGTACGTTGAACAGCGTACCGAGGAAGAGCGTTTCATCGACACCTACCAGCGTATCGGCATCGACCCCTTCAAGGAACGCGTCTATGCAGCGAATCATTAAGAACAACCAGATCGTCGACGAAACCTGGCACCTGCTGCCCAAGGAAACCTCGTTCGACGAGTTGACCAACTGCGACGACTACATCGTCCCGCTGCAACTGTGGCGCGACCATGCCCACGTGCTCAAGGCCCGCGACGGCGGCCTTGGCATCTGGCTGGACAGCGACGAAGAAGCGGAAGAGATCGGCGATGATGTTCAGCACTTCCAGGTCATCGCCCTGAACTTCCCGGCCTTCACCGACGGGCGCAACTACTCCAATGCGCGCCTGCTGCGTGACCGCTACAAGTTCACCGGCGAGCTGCGCGCCATTGGCGACGTGCTGCGCGACCAGCTGTTCTTCATGGCCCGCTGCGGTTTTGATGCATTCGCAATCCGTGCCGACAAGGACCCGGAAGACGCGCTGCAGAGCCTGAAGGACTTCTCGGTGACCTACCAGGGCGCCACCGACCAGCCGCTGCCGCTGTTCCGCCGCCGCTGATCGTTACGCTGCATGGCCCACCGCCCGGTGGGCCATGTCCTTTTTAGCCTCAGCCCCTACGACCCCGTGGTTTCCTCTGCGCGGGCGGCATCTGTTGCTCAGCCACCCTCTCCCGCTCTGCCATCAACCGCGCCAGCGCCTCTCGAATTCGCCCCATAACAGCCTCGCTCAGCTGATTGTGCTCAAGATTGACCGTATCCGGATGTGCCTCCACCCAGCTCAACGCTTCATCGGTCAGCACCCCAATTCGGTTACCGCGCAAGTCGACGATCAACTCGGGATAGCGTTGCAGTAGAGCCAGAGGAAAACTGCGCATGCCCGTCGCTCGTAATGACAAAAATTGCAGGTGTATGTTGTAGCGCAACTGCGGCAATGCACCCAGCGGGTTTCCTTCAAGGCTGAGAATTTCCAGCCTGGCGAACCATTCCAGGCGTAATTGGCCTTGCGCATCCAAGGTGATAGCGTTGTCCTGCAGGTACAGCTGGGTCAACCGGCTCAGCTGACTCAAATGCTCCGGGACAACCTGCAAACGGTTCGCACCCAGGTTTAGAATGCGCAACTGGGCGAGATTGCCGAGCGTGCTGGGCACTGTACCCAGCAGGTTGCCGCGCAGCTGCAGGTTCTCAAGGTTTGCCAACTGCCCGATACGATCATCCAAGCCCGCGATCTGGTTAAAGGACAGATCCAGGCTGGTCAGTTGAGCCAACTGCTCGACACCGTCAGGCATCTGCTCCAGTTGATTACCACTGAGATCCAGATCGGTCAGTTGAGTCAAGTGTTCCAGCCCGCTGACCGTTTCGAGCCGGTTTCCCCCCAGGGTCAACCGGCGCAGTTGTGGTAGATGTTCCAACCCATTCAGGTGAGCGATCCGATTCCCCGACAGGTCCACATCCTCCAGATTGGGAAATCGACGCAAGAAATCGGCATCGACAACCGAAAGTTGCTGATTGCGTAATGACAAGGCGCGTAACCGTTCAAACATGATGCCTGAGGGAAGCCCTGGCAACGAGCTGATGGCCGAGCCAACACTGGACGAGCCCAGAGAGGGGCCCTCCTCGCGGTAATTGGACTGCCAAAACGCCCGCAGGACGTCTGCAATATGAGATCGAGCATCATGTTCCGGGTCACCGGGCAGCCCGCGCCAAGTGTCCAGGCTCATCTCAAGGCGCCTCGACAAATGAGCATAGGCGCGGGTACCCGGGCCATGGGGCGGTTCGAGCCGATACCATGTCCAAGCGTTGCCACGGGCCAAGCTCAGCCTCAGTGCCTGCTCCTCTTCCTTGCGCTGCTCGACGAGGCGGTCAGCGTCACCTTCCGGCATTTGCCCTGTCGCCGGGTCTACAGCCAATGCAGCTAGCCGATCAGCGTACGCCTGCCGAACGGCCGAAAACTGATCGGCATAGGCGACCCGCACATGATCGTGCCAGAACGCTTGTTGTGCCAGGTACTGGCTGAGTGCCTCGGAGTTCTCGGCGTCGTACACCGCAGCTTCGGCTGCGATCAGGTCATCAGCCGTCACTTGTTCGACGTGCCTGAAACTCATGTACGTGGGCTGGCCATAAATGCCCAGTGGCTCTGCAAGCTGAACGCGGAAGGCCAAAAAAACTTCGCTTGGATTGAAGGGTACAGCGCGCAAGCGCAAGGCTTCGATGTGCTGCGCTGCATAGCGGTTGACCTGGTCTAGCCTGAACAGCTCACGCCCCAGGCTACGCAACGCCCGTTCCAGCGCCCTGCCCCGCAGGCCGTCTGTACGTAATGCCACCTGAAGGCTGATGATCAGTGCATCAAGATCAATGCCGCGTTGTGGTACAGCGGCCTGCCGGAAAATGGCCCGACGGATATGCGCATGGTGGTACATGGCATTGAGCAATTCCCCCACCCGCCGGCGCATCTCGGCAGGTTGAAGTGCAGAGGCCTCGGAGGGCCACAACGCCTCAAGAAATGCAAAGAAGCCATCGCTGCCAGCTTCCTGCTCAAGCGCCTGCCACTGGCTACGCCGGTGTGCAGCCTCCTCATCGCTCAACCCGTCGAACCACGGCTCATCGGCCTGCGCGCGCGGCGCCACAGGCTCGATGGCCAACCGTTCGCGCGCTTCGGCTGATAACGGGTTGCCCTGCAAACGCACGCGGTCTGGGTTAGCGCGCAACAAACCAGCCTGCACTTCGCTGATATCGACGATACGGTTATCGCGCAGGTCGATCAGCTCCAGTTGCGTGTACGCGCTGGTATCGGGTATTGATACCAGCCTGTTCGACGACAGGTCCAGATGCCGCACGTTGGGGAAACGGGCGAGAAAACCCTGATCGACCGCGGTGAGTTCGAGGCTGCTCAAGGTCAGCGTGGTCACGCGCTCGAAGCGTACCGACTCGGGCAATGCCGGCAGTGTGCCCAGGCGTGTCCCGTCCAGTATCAGCGCAAGATTGCCGTGCGTATCGCGAACGCGCCGTTGCCAGGCATGGCGAATGCGCCGGGCAATGCGCGCGCGTCTGATCAGTTGGATGGGCCCGGAGGATTGCCGAAGCCACGCCCCTAACGCCTGATCCAAGGCGCGCAAGTCGTCACACAGCCGCAGGTAATGGTTCCAGGGGGGCCGTCCAAGGCTGCGGGCTTCAGCGACGAAATGCACCATGGCATTCTCGTCAACGTCAGGAAACAGCCGCTGAACACCGCGCCGTAATGCGCGGTTACTGCTTTCGCCTCGCCCACTCAACGGGTAGCCCAGGCGACCGTCCCCCAACCTTACCGGCGGCCGGAAGCCCAGCCCGATCGGCGCCATAGCCAATAAAGAGGCGACCTTGTCGCGTTGCTCGCTGGCCCATTGCGAGAGGTGATCGGCCAACGCTTGCGGAGAATCCCCGGCATTGCCCAATGCCCTCTTCTGCCACGGGTCCAGCTGCAACAGCAATGCCTGGAACAGGCTGTCGTCGGCCTTGGCCGACGGCATCGGCTGGCCCTCTGCATCCAGAGCCTGATAACCCTCGTCCGTTTTGAGCACGGTACGCACTTCACTGGCCTCTTGCGGCCCTATCCAGGCTGTTCGTTCGCCCAAGCGCGTCCCCTTGCGCATTTCTATCCGCAACCCGCGCCAGGGCGCGCGCTCCGCGATCAGGTCCAAGGCCAATTGCTCGGTATCCCGGTTGATTGCAGCGCTTTGCAGCAGACCCGCGCACGCACGGTCCAAGCGTGCATCGCGCAGATACCAGCGCGCCTGCTCAGCCAAGGCCAGCGGTACTCGCTGACGCGCTTGCAACTGCTCGACGAGCCCCTCGGCGCTGTGTTCGAGAATTTCACGTGCCCCGTTGACGGACAGCCCGGGGAAGTCCCGGCAAAGCTGCGCTTCAGCGTCCGATGGCAAAGGCTGCTGCGCCTGCAGATGACGCTCAAAACCCTCGTCTTGCAGCCACGGCAATTCAGCGTGTAACTGCTGCCTTTGCACGGCGTCTTTCAAACGCGCCGGAGACGGGGCCTGTTCCACGTGCAGACGGCGCAGCTGGTCCTCGTTGAAGCCCGTGGCGCGCATCACGGTGTGCACAGCCTGCTGATCCAGCTGTGTCCATTGAGGGTCAAGATCCTGCAGCAGCTCGACACTGCCATGCCATTCATGGGGCATCTCAAGCCCATGCTGCCCGGCACCGGCAGCGATATGGCCTGGCAAATAGGGGTCGCACAGCCTCAACGCCCCCTCATCCGTGTGCACAGGCACCAAGTCATCGACCCGTGCGGCTCGTGCCAGACGGTGCGATGCTGCGCCAGCGCCTACGTTGATAGCGGTCATTACCACGGTCTCGGCAACCGCATACACATGTTCCAACGCGCCCTGACGGTCACCCAGATACCAATCGGCATAACCCTCATAGACCTCATCCGCCACCTGCAGCGCAGTAATACCCAATAGCGGCAACGCCAGCACAGGTAGCGCGAAACTTGCCAGGCCCAATGCATCGAGCGCAAAACTCAGGTAGAAATGCAGGCGCCTGTCACGCACCTGCGCATCCACTTCTGCAGTAGGCACCGCATGCACCTTGGCATTGTCCAGCAAGGTGTCGATCTGCTGCTTGCGCAAGTGTTCGAACAGCGGCACGTCGATGGCTTCATGACGCCCATCAAGCTGGACCGGGACATCCAGGCCGCTGGCTTTCAACGCCTTGTCCAAGGCACGCGTGTAGGTTTCCAGGTCGCGGGCGCCGATAAACCGCTGAAAGAACTCGACGTAGCCTGGCAAGCGAAACTGCTTGCCCAGGGTCACGTACAAGACGTCCCAGGATGGGTACCAGGTCAAGGGGCCTTGAGGGTCATCGGGGATCCAGCACAAGACCCCCTCTAACGCCGCACCGGTTGCCCCCTGATGGGTGACTTCAAACGCCACTGCACCGCGCACCCACTGGCCGAATACGCGCAGTTGCATTGGGCGCAACCCCGGCACCGAAGAAGCACCCGGGGTAAACAGGGCAAACAGCGGAGCACAATGCGCGTAGGCGTGCCGCGGGATTTCCCCGTTGACCAGGGACAGCTTCAGCGCCGCCTCCAGGCTTGCGCGAAACCCTTCCTCAACCAGCGCCTCGAGTTGTCGGCCAGCCTCCCCGTTCGGCACCAGTTGCGCCCGCAGGTAGGACTGATACTGGCCACCCAGGTCAAGCGAGCGACACAGCGTGAAGAAAGCCTTGGGAGAAAGGGCACACGCCTGCCCGGTCGCATCCAGCACGGCGGTGCCCGGCAAGATCGCGCTGGCGAGTGTTTCGCCTTCAGTGAAGTTGTGCAGGGCCGACTGCAACAGGCTGTGCTGGTAGATCCGCTCTTTGATGCCATCCGGGATGTGAGCAATGTGTGAAGGGAAACGCTGCAACGTCCTGCGTCGCAAGTTGGCCTGGCGCACATCGAGCGTCAGCTGATGTTGCGTTTGCAAAGCGTTTTGCAACAACGGGGCAGCAAAGACATCCAGCGGCGTGATCTGCGCCAGCCAGCTGTGCAACTGCTGCTGTACCTGCTGTTGCCGTCGCTGGCTCTCATGCAGGCTGTAGAGGGTTTCCGGCGAGGCCTTGGTCAACCAGCCAGGCAGGCGACTGGCAACCAAAGCATCGGTGGAATCGTCGGGGAAAGGCGAGTTCTGCATCGCAGGCTCCTCAAGGCTGAAGCCGCGATTGCACCACTGCACAGCGGGGCGCTTGCGGTAACTATTGCGTCAGCCCCGTTGGCTCAGCGTGTCAAACTGCATGCGCGCCGCCCGCCAACGCGCCAGCACCTCCTCATCAAGGGGATTGTTGTTCAAATTGAGTCGGTTGGGGTGTTGCCGAATCCAGCCCAATGCCCGCTCGCTCAGCTCGACTATCAGATTGTCGGCAAGATTCACATACACGCCCACATGGCGCTCCAGAAATGCCAGGGGAAATTCGCTCAGCCCTGTCGAGCGAAGCGACAGATGAAGCAGGTGGTCGAGGTTGCGCAGTGGCGGAATCATGCCAATAGGGTTGCCATTCAAGCTGAGCGTTCGCAAGGCGCTGAAGGCTTCCAGCCGTTGGCCACCTGGCGCATCGATGATGATCTGGTTGTCAGCCAGGTACAGCTCGACCAGCTGCCGCAGCCGTTCCAGGCCCTCGGGTATGGCCGTGAGGCGATTGCCGCGCAAGTTGAGGATTCTCAAGCCCGTCAAATTGCTCAGCGCCGCTGGTACACGCGTCAATCTGTTCTCTGCCAGGTGCAACTGCAACAGCCTGCTCAGCCCGCCCACGGTGTCCGGCAGGTCGGTAAGGCGATTACCGGCAAGGTTCAACTGGGTCAGGCCAACCATGTGCTCAATACCCGCTGGCAGTGATGTGAACTGGTTGTTGCTCACATTCAGGTACTGCAGCCGCACGAGCCTGCGAATCTGCTCGGGAAGGGCTGACAACAGGTTGTCACTCAAGTCCAGTTGCGTCAGCAGCGTAAGGCCCTGTACACCGTCAAGCGCAGTTAGGCGGTTGCGCCGCAGGTCCAGGCGCGTGAGCCGGGTGAGGGTTGCCAAGCCGGGTATGGCAGTGAGCTGGTTGTCGTTCAAGGCCAGCTGGGTCAATGACGACAGGTGCTGCACCTCATCCAGGGTAGCCAGCCGGTTGTGCTGCAGATCCAGGCTGATCAAGCGGTGCAGGTCACCCAAGCCAGGCACTGCGGTCAGTTTGTTGCCACTGAGTTGCAAGCTTCGCAAATGGCTGAAACGGCCAAGGAAATCGCTCTGGAGCGAGGTCAATCCGACATTGCTCAAGCACAAGCGTTGCAGGTGCCCGAAGTGAAGACCTGGCGGCAACATGGGCAAATTCCCTACCGGGTCATTGCGCACCACCAACGCTTCCACCCCGCCCGGGCCGTAGAAGTCAGGCTGCCATGCCTCGCGGATCAGTTGCCCGACACGCTGGCGGCGATGGTAGTTTTCAGCCGTGGCTTGCCCCCGCCAGGCACGCAGGCTGAGGTCGAGCCGCTCCACCTGCCTGGCCAGTTCACTGAACGCCGTCCAGATCGTCCGCCCAGGCCTCTGCGCCAGTTGCAGGGCCAGCCACATCACGTCCTGTGCTGGGCGGTGCGGGAACAACTGGTGCAGCCCGGCGCGAATGGACTGGCGGGCCTGCAGGTCCGCCGTGGTGACAACCTGGCCGCGTAGCGGGCGCGAGGCATCGCCACCACTCAGTGGGTAGCCCAGCCGACCATCGCCAAGGCGCACCGGCGGGCGTATCGCACCCTCTACCGGGGCCATGCCAAGCAGTGTTGCAACGCGCTCCCGTTGCTCGCCAGCCCGAATGGCCAAGGCATGACCGAGCTGCTCTGCCGCTCGCCCCCCCTCACCCAGCCTCTGCTTCTGTGCCTCATCAAGGTGCCACCACAGTGCCTGGACCACGCTGTCGTTTTCGCTCGCTGAGGGCAGCGTCACCCCCGCCGTGTCCAAAGCCTGGTAGCCCTGGCCACGCTTGACGATGTACTTCACTCGGGTGGCATCTTGTGCTCCGGACTGGGCCAGCAGATCACCGCTCAAGCGCTCGCTGCGCAGCTCGACCCGCTCGGTTTGCGCCCACGGTGCCACATCAGCAGTCAAGCCCAGCGCCAGCCGCTCGGTGTCAGCATTCACCGCCGCCGCCTGATAGAACCCCGCGCAGGCGCGATCCAGGCGGCTGTCACGCAACAACCAGCGTGCTTCGCTGGCCAATGCCAGGGGCACACGCTGGCTGCTATTCATGGCGTCGACCACATCAGGCCCAGCACGCAAGGTAATTTCCCGCGCGCAGCGCGGTGTAAGGCCGGGGAAGTCGCGTTTCAACACACGCTCTGCTGCCCCTGTGGGGCTCTGCAGCCCACTCAAGTGCAGCTCAAATGCGGCGCCGTGCAACTCAGGGTGCTGAGCATGTAACTGGTAGCGCTGCAAGGCATCCTGCAACCGTGCCGGCGCCGGTGCATGATCCAGGTGCAAGCGACGCAGACGCCCTTCATCGAAGCCGGTTATGCGCATCACACGCTCGGCCGTCAGCGGGTCGAGCGTCGCCCAGGCACTGTTCAAACGTTGCATCAGTTGCGTCGCACCCTGCCAATGCTGTGGGCTTTCCAACTGATGGGTCCAGCCGCCCTCGCCATTGTCGTCGAGCCAAGGTGAATAGGCCTGCGCCCTGCTGGGGTGGCGGATGCGCAAGCCCGCCCCTTGAGCATCCTCAACAACCTGGTAGGTCGCCAGGTGGGTGCGTAAACGGCTCTGCCCGGCCACTACGGCACGCTCGCCAACGGCCAGCCCCTGGTCGGGCAGCGCATAGCCTGGCAAGGCTGCATCGATCAGCCGCAGCTCGTGGCGCTCGGTCATTATCGGCAGCAGCGCATCCACGTAGGCAGAGCGTTCGATCAAGCGCCCGGCGACCACACCGATCGACGCCAATGCGACCCCCGCTGCCAGGTTTTCAGCAACGCACCACAGGTGGTTCAGCGCACCCTCGCGATCACCGAGCTGCCAGTCGGCATAGCCTTCATAGACCTCGTCCGTGATCTGCAGCGCAGCGATGCCCAGCAGAGGCAGGCCAAGTGCGGGTACGAACAGGCTGGCCAACCCCAACAGGTCAAACCCTGCACTGGCATAGTCGCTCATGCGCCGCTCGCGCTCTGCCTGGCTGGCCTTGGCGGTGGGCGTGGCCAACACGCACGCATCGTCAAGCAGCGTGTCGAGGCGCACCTGACGAACGTGCTGAAACAGCGGCCCTGCGATCGCGTGGCTGCGGCCATCGAGCTGGAGGGGCGGGCCGCCCGCTCTGGCTTGCAACAAGCGGTGCAGGGTGAGGCTGAAGGCGCACCGATCACGCTCGCTGATAAACCGCTGAATAAAGGAGGGATAGCCATTCGTCCGGCACCGTTGGCCCAGGTTGCGCCACAGATCATCCCAGGAATCAAAACGCCGCAGCGCCCCCTGAACATCATCAGGCACCCACAGCACGACCCCCTCAAGCGGCGCGCTCGACCGCCCCTCTCGGCGCGCCTCGAACGCCACTACCCCGCGCAGCAACTTGCCCAGCACCCGCAGCTCGAATGGCTTCAATCGGGTGGTGTCGGCGGCCACCACGGCGACTTTCGAGATAACCGGAAGGTACTGCAAGTACGTGCGTTCATCGATGTCACCCCTGGCGGCTGCCAGGCGCACGTCAGCCTCAAGGTTGACGCGCGCACCTTCTTCGAGCAGCGATGCGACCTGCGTGCCCTCATACCCCGGCGCAAGCAGGATCGACTCAAGATGGCCCTGGTACTGCCCCCCGACATCCACGCTTCGGCAAAGCGCAATGTAGGTTTCCGGGCTCAGCACCTGCACCGCTCCTTGAGCGTCCACGATTACCTGGGTTTGCAGCGCGCCTGCGGGCGGGGTGTGCTGTTCGGCGAAGTTGTGCAGCGCCGCGGCCAGCAACGTCACGTCGCTGACCTCGCTCAGCGCCTGGCCCAGCCCGCCAGGAACTGCGGAGGATGCGGGAATGAGGGTCGTGTGGCGCAGCTTCGCCTGACGCACATCAAGCCCAGGCATCTGCCGTTCGCTCAAGGCCTGGTCAAGCAACGTCTTGGCAAAGGTATCCAATGGGGTAATGCGGGAGAACAGCGCTGCCAGCCGGTGCTGGATGCGTTGCTGCTGCTGCAGACTTGCCCGCAACGTACCAAGTCGGTCGAGGGACGCCGTGCCCAGCCAGGTGGGTAATCGGCTTGCGATCAGGGTGTCGGTCAGATTGGGTTGCAGCGTTGGGGCAGTCATTGGCGGCTTTTCCGGTTGGGAATTCAGCCCGCAGCTAAACAGTGTTGCACTGCGCAGCTGCAGTACTTATGTCAACCAGGGCATGAGCGCGCGCCTCGATCACGGTCATCCCATCCATTCGTGACTACACGTCAAATGACCTTCGCCCAGACTCGCCTTAATCATTTCAGTTGAAACCCGCACACTGATCCTCACTCGAACAGGTATCGAAGCACGCTACCGTCCGTCATTCGATCCCCGCCTCACTCAACAGGAGCACATTCATGAGCATTCCCGTTTTCGGCCTGGGCACCTTCCGCCTCACCGGCCAAGCCGTCATCGATTCGGTCAAGTCGGCCCTGGCACTGGGCTACCGCGTCATCGACACCGCGCAGATCTACAAGAACGAAGCCGAAGTAGGCCAGGCCATTGCCGAAAGCGGCGTACCGCGCAGCGAGCTGTTCATCACCACCAAGATCTGGGTCGACAACTACGCGGCCGACAAGCTGATCCCCAGCCTGCGCGAAAGCCTGACCAAACTGCGCACCGATTACGTCGACCTGTTGCTCATCCACTGGCCGGCACCGGGCAATGGTGTCGAGCTGACCGAGTACATGCAAGCTTTGGCTCAAGCCAAAAAACTGGGCCTGACCCGGCAGATTGGTATTTCCAACTTCAACATCGAGCTGACCCGCCAGGCCATCGACGTGGTCGGCAAAGGTGAGATCGCCACTAACCAGATCGAGCTCAGCCCCTACCTGCAGAACCGCGAGCTGGCTGCCTTCCTAAAGGATCAAGGCATTACCGTCACCTCCTACATGACCCTGGCCTATGGCAAGGTGCTGAAGGACCCGGTGCTGGTCGAAATCGCCGCCAAGCATAAAGCCACCGTCGCCCAGGTAGCCCTGGCGTGGGCCATGCAGCTGGGCTACGCAGTGATCCCGTCCTCGACCAAGCGCGAAAACCTGGCCAGCAACCTGCTCGCCCGCGACCTGCGCCTGGACGCCGACGACCTCGCACGCATCGCCTCGCTTGAACGCAACGGCCGCGAAGTCAGCCCAGATGGTCTGGCGCCAGTCTGGGACTGATCAGCCCTCGAACCTTTGCGCTGGGTGCCGGCTTGCCGGCCCCACAACGTCAGCGACGCGATTGCGACCTCCCACAGCACCATTGTTCCGCCCACCGTAATTATGAAGTGCCGGGCATGCCCATTCCCCGCACCGCCCTCCATGACTACGCTCCTAGGTGTAAACCACCTGAGGAGTCCCTACGATGCCCCGCCCACCGCTGCCCCCCTTCACCCGCGAAACCGCCATCGAAAAGGTCCGTCTCGCCGAAGACGGCTGGAACAGCCGCGACGCCGCCAAGGTGGCGCTCGCCTACACGCCCGATACCGTGTGGCGTAACCGTGTCGAGTTCCCCCGTGGCCGTGACCAGGTGGAGGCCTTTCTGAGACGCAAGTGGAACCATGAGCTGGAGTACCGCCTGATCAAGGAGCTGTGGGCCTTCACCGGCAACCGAATTGCCGTGCGTTACGCCTACGAGTACCACGATGACAGCGGCCAGTGGTTCCGTGCTTATGGGAATGAGAACTGGGAATTCGCCGAAGACGGCCTGATGCAGAACCGCCATTCGAGTATCAATGAGCAACCGATAGCCGAAGCCGAGCGCAAGTTCCACTGGCCCTTGGGCCGGCGCCCGGACGATCACCCCGGCCTCAGTGACCTGGGGCTCTGATCGCCACGGCCGGTCAACCGGCAGGCAGCGTGACCCTGACCTCGAGCCCGCCGCCCTGGCGGTTGCTCAGGGTCACGCTACCGCCCTGTTCAAGAACGATGGCACGCGCCGCTGGCAAGCCCAGGCCGACCCCGCCAGTGTCCTTGTTGCGCGAGCCTTCGATGCGGTAGAACGGCTCGAAAACGCGTTCCTGCAGAGGCTCCGCGATGCCCGGCCCTCGGTCAAGGACACGGATGACGATCTGCTCGTCAGTGACCTCCAGCAGCACCGTCGGCTCACCGCCATATTTCACGGCATTGTCGATCAGGTTCACCACTACCCGCTTGATGCCAATGGGCCGGCCAACATAGACGCAGCGGCGCGGGCCGCTGAGGCTGATGTCCATGCCCGCATCCTTGAAATCATCCACCACCGTCAACAGCAGTTCACCCAGGTCAAACGCGGTGGTCGGCTCCAGCCGCGCATCATCACGGAAAAACTGCAAAGCGGCGTCAACCATCGCCTGCATCTCGTCCACGTCCTTGAACAACTTGGCCTGCAGCTCGCCATCCTCGATGAACTCGGCGCGCAAGCGCATGCGGGTCAATGGCGCGCGCAGGTCGTGGGAGATCGCCGCGAGCATTTGCGTACGGTCATCGAGAAAATGCTTGAGCTGGGCCTGAGTGGCGTTGAACGCAAGGATGGCCTGGCGCAGGTCATAGGGGCCGACCACGGGAATCGGTGGCGCATTGAAGTCCTTGCCAAAGCGCCGCGCCCCTTCGGCGAAACGTTCCAAGGGCTGGGCCAGATAACGCGTGGCGAACAACGCGAGCGCCAGGCTGGAAGCGATCATCAGCGCCAGGATGATCAGGTTGCGCGGCAGTTCATCCAGCCCCCAGCTGCGGTCGATGGCGCGATACAGCAACCACGACCCGTCCGTCAGCTCGATCAGCAGGGCGTAACCGCGCGGCTGCGCCTGGGCGGGCAAATCGGACGGCCCGAAGACCTCGATCTGCGCATCCGCGCGCTTCAACAGGGCGCGCAATGTCGGCGCGCCCTCGCGAAATTCGCTGTCGGCCAGTGCCGGCAACCCGGCTTCGCCACGCTGGCGCAGCCATTGCACGCTGTACGACGCATCCCCCGCCGCACGGGCCAGGGCCTGCCGCTGCGTGGCAGGCGCGGCGTCGATGATACGGGCGACCGAGGCGACCTTCTCGATCAGGCCGCTTTCCAGCAACGGAGGTTGCGCCCATACGCTGAGCAGCACACTGAACACCCACTTGAGCAACAGCAGGCTGAGCATGGCCGCCAGGGTAGTGAGGGCGATCCAGCGGGCGATGGTGACGCGTGGCCGAGGCAGAGCCTTGCGCGCCCAGGCAAGCGGGCTCATTGCTTGGTCACATTGGCGCTGAACAGATAGCCGACGTTGCGCAAGGTGCGGATCAACGGTTCGTTGCCGTCATCGCGCTCAAGCTTGCGCCGCAGCCGGCTTACCTGCACATCGATGCTGCGGTCGTAGGCTTCGTGCGCTTCGCCACGGGCCAGGTCCAGCAGTTGCTGACGGCTGAGCACGCGCCTTGGGTGCTCGACAAACACCAGCAACAGCTCAAACTCGCCGTTGGACAACGGGATCATCACGCCCTCCGGCGAGCGCAGTTCACGGCGCAGCACTTCCAGCTGCCAGCCAGAGAACTCGAGTACCCCGCGCGGCGTGGAGGCTGGGCTGCTCACATTTTCGCCTGCCCGGCGCAACACCGCTCGCACCCTGGCCAGCAACTCACGGGCCGCGAACGGCTTGGTCAGGTAGTCGTCCGCGCCCAGCTCCAAGCCGACCACGCGGTCGCTCAGTTCGCCCATGGCAGTGAGCATGATCACCGCCACTTTGTACTCGGCCCGCAAGCGCTGGCAAAGCACCAGGCCACTGTCGCCTGGCAACATGACATCAAGAATGACCAGGTCCGGTACCCGACGTTCGAGTGCCTGCCAAAGGCCTTGGCCATCACTGGCCACATCGACCTCATAACCGTGTTGACGGAGAAACTTCTGCAGCAGGTCGAGTACTTCGACATCATCGTCGACAATCAGCAAATGGCTCACACCAGGGCACCGCGAACAGAGGGAGTAAAGGCTTACTTTAAGGCCATCCCAAGGCTGCCGTCATATATTTCAACCCGGAAACAAAGTGTCAGCCGGGCAATAATCCAGACATTCCCAGGCAATCAACCGGCCACACCATCGGCGCCAGTTCTTGTCAGGAATGTGCCCATGCCCACCCGCCTCTATGCCTGGTTTTCAGCCCGCAACGCCCTACTCGCCTTGTCACTGCTCGCAGCCGGAGGCTGTAGCCAGCGGCCACCTGCCAGTGCCTGTGGCCCTGTGGCCTATCAGCTCAGCGACCCGGTCGAACCCGCCAACCGCGCCGTGTTTGCCTTCAACCGAAGTGTCGATGATTATCTGCTGGCACCGGTCGCCCGTGGCTACAGCGCATTGCCTGATTTCACCCAGCAGGGCGTGCACAACTTCGCGGCCAACTTCGGCGAGCCCAAAGTCCTGGTCAATGACCTGCTGCAAGGCAATGGCGAGCGGGCGATGACCAGCCTCACGCGTTTCATCTTCAACACGACCCTGGGCGTGGCAGGCCTGATCGATGTGTCCGGGAAGATGGGGCTGGCCCGACACACGTCGGACTTTGGCCAGACCTTCGGCGTGTGGAACATTGCCGACGGCCCGATCGTCGAGCTGCCGTTACTGGGCACGCACAACCTGCGGGATGCGACCGGCAAGGTGCTGGACTTGGCGATCGACCCGTTCGGCGACAACAGCGATACGATCGATACCCTGGGCAATGTGGCAATGGCAGGCGGTGTGGTAGATGGCCGCGCCGAAGCGCTGCCGGTGACCGACACCTTGCGCATCCTGCCTGATTACTACCTGGCCGTGCGCGACTACACCGCCCAGCAGCGGGCCGAACGGGTCGCCGAGGGCAAGGCAGGCGCGCCTGGCAAACGGCCGGCGAGCTGCCAAGGCGTGCAAAACGATGAATGATACCCAGGCCCCGGTGGTGCTGTTCAGACGCCTGCAGAATGACACCCGGCAACAGTTGCTGCACGAGCTTGAAGCACGCGTGTCCGATGATGGCCGACACCTGATCGTGAGCCGTTATCGCGAACGGTACGGCGATGCTGCACAGCGCCACGAAGTACACCGCCGGGTACCCATCGCAACGCTGCTGAAGTGGATGGCCCGCGAAGGCAGGCGACACGAGCCATCCTGAGGGCGGGTTTCAGAGCGTCATCTTGCTGACTGCAGCCAGCAGCAAGGGCGCCATCTGTTCGTCGGTCATCGCCGGACAGACCTGCATCTGCATCAGGTCGGTCCAATCCAATGTCCATTCCAGCACGGGGTTCAGGTCGTCGCCTTCAACCACGGCAAACCCCTGCAACTGCCCCACGGCATACCAGCGGCCCAGTACTTTCAGGCTGGCGGGCGCGGCGCCGCCGTTCTTGGCGAAACGGGCCATGACCGCATTGCGGTTTTCCGGGGCGATGGTCCAGTGAATGATGAAAAGCATGTGGCACCTCCCAGTTGCTCGGCACCTGTGCGTTACGCTCGCCCTGGGGTACCGCGGCCAGCGGTGAGTGAATGCGCCATGTTTAGGCATAGCAGTGCTGCGGCGGTTTGCGCGGTTGGCCGTCGGAACCGCCGTGGCCGTCAATGACGCGGCGATCCTTGATGTCCGAAACGCGCTAGTGAGTGCCTGTTCGACGTGAGACAGACAAAAGCACCGCTGGCTATCCTCCGCCTGCAATGCCTTGCTATCACTCGACAAAAGAGCCTCGCTTATGACGACTTCTGCCGCCACCTTGGCCTCCTCCACCGCGCCCGCCGACCCGCCGCAAGGGTTTCTCGTCCGCATCGTCGGCGCCGCTGCCTTCGCCCATTTGCTCAACGACCTGATCCAGGCCGTGCTGCCGTCGATCTACCCGTTGCTCAAGAGCGACTTCTCACTGAGCTTCGCGCAAATCGGCTGGATTGCCCTGGTCTACCAGGTCACCGCCTCGCTGCTGCAGCCCTGGGTTGGCCTGTACACCGACAAACACCCGCAACCCTACCTGTTGCCTGCCGGCATGCTGGTCACCCTGGTGGGCATCGGCCTGCTCGCCTTCGCGGACAGCTACCAAATGCTGCTGGTGGCCGCTGCCGTGGTCGGTGTCGGTTCAGCGACCTTCCACCCTGAAGCCTCCCGCGTGGCCAGGATGGCATCCGGCGGACGCTTCGGCACGGCGCAGTCGACGTTCCAGGTCGGTGGCAACACCGGCTCGGCCATCGGCCCCTTGCTGACCGCGGCCATCGTCATCCCACACGGCCAGTCCGCCATTGCTTGGTTCATGCTGGCCGCCGCACTGGCCGTGTGTGTGCTGCTGCGCGTCACCGGCTGGAGCATCCGCCACGGCCAGACCCAGCTCAAGCGCTTTGCCGGCCAACAGGCACCCGGGCTGTCACGCGGCGCCATGTGGCGCGCGGTGGGCGTGATCGCGCTGCTGATGTTCGCCAAGTTCGTCTATATCGCCTCGTTCACCAATTACTTCACCTTCTACCTCATCGAGCATTTCGGCCTGAGCGTGCAGCAAAGCCAGCTTTACCTGTTCGTGTTCCTCGCCGCCGTGGCCCTGGGCACCTTCGCCGGTGGCCCGGTCGGGGATCGCATCGGGCGCAAGGCGGTGATCTGGGTCTCGTTCCTCGGCGTTGCGCCCTTCGCCCTCGCCCTGCCGTACGCCAACCTGGCCTGGACAGCGGTGCTGGCAGTTGCCATCGGCCTGGTGATGTCCTCGGCTTTCGCAGCGCTGGTGGTGTATGCCCAGGAAGCGGTGCCAGGTCGAGTCGGCATGGTCTCGGGGGTGATGTTCGGCCTGATGTTCGGCATCAGCGGCATTGGTGCCGCTGGGCTCGGAGAGCTGGCGGACCTGCATGGCATCGAATGGGTCTACCAGGCGATCTCGTTCCTGCCGCTGCTGGGGCTGGCCACGGCGCTGCTGCCGGCGACCCGCTCGAAAGCCCGCCCCGCCACCTGCTGCTAAAATGGCCGCGCTAGCCTGCGTTGGCACGAGGTCGTGATGGTCAAACCGTTGAATGAAATGCTGGTGGAGGTGGATCAGTGGACCTGGGAGGTGGGTAGCCGTGCGACCGACTACCCGCCAGACTGGTTCATCGCGCCGCACTCACATGCCAAGCATCAACTGATCTATGCCATCAAAGGTTTGATGATCGTCGAATCCGACTGCGAGCGCTGGACGGTGCCACCCAGCCGCGGCATCTGGATGCCTTGCGGCCAGGTGCACGCCATCCGCTGTGTGGGCGACGTGAAGATGCGCAGCGTGTTCGTGCGCACGGATGCCGCGGCAAACCTGCCGCTGCAGAGCAAGGCCATCAGTATTTCGCCCTTGCTCACCGAGTTGATCAAGGCGTCCGTGGGCTTCATCGCGCCGTTCGCCGAAGACTCACGCGAAGCCAGGATCATGCGCCTGATCCTCGACGAGATCTGCGTGCTGCCAACCTTGCCGCTGAAGTTGTCGCAGCCCAGCGACAAGCGCCTGCAGACCATCTGCGCGACCCTGCAAGCACGGCCCGACGACCCCTCGACCGTCGCCGACTGGGGCATCCACCTGGGGGTGGACGAGAAGACCATCCAGCGCCTGTTCCGCAAGGAGACCGGCATGACCTTCGGCCAATGGCGCCAGCAGGCGCGGCTGATGCAAGCGCTGGAGCGGATCGCCCTGGGCGAGCGCATCATCGATGTCGCCGGCACGCTCGGCTACGACAGCCCGAGCGCTTTCGCCAGCATGTTCAAGCGCCAGTTCGGCACCACACCGAGCCAGTTCTTCAAGTAGCGGGTGCTCAGCGTTGAGCAGCCAGCGCCTCGGCAGAAGGCACCTTGAAGCCGCTGGCGAAGGTTGGCGCGACATCCAGCCGTTGGCTCATCAGGCCGTGAGCCTGGTAGAAGTCGGCGGTTTCCTGTTGCTCGGCGATGGTCTTGGCGTCGATGGCCTGCCAGCGCAGTTGACGGCGCTCGAACTGCAGGCGCGCGGCGTCTTCAGGGAAGCCGATGATAGCTGCGAGGGTTTTCGAATAGCTGTCCAGGTGTTGATAGGCCCACACCTGGGCGCCGGCCAGACGCGCAAGGTAGTCCTGCAGCGCGGCGCGCCGTGGCGCATCCTCCAGCGCTTTGTCGGTGGCCGCGAGGAAGCTGTTGCCGCTGGACAGGCCACGCCCATTGACCAGCACCCGGCCCTGCCCGCTCACCTGCGAGAGTGCCGTGTAGGGCTCCCAGGTCGACCAGGCGTCCACCGAGCCATTGGCCAAGGCGATCTTGGCATCGACCGGGCCAAGGAAGCGGAACTCGACGTCTTTTTCCGTCAGGCCGACCTGGTCCAGCGCCTTGAGCGCCAGGTGGTGGCCAATCGACCCTCGCCCCGTGGCGATGCGCTTGCCCTTGAGGTCGGCGGCACTGCTGAACGGGGCGTCCGGGTTCACCAGCAGCGCGGTGCCGTACGGGTCTGACTTGTCGACGGCAACGGCCTTGACCGGCGCCCCCGAGGCGAGCACAAACAGCAACGGTGCATCACCGATGATGCCCGCGTCGATCGCCCCGGCATTCAGTGCCTCGGCCAAGGGCGCAGCAGCGGGGAACTCGGCCCACTGAATGTCGTATGGCAGGTCACGCAAGGCATCGGCGGCCTCTAGCTGAGCACGCATGTTGCCTTTCTGGTCACCGATACGCAGGGTCAGGCGGTCGGCGGCCAATGCCTGGGTCGCCAGCAACGTGCTGGCGGCGATGATCAAGAGTCGGGATCGAATGGACATCCACTGCTCCTCGCAGGTCCTGGAAAACCACGACTGTAGCGGCTGCCAATCAATAAATAAAAGTGATTTTAGTAATAACCTAATATGCAAACCAAAGAGCTCGCGACCTACTGCTAGCCCCTCGACACCTGGCGCAACAGCCCACCTGCATCACTCAAGCCCGCAACCGGTGTACAGTAACCCCACAACAATGCCCGTCAAGGAGCCCGGCGATGACCGTGACGCTGTCCCCCCTGCAGATCGACTGCGATTTCGATTCCGGCAACATCCAGGTCCTGGATGCCAGCAACCCTGCCCAGGTACACCTGGCCATCCGGCCAGACTCCAACAGCGGCCACTTCCAGTGGTTTCACTTCAAGGTCAGCGGGCTCACGCCTGGGCAGGCCCATCGCTTCAGCCTGGATAATGCCTTCGAATCCTCCTACCAGAACGCCTGGGCCGGGTACAACGCCGTGGCCTCCTACGACCAGCAAACCTGGTTCCGCGTACCCAGCCAGTTCGATGGCAAAGCCTTGTCATTCGAAGTGAAGGCTGAAAAGGATCAGATCTGGTTCGCCTACTTCGAGCCCTACCCTCGCGCCCGCCACAACCAACTGATCGAGCGTGCAAGGCAAATCCCCGGTGTCGAGCTGCTGGCCAACGGCCGTAGCGTGCAGGGGCGCGACATCCCCTTGCTGCGGGCCGGTAATGGCGCACCCGGCAAGCGCAAACTATGGCTGATCGCCCAGCAGCATCCGGGCGAACACATGGCCGAGTGGTTCATGGAAGGCGTGATCGACTGCCTGCAAGCCAACGAAGAGGAGGTGCGGCAACTGCTGGAAAAAGCCGACCTGTACCTGATCCCCAACATGAACCCGGACGGCGCCTTCCTCGGGCATCTGCGCACCAACTTCAAGGGCAAGGACCTCAACCGCGCCTGGCAGGACGCCAGCGTCGAATTCAGCCCAGAGGTGTTCTTTGCCCAGGCGCAGATGAAACAACATGGGGTGGATGCGTTCATCGATGTGCATGGGGATGAAGAAATCCCGCATGTGTTCACGGCAGCATGTGAAGGCAATCCGGGCTACACGCCCCGCTTGGCCAAACTGGAAGCGCAATTCCGTAGCACGCTGTGCGGCGTAACGCGGGACTTCCAGACGGTGCATGGCTACACGCGCGATGAACCAGGGCAGGCGAACACGACCTTGGCCTGCAATGCCGTGGGCATGGCCCATGACTGCCTGTCACTGACGCTGGAGATGCCGTTCAAGGACCATGACGATGCGCCTGATCCGGTTGCCGGATGGTCGGGGGCGCGGTCGAAGGCACTGGCGGGGGCGGTGCTGGAGACGTTGCTGAATATGGTTGACGATCTGCGTTGATCTTCTAGGCCTCTTCGCGGGCAAGCCCGCTCCCACAGGTGAGCCGCTTGTCTGCCACAGGTGAACCACTTTTCTGCAGCCAGTGGTTCACCTGTGGGAGCGGGCTTGCCCGCGAAGAGGCCGGCACAGAACAACGCTAGAACTGCACATCCAACGTCACATTGTCGGTATAGGTCGCCGCCGGCGGTGTGGCCTGGTCGGTGTAGACCTTGGCGTTGTAGTTGAACACCTGGCTGCCCGCGCCGGTCCCCGCCCCAGGGTTGATATCGGCATCACTGCTCGACCGCCGGGCACCGGTGACCGAGCCCCAGCGCACCGCACTGGCGCTCTTGAAGATATCGTAGGCCAGGTAGTTGTTGGCTGCGGACTTCATTCTGCGCCGCCCGCCCGACACGTTCTGCCCGTCATCCAGCCCCACCGTGTAGCTGGTGCCTTTGGTACAAATAAGGCTCACCCCCTGGTTCACCGTGGCGAATCCGGACACCACCGGTGCACTGCCGAAGCTGATAGTGGGTGTGGTGATCTGGCAGTCGTTGCTTACCGTCAAGCTGACCGTGAGGGGCTGAGTGCCGGCGCTGTTGTCTTTGCCAATGCACAAACCGCCAATGCCTATCCCTTCGCAGTAGTTCCAGGCCCAGCTGACGCTCAGCGTCTCCTCGTAAAGCCCCGCCGCGACGTTACTGTTGATTTGCGTACGCATGTAAATCGGCACCGCCTTGGGCGTACCGTTGAGCAGCCCCAGCAGGTCGAGGATACCGTTACGGGCGAAGTCGTAAGCCACGCCACGGGTAATCGGGTAGTTGGTGCTGCTGTCGGCATACAGCGTGTAGGGAATGACGTCACCGGTGGGGCCGACCAAACCACCGGTGGCCGGCAGAATAGTTGCTTTGAAGGTATCGCCGGTACCGAGCACGTTGAGCACCGAGCCGTTGCATTGCAACCCCGAATTGCTGCTGGAGGCGGTCTGTACCGTGCTGCGCACCAGGGTCGAGCTGATGGTGCCAAACGCCGCGGGCGAGGTTGGCACCGACGTGCACTTGGCCCACACCGTACCTGCCGGCAGCAGCAACGCGCACGCCCACAACCCTCGCTGCCAGGCCCTCATCGGCACACCAACGGGCCAATCAAGGGGACCGAGCCCGTGCCTTCGGGCAAGTCGAATTCGACCTGGCAATGCCCGCCGCCTTCCAGCTCCACCTGCAAGCGGTTGTGCGGCGACAGGTTCTCCAGGTACACCAGCCCATCCCAGCCGACGACCGCCAGGCTGCCGCTTTGCTCATGGGTCACGCGGCTGCCGAGCTTGATCACCTGCTGGTTGCCATCCACCAGTTCGATGCTCGCCGCCAGCACCCGCTTGAGTGGGAACTCCAGCAGGTAGCCGCTGCCCCGGCGCACCGCCACGCGTTGTTCCACCTCCGGCGCCAGGATGTCGGGCGGCAGGTCCATCGGGTCGATTTCATACTTGCCCCGGTAGTAGCCGCTGCTGTACGGCACCAGCAGGTGGCCGCCGCTGTCGGTGCGGCCGATCTGCTGGTTCTCGTAGCGCACCGGCACATCGGCATAGCCGTTGGTACTGACCACCACGAAGGCGTCGTCGATGCGGTTGGCCGCGAACACCCCGGCGTCCATCCACACCAGCGAGCCGCTGGCGTCTGCCCAACGGGTCATCGCGCCACTGCTGCCATACACACCGGCCTGCAACTGCACCGACTGCAGGCGCCAGGTGACATCGGCCTGGCGATAGACATCGCGGTTGCCACCGGTGGCGTAACCCAGGTTGTAACCCACACCACCACCCACCGGCACCGCACGGCTGTAGTTGACCCGCTGCAGGTCCTCGCCTTCCTTGCTGCGCTCCGCACTCAACGCCAGGGTGCCATTGAAGTCGAACGGCATGACCAGTTGCGCCTGCACGGCCCACTGGCTATCACCGACTTCGCGGTTGGCCGACAGGTAGATGCTGCTGTTGCCCCACAGCGATTTGCTCCAACTCAGGTTGATCAGGCGCGTGCGCGAATCGTCTGCGGCGCGTACATCGAAGTAGCCGGCACCGAGGCTGCCGTATTCGTTGAGGTTGAGGCTGACGGTGACTTGCTCGCTGCGTTGGCTCAACTGCATGTCGGGGCTGTCGACCCGCGACAGGTCGGCATAGTCGCCATGGCGCTGCAGGCGCTGGTAGCTGAAACCGATGCGCTGACTGTTGTACTGGTAGCCGAGCGCGACTTGATGGCCCTTCTCGCCCTCGAACTGGCTCTGCGCCAAGGCCGCATTGAGCACCCCGAAGTTGCCCACGCGCATGTTGCCACCCAGGCCGCCCAGCAACAGCGATTCGGCGGTTTCGACGTGGCTTTCGAGGGTAAAGCTGTCGCTGAGGCCGTAGCGCAGGCTACCCGAGGCGACGCCTGGGCCGTAGCTGAAATCGCGCACCGCATAGTCGCGGCGCAGGCTACCGGCAGCCACCGAAAAGTCCGACAGGCCTTTTTGCAGCAGGCTGCTGGTGACATAGAACGGCAGCGTAGTCGACACCTGCCGGCCAAGGGCGTCAGTGGTCACCACCACCGCCTCGCCGGCGCCGTTGATGAACGGCACGTTGGTCAGGGTGTAAGGGCCTGGCTGCAATTCGGTGGTGCTGGACTTGTAACCGTTGATAAACAAGTCGAGCGAGGTGGGTACGGCCGCTTCACCGGCGAAGGCGGGCAACGGATAGGTGACCAGGTCCGGGCGGGCAGCAAAGTCGCGCGACAGTTGCAGGCCGCCGACCCGCACCGAGCCGGTCCAGGGCAAGGCGCCGGTGACGAAATCACCGGCTTCATAGCTGAGCAGCCGTTGTTCATCGGTGAAGCGCCAGGTGCTGTCGTAACGCAGGAAACCCTGGCGCGTCTGGTCGGCCTGCGCGCCATTGAACGACTGGCGCCACTGACCGGTGCTGGAGAACGTACCCCAGCCGTCGAACAGGCGCAGTTCGTTCCAGGCTGCCAGGTAGGTGCCTCCCTCATCGGTATCGTTGAGGTACAGGTCGTAGTTGAACAAGACGCCGAAGCTGCTGCGCGCATCGCTGGCAGGGTACAGGTTGCGATCGCCGACCTGTTGGCCCGGCAGCCAGGCCGGTGGCACCTGCAGCAACAAGCGCTGGTTCTGGCTGTCGTAGTCGGTGTGCAGGCCTGGCACCTCATCCAGGGCCAGTTCGCCTTGGGGGTCACCCGGCAGGCTGATACCTGCAGCGCGCAGCACATCACTGCCCAGGTACAGGTGCCCGGCCCGTTGCTGCACGGGGACCAGCTCAGCCTTGGGCATCTGGTTCACCATCAGGTCGAGGTACAGCGTGGCGTCGGCGTTGACGGACATCTCCGTGGGCGGCGGCGGCAAGTCGTCGGCCAGCACCAGGCCGGGGCCGAACAGGGCCAGCCCCAGGCACCAGCGGCGCGTCGTCGCCGACAGCCATTTCACACACGGTTTCCAACCATTGCCGGGTCCTCCCTGGCCCCTGCCCTTCATTCAGCCGCCGACTCATTGGCCTTGGCGGATGGCATCCGCCGCATTCTGGCCATTGACCCGCCCCTTGAGCACACTGCCGGCGCTCGGCGCCAGCGGCGCAGGCCAACGCATGCTGGCACCGGGCAGCACATAGCCCAGCAGGCCTTCGGCCAACGGTTTGCTCTGGCTGCCCTGCTGCACCACCATATCGGTCAGGCGCGCGTGCACCGGGCCGGTGTTGCGCAGCTCCACATAGGGCTTGCCCTGCACCGTCACCGCGCGCCAGCTCAGTTGCGGCTTGCCCACGCCCTCGGCGTTGCGCTTGCCTTCAGGGTCAGCCTTGCCCCACAACCCTTCGCCGTAGACGAACAGCGGCACCGAATAGCGCATCTGCAGGCGGATTGCGGCGGTGGCGCCCTGGCTGGCGCTGTCTGCCGGTATCGCGGGGGGGATTTCGTCGATGATGATGCGGTAGGCCTGTTCTTGGCCGGCGGGCGAGCTGCCGGTGCGCGTCAGGCGGATCAACTGCTTTTGCCCAGGGGCGATGTTGGCCACGGGCGGGCTGCCAATGATGTCGCGCTGCGGCTGAAACTGCTCCTGGTAATCCCCCTGGCGCCAGGCGAACACCCGCACTTGCAGGTTTGCCGGGGCGCTGCCACGGTTTTCCAGCCACAGTGCGCCGGCCTTCTGGTCGGCCTCCAGTACTGGGTCAATCGGCCAGATCAGCACCGAGGTGGCGGCCCCCGCCGGCAGGCTTGCCAGCAGCAACAACCCGATCAATCCACGCGCCCACTTCGCGCCTGCCCCCATGCCACTCTCCTTAGATTGATGTCATTTGTGCTGGCGGTATCACCAGGTCACCGTCACTTGCACTACATCGGTGTAGGTGCCTGCCGGCAGTGTGCCGGTCAACTGAACGCGGCCGTACACCGGTAATTTGATGGCCGTGGGGTCGGTGTAGCTGACCGCCACGCTCTGGCCGATGCCGAAGGCCTGGCTGTAGGCCGCATCGCGGTACAACTGGTAGGCCAGCACGTGCGTGCTCCCCGTACGTTTGAGGTTGCGGACACCGCTGGCGTTGTTCTGGCCGCCGTCCAGGCTCATGCTCAGCGCCACGCCCGGGGTGCACTGGAAGGTCACGGTGGCGCCCCCTAGCGAGGTGCTCAGGGTGCCGCTGGCCAGCGCGGACTGGGTGCCAAAGTCGAGCACGCCGTAGTTGGTCACGCCACCGACCACCAGGCATCCGGCGACGATCTGCGCAGCCACCTGGAAGGTACTGGTGGGCACCGCGCCCAGCGGCGTAGCCAGCAGCACACCGATACCCGTGAGGCCACCTGCGAGCCAACCGCGCATGGCTCAGAACGTCAGCTCGACCGCCACGGTGTCGGTGTACACCCCCGCCGGCAGGCCCGCCTTGCCCCGTGCCTGACCGTACAGGTTGACGCTCTGGGCCACGCCGGTACTGGTCGGCAAGGTGATGGTGGCGTCGATGACCAGTACCTGGGTGCGCCCGGTATCGGTGTAGAAGTCATACGGTACGAAGTTGCCGGCACCGTCGGCGAGTGCGCGTGTACCCCCGCTCGACTGGCCATCGTGGCTACCGGCCCGCACGCGGATCGCCGGGATGCTGCCCGCCGAGCACAGGATGCTCAGGGCGCTACCCGTGCCGCCTAGCACTTGAGCATTGGCGCTACTGAACAGGGCATCCTGGGTACCGAAGTTGAGGGTACCGAAGTTCAACCCTGAGCTCGCGGAACTGCCGTTGACCTGGCAGGCCGCGATCAGTGTCAGCGTCGAGGTGATGTTGCCGGTCACCGTGGCCGCCTGGGCCTGGGAGGCCAAGGCCAGGCCGAGGCCGGCGAGGATGCAGTGGGTGAGGTTCGTTCGCATCGGAGTCTCCTTGCGTGGTTACCAGTCCAGGGTCACTCTCAGGGTGTCGCGGTACAGCCCGGCAGGCAGCGCGCGCGGTTGCGCCACTACCACGCCGTAGATCGGAATCGGAATCTGCTGGGTGCTGCTGATGGTAAAGGCACGCGCCTGACCGATGCCGTAGCGGCTGTTGCCACCCGGGTCCACCGCCAGTTGATAAGGGATCAGTTCGCGGCCGTTGCTCAGGCGCCGCACACCGTCACCGCCATTCAGGCCACCGTTGATCCGCACATTGAAGGCCCGGACCTCGGGCGTACAACTGATCTGCAAGCTGCCCTCCCCGGCCACTTCGTCGACCCGGCTGCGCAGCGGCTGATCCCAGCTCGGGCCACGTTCGCCGAAGTCCATCAGGCCAGGGTTGCCCAGGGTCGCGGGCTGATCGGTGCCGCTGCTGATCTGGCAGGCCGCACTGATCACCAGCCGTGCCTGGATGAACCCGCTGGTGGTGCCATGGGCCGCCCCCCCGGGCAACAGCAGCGGGCCGAGCGTAAGCAGCAGGATCGAGGTGCGGTTCATGGCGTCGCGTCCTTGTGCATGGGTGTCCTTACCAGGTGACCGTGATCTTGAGCAGGTCGCCATACAGGCCTGCCTGAGGTACCCAGGCCAACGTGTCGATACGGGCGTACAACGGGAGTTCGATGGAACCGCTGCTCGGTACCCGCGCCGAGTGCGCAACATCGACCGCCAGCGGTTCGCGCCAGGCGGCGTCACGGTACAAGCGGTAAGGAATGGGCCGGGCTGTGGCGTCTTCGCTGGCCAAAAATCGCAGTTCACCTGCGCCGCCGTGCTGGCCGCCATCGACCCGCACCTGATAAGGCGTGTCGGGGTTGCATTCCAGGCGTGGCGGCCGCTGGCTGAACAGTGCACCGCTCAAAGGCGCGCCTGGGCCATCCAGCCGCGCAGCACTGCCCAGGTCGATCCGACCCAGCGCTTGTGCCCCGGCATCCGGCGTTTGGTTGACCAGCAGGCAGCCGCGCTGCACCAGCACCCGCACTTCAACGAGAAAGTCCGTGGCTACGGCACTGCCGCTAAACAACAGGCCCAACAACGCGGCCAAAAAGCGTTCCGTCACTTGATAATCCTTGTCGCTGTGTGCTGACCTGAGCGTAGCAGCGAGGTGGAATAACAGTGATGGCCTCAAGCCATTTTTTTGTATTAGCAATAAAGCGATAGCACGTACTTCAAGCCACGCCGACAGTTGCCAGGAAAAAATCTTCAACGTCAGCGAACCCCTCGTCGCACAGTGCCTCAAATGGCCATGAGCCGGCAAATCAGCCGACATTCTGGTACGGTGCAGACCAACCATCGTCCTGCACCAGACACAAGCGGCACACATGGACAGGCAGGACAGGAGCGTTTTCATTGATGACTGCAGACAAGCCACTCGCCGAGGCCTTAGAGCGCTGTGCCCAGGAGCCGATCCAGGTGCCTGGCAGCATTCAGCCCCACGGGTTTCTGCTGGTGCTGGATGAAACGGACCTGCATATCCTCCAGGCCAGCGAAAACGCCGAGCACTGGCTGGGCCTGCCAGCCACAGAACTGCTGGGCTGCCCATTTGCCGGCCTGGTCAGCGACACCTTCGACATGCGCGCGCACCTTGCGCGCCTGCCTGACGACGAGGGCTTTCCTTTTCATATCGGCGACGTGCGCCTGCGCCATGGCGCCCCCTGCAGTGACAGGCTGCGGGTGCTGGCCCACCGTCACGACCAGGTGCTGATCATCGAGTTCGAGCCCGTGCGCGTGCCTGCGGACCTTGCGGAACAAGGCGACTACTACCCGCTGGTGCGCAGCTTTGTCGGCAGCCTGCACCTGGCTGCCAGCCTTGAAGAGCTGCTGCAGCAGTCGGTGGAACAACTCAAGCGCATTACCGGGTTCGGCCGGGTCAAGGCGTACCGCTTCGATAGCGAAGGTAATGGTCAAGTGCTGGCCGAAGTGGCCGACCCAAGCTACCCCAGCTACCTGGGCCTGTGCTTCCCCGCCTCGGACATCCCGCGCCAGGCACGCGAGCTGTATCGGGTCAACCGTATCCGCGTGATCGAAGACGCCAACTACCAGCCCTCCAAGCTGCTGCCCGCCACCAACCCTCGCACCGGCAAGGCGCTGGACATGAGCTTCGCTGCACTGCGCAGCGTGTCGCCGGTGCACCTGCAATACATGCGCAACATGGGCACCCTGGCGTCAATGTCGCTGTCG
Source organism: Pseudomonas putida (assembly GCF_025905425.1). NCBI lineage: Bacteria > Pseudomonadati > Pseudomonadota > Gammaproteobacteria > Pseudomonadales > Pseudomonadaceae > Pseudomonas > Pseudomonas putida. Next base: position 1,450,166 of record NZ_CP109603.1, on the reverse strand, counting down.
ATTGTGGTCGACGGGCAGCTGTGGGGGCTGGTGTCCTGCCACCACGCTCAACCGCGCCCGGTAGACCTGCGCACCCGCACCGCCTGCGAACTGCTGGCCAGCGTGTTGTCGCTGCAGATCGAATCGCGTGAGTCCCACGCCAGCACGCGCACATTGCTCGACCTGCGCCAGCACATCGTGCGATTGATCTCGTCGATGGCCGACCGCGACAGCGTCAGTGACGGCCTGCTCGACCTGCCCGACGTCCTGCTGCAGTTCGCCGGCGCCAGCGGCGCCGCGGTAATCTCGGCCGACCGCTGCGACCTGATCGGCAAGACACCACCGCAAGCGCAAGTCACGGCGCTGGTCCATTGGCTGGCCCGACGCGGTGAAGACACGGTGTTCCACAGCGACAACGTACGCCGCGACATCGACGAGCTGCCCGAACTGGCAGCCCATGTGGGTGGTGTGCTGGCGGTGGCTATCTCACAAATTCATTCGCACTACCTGCTGTGGTTCCGCCCAGAACACGTGCGCACCGTGAACTGGGCCGGGCAGCCGAGCAAACAGGTCGGCCCACAGGGCCAGCTGGACCCGCGGCACAGCTTCGAGCGCTGGCAGGAGGAGGTGCGCGGTTTTTGCCAGCCGTGGGACCCGTTGATCGTTGAAGGCGTGCTAGAGCTGCGCGCTGCCGTGCTCGGCATCGTCCTGCGCAAGGCCGAGGAGCTGGCGCAACTGGCCGGCGAACTGCGCCGCTCGAACAAGGAACTGGAGGCTTTCTCCTACAGTGTGTCCCACGACCTGCGTGCGCCCTTGCGGCATATCGCCGGTTACACCGAGCTGCTTGGCGAGATCGAGGGCCAAGGCTTGAGCGAGCGCGGCCGGCGCTTTTTGCAGCATATTGGCGAAGCCGCGCATTTTGCCGGCAGCCTGGTAGACAACCTGTTGAACTTCTCGCAAATGGGCCGCTCGGCCCTGCGCCTGTCGGATGTCGACCTCAATGCCTTGGTCGACGCCATTCGCACCGAGCTGGCACCGGACTACCAGGGCCGCGACATCGTCTGGGACATCGCCCCTTTGCCCAAGGTGATGGCCGACCCTGCATTCCTCAACCTGGCACTGCAAAACCTGATCAGCAATGCCATCAAGTACACCCGCGGCCGCGACCCCGCACGCATCACGATCCGCGCCCAGGAACACCAGGGCGAAGTCGAGGTGTGCATCCGCGACAACGGCGTGGGGTTCGACATGGCCTACGCCAACAAGCTGTTCGGCGTGTTCCAGCGCCTGCACCGCATGGAAGATTTCGAAGGCACCGGGATCGGCCTGGCAAGCGTGCGGCGTATCATAGAGCGCCATGACGGCCGCGTCTGGGCCGAAGGCCAGATCGACCAGGGCGCCAGTTTTCATTTCACCCTCCCGCGCCCCGCCGCGACTACATGAGGCCCCTGTACCATCATGCTCAAACCCATCCTGCTGGTAGAAGACAACCCCCGGGACCTGGAGCTGACGCTGCTGGCTCTGGAGCGCAGCCAGTTGGCCAACGAAGTCATCGTGCTGCGTGACGGCGCCGATGCGCTGGACTATCTGTTGCGCCGCAATGCCTATGCCGAACGCGACGGTGGCAACCCCGCCGTGCTGTTGCTGGACTTGAAATTGCCCAAGGTCGATGGCCTGGAAGTACTCAAGGCAGTACGCGCCACCCCTGACCTGCGCAGCATCCCGACGGTGATGCTGACGTCGTCGCGGGAGGAGCCCGACCTGCTGCGCGCCTACGAACTGGGGGTTAATGCCTACGTGGTCAAACCCGTGGAATTCAAGGAATTCGTCGCCGCCATCTCCGACCTGGGGGTATTCTGGGCCGTGCTCAACGAACCGCCACCCGGCTCGCTGCGTCTGACCCGCCGCGGCAGCAACTGAGGGCCACCGCCAAGATGCTGCCAACGCCGCTGAAACTGCTGATGGTCGAAGACAGCTCGATGGACGCCGAGCTGACCTTGCTGCGCCTGGAGCGCAGTGGGCTGCACGTCCAGTCGCACCTGGTGTTCGACCATGTCGGTGTCGAACACGCCCTGCGTGAGGCTCACTACGACCTGATCCTTTGCGACTGCGTGCTGCCCGGCTCGTCCGGTACCGACGTGCTGGCCATTGCCCAGCGCCTGGCGCCGGACACCCCGTTCATCTTCCTTTCCGGTATCTACGGCGAAGAGCACGCAGTGGAGATGATCCGCCTGGGTGCCACCGATTATGTACTGAAGAAAAACCTGCCACTGCTGCCCAAGGCCGTGCGCCGGGCGCTGACCGAAGTGCAGGAACGCCAGCGCAGGCGTCGCGCCGAAGAAGCGCTGGCAGATGTGGAAGCGCGCGCCCGCATCGCCATCGACGCCGCCGGCATGGGCACCTGGGACCTGCGCCCACAGGAAGGCCTGCTGCTGTGGGACGACCGCTGCAAGACCTTGTTCGGGCTGCCCACCAGCACCGAGATGACCCTGGACGTGTTCTTTGCCGGCATCTACCCCGAAGACCTGGCCATGGTCCACGACGCCGTGCAGCATGCCATGCGCCCCGAGAGCGACGGCCACTACCGGGTCGAGTTCCGTATCGCGCAACCCAACGGCCTGGAGCCCCGCTGGCTGCTCAGCAGCGGCCAGAGCCAGTTCGTCGATGGCCAATGCGTGCGCTTTTCCGGCGTACTGCAGGACATTCATGCCCAGCGCCAGGCGACCCAGGCCCTCAAGCAACTCAACGAGATGCTCGGTGAACGGGTCGAGCGCCGTACCCGTGAACGCGACCGCGCCTGGGAGCTGTCACAGGACTTGCTGGCGGTGCTGAACAAAGACCTGACCCCGGTTGCGCTCAACCCGGCCTGGGAAGCCAGCCTGGGCTTTTCTCGCGAGCGGCTGAGCCAGACCTCGCTGCTGCACCTGCTACCCGAGCCTGATCAGGCGCTGTTGCTCACCGAACTGGCCGCCCTCGCCCATGGCCGTACCAGCGCGCGCTTTGTCGGGCGCATCCTGCATGCCGGCGGTCAACAGCGCTGGCTGTCCTGGGTGGTGGTACCGGAGGACACCCTGTTGTATGTGGTGGCCCGCGACATCACCAGCGAGCGTGAGGCCGCGCTGGGGCTGGCCGAGGCCAACACCCGCCTGCGTGAACAAATCACCGAACGCGAACGTATCGAGGCAGCGCTGCAACAGATGCAGCGCCTGGAAGCGGTCGGCCAGCTGACCGCTGGTGTGGCTCACGACTTCAACAACCTGCTGACGGTCATCCTGACCGGTGCCAGCTTCCTTGAACGCGACCTCAACAAGGCCGACCTGGACAAAGCGCGCACGCGCCTCACGCACATCCGCGAAGCCGGCGAACGCGGTGCCAAGCTGACTTCGCAGCTATTGGCGTTCTCCCGCCGCCAACGCCTGGAACCGGTGCCACTGAACCTGAACCGGACCCTGGCCGGCCTTGAGGAGCTGCTGCGCCGCACCCTTGGCGGTAACGTTTCGGTGCGCCTGGACCTGGACCAGCACCTGTGGCAGGCACTGACCGATCCGACCCAGACCGAGATGATCATCCTCAACCTGGCGATCAATGCCCGCGATGCCATGCCGGACGGTGGCCAACTGACCCTCTACACCCGCAACACCCACATCGAGGCCCGCCCGCAGCGCCCGGAAGACCCTGACCCTGGCGAGTACGTGATGCTGAGCATCCGCGATACCGGCTGCGGCATGAGCGAAGACGTGTTGGCCAAAGTGTTCGAGCCGTTTTTCACCACCAAGGACATCGGCAAGGGCTCGGGGCTTGGCCTGGCCCAGGTGTTTGGCTTTGCCAAGCAGTCGGGCGGCGGCGTGCGTATCGATACCGAGCCTGGGCGCGGCACCCAGGTGGCGGTGTACCTGCCCGCGGTAAAGGGTGACGAGCAGAGCGAGCCGGTGGCGCACGTGGCTGGCCAGCCGATCGGCGACAATGGCCACAACCACACGGTGCTGCTGGTAGATGACGACCATCTGGTTCGCGACATGCTCGGCGATGTGCTGCGCCAGTATGGCTATCAGGTACGCCAGGCGCACAGTGGCGAGCAGGCCCTGGCGTTACTCGACGACGGCATTGACCTGCTGCTGACCGACTTCGCCATGCCCGAATTCAACGGCGCGCAATTGGCCTTGGCCGCTCGCGAGCGGCACCCGCGGTTGCCGGTGGTATTTCTGACGGGTTACGCAGAACTGGAAGGGCTGGAGTTGCCGGGTAGCCTGGTGATTCAGAAGCCGGTGCAGGCTGATGAACTGGCGCGGGTGCTGGGTGACTTGTTGGGCGCCCAGGTGTAGTTCCACTCGCCGGCTTGCCGGCGACGGGGTTACAAACGGCAGAAACGACAAAACTCAGCGCTTATCTTGCTAAGCACCGAGTAGAAATAAGTGTTTGATTCAGAAAATGGCAGGGGCGGCTGGATTCGAACCAACGCATGGCAGGATCAAAACCTGCTGCCTTACCGCTTGGCGACGCCCCTGTATCGGATGCAGCTAATGCTGCCCTGACAATTCCAACTGTGTGACAACTGGGTTGTTGTCTTGGAATGCGCGGCACTTTAACAACATTATTTGCGTCTGTGAACCCCCCGATGTAAAAAAAATGCTTTAAAACAGCAAGTTAGTCCCTTCCCCCGGGCAAGGCCGCAGCGCCAACCGGAACGTAAAGGCTGAATGCCAGCCGACCTATCTCGTCAGGCGATCATTGCCCCCTGCTTTCTCTATTGGTCAAAATGGCGCCCCTCGCGCAAGCTGCGCCCTGCACCGCCATCGACCAAGGAGCTATCGATTTGCCTGCCTGGATCCCTACCCCGCTGCGTCAGCTCGGCCAGCGCCTGCGCGCAAGCACTGCCCCCGAGAGCGAATTGCTGGCCTGGTTCGAAGACAAGGCCAGCAGCCGTGGCTATCAGCTCAGTGACGGCCAGCGCCAGGTCATCCAGTGCATGGCCGAGCAATTGGCGCAGCTTGATCAGGGGCAACCGCGCAGCCTGTACCTGTACGGCTCGGTCGGCCGTGGCAAAAGCTGGCTGCTCGACGGTTTTTTCCAGGCCGTACCGGTAGAGGCCAAGCGGCGCCTGCACTTCCATGATTTCTTTGCCCGCCTGCACCAGGGCATGCACCGCCACCGGGCGCTGGACGACGCGCTGGGGGCAACCCTGGACGAGTTGCTGGGCCAGTGCCGGGTACTGTGTTTCGACGAATTCCATGTGCATGACATTGGTGATGCCATGCTGCTCACCCGGCTGTTCACCGCGCTGTTCGAGCGTGGGGTATTCCTGTTGGTGACGTCGAACTACGCACCTGAAGGGCTGCTGCCCAACCCGCTGTACCACGAACGCTTTCTGCCGGTGATCCGCCTGATCAAGGGGCGGATGCAAGTACTGGAAGTTGGCGGCGACACTGACTTTCGCAGCCTGCCGGCCAACCGCGAGCACCAGCGGTTCACCCAGGGGCACTATGTGTGGCCCGGCACTGCCCAGCAACGACAGGCGCTGAATGTACCGAGTGCGCAGCCGACCACCCTGGACATCAATAAACGCAGCCTGCGCGCACTGGCCCATGAGGGCCGGCAGTTAATGTTCGCCTTCGATGACCTGTGCGAGCAGCCAACCGCTGTGATTGATTACCTGGCGCTGGCGGCGCATTACGATACGTGGATCATCGATGGGCTGGACGACTTGTCGGAATGTTCGCTGGCGGCGCAACAGCGGTTCGTGAACCTGGTGGATGTGCTGTATGACCAGGACAAACAGGTGACAGTGATCGGGCGACGGCCGCTGGACGAGAGCCTGGGCGGGGCGATTGCCGACCTGATGCGCACCCGCAGCCGGTTGGGGCAGTTGCATCAGGTGGGGCCTGAGTACGTTATTGGCTGAACTGGCGCATTCGCGGGGCAAGCCCGCTCCCACAGAACCTGAAAACCGAGGGATTCCCGTGGGAGCGGGCATGCCCCGCGAAAGGGCCATCAATGCCACCCAATCAACCCGCCCGTGGCAGGTCCGCCAACACCGCCTCGATCTCCCCCAGCACCGCCGGATCATCCAAGGTCGACGGCGGCACATAATCCTGCCCATCGGCAATCTTGCGCAGCACCGCCCGCAGAATTTTCCCCGACCGGGTCTTGGGCAACCGCTTGACCAACCGCACCCGGTTGAAACACGCCAGCGCGCCGATTTCCTCGCGCACACTGCCCACCAGGTCCACCAGCAGCTGCGATTCGGCAATGCCCTCGCCATCCTTGAGCACCACCAGTGCCAGCGGTACCTGGCCCTTGATATCGTCATGCACGCCGATGACCGCGCACTCGGCCACCGCCCGGTGACGCGCCACCAGGTCCTCCATCTCACCGGTGGACAGGCGATGCCCGGAAACGTTGATCACATCATCCGTGCGCCCCATGATGTAGACGAAGCCGTCATCGTCCAGGTAGCCACCATCGCCGGTGTGGTAATAGCCGGGGTAGGTGCGCAGGTACGCCTGCAGGTAGCGCTCGTGATCCCCCCACAGCGTCTGGCTGCAACCAGGCGGCAACGGCAGCGCGATCACAATCGAACCCTGGTGGTTCGGCCCCAGCAAATGGCCGTCATCGTCCAGCACACGCACGTTGTACCCCGGCACTGCACGGTTGCTTGAACCCGGTCGCGCCGCGCTACCCTCCAGCCCGACGCAGGGCGCAGTGACCGGCCAGCCGGTCTCGGTCTGCCACCAATGATCGTGCACCGGCTTGCCGCTGACCCGCTCCAGCCATTCATGGGTACTCGAATCGAGTTTTTCCCCGGCCAGGAACACCTGACGCAGCGAGCTCAGGTCGTGCCCTTTGATCCGCTCACCGTCCGGGTCTTCCTTGCGGATCGCACGCATGGCGGTCGGCGCGCAGAACAACGCGTTAACCTTGTACTGCTCGACCACGCGCCAGTAGGCGGAGGCGTCTGGGGTGCGTATCGGCTTGCCTTCGTAAAACACGGTGGTGCAGCCACTCATCAACGGCCCGTAGACGATCAGCGAATGGCCGACCACCCAGCCCACGTCGGAAATACCCCACCACACATCGCCTGCCTGCATGCCATAGATGTGGCGCATGGCATAGCACAGGGCGACCGCGTTGCCGCCGTTTTCACGCACGATGCCCTTGGGCTTTCCGGTGGTGCCGGAGGTGTACATGATGTACAGCGGGTCACCGGCATCCAGCTCGACAGGGGCGACCGGCTCGGCCGTTGCCAGCGCCTGCAGCCAGTCCAGGTCACGGCCTGGCTGCAGTTGGGCGCGGGCCTGGGGCCGTTGCAGTACCAGCACATTGCGGGGCTGGTGACGGGCCAGTTGCAGGGCGCGATCGACCAACGGCTTGTATTCGATCACCCGGTCGAATTCCAAGCCACAGGAGGCAGTAAGCAGCAACGTGGGCCGGGCATCATCGATGCGCAAGGCCAGCTCGTTGGCGGCAAAACCGCCAAACACCACCGAATGCACCGCGCCAATCCGCGCGCACGCCAGCATGGCCATGGCGGCCTGAGGCACCATGGGCATGTAGATGATCACCCCGTCCCCTTGGCTCACCCCCAACTGCCGCAGCAGGCCCGCCAGGCGTGCCACCTCATCGCGCAATTGGCGGTAGGTGTACGTCTGTTGCTGACCGGTCACAGGCGAGTCATAGATCAGCGCCAACTGCTCGCCACGGCCCTGCTCGATCTGGTGGTCGAGGGCCAGGTGGCAGCTGTTCAGGCGGCCGTCGGCAAACCAGCGGTGGGTGCCGTCAGGGTTTTCCTGCAGGGTCAGGGAAGGTTTGCGATGCCAGGCCAGGTGCGCGGCCTGTTCGGCCCAGAAAGCGGCAGGGTCGGCGATGGAATGGGCGTAGCTGTGCTGATAAGTCATGTCGAAGAGAACCCGGTACTTGTTGTTATTGAAGGGCGAAACTTGAGTATGGACCGCCACGCCGGGCCCGCCATGGGACTAAAGTCACAACCGACCTGCAAATTTGCAGACAACGCGAATACGCCCCATAACAGTGCAAATTCTCTAGAATAGGCCTCCCCTTCAGCCACAGAGCAGCCCATGGATATCGATCAGGCCCGTACCTTTCTGGAAATCGTGCGCTGCGGCAGCCTGGTCGCCGCCGCCGAACGCCTGTTCGTGTCACAGACTGCGATCACAGCACGGGTGCAGCGCCTGGAACAGCAACTGGGCTGTCAGCTGTTCGTGCGCAGCCGCAACGGCGCCAGCTTGACCAGCGATGGCGAGGCCTTCGTCAGTTATGCCAACCAGCTGGTGCAGACCTGGGAAGCGGCGCGCCGTGACCTGCCGCTGCCCGAAGGTTGCCAGCAAGTGCTGCATGTTGGCGGCGAAGTGAGCCTGGGTAACCCGATGATGCTCGACTGGGTCAGTGCGCTGCACCGGGAGCTGCCCAGCCATGCCATCCGCAGCGAGGTGAGCGATGGCGAATCGCTGCTGCGCAAGGTCGAAATGGGCCTGCTGGACGCTGCGCTGGTCTATCAGCCGACCTACGGCCCAGGCTTGCAGGTGGAGCAGTTGATGGAGGAGAAGCTGATCCGCGTGCGCCGGGTCGACCAACCAGATCCGTACATCTACATCGACTGGGGAGAGGCATTCCGCCGCCAGCACGACGCTGCCCTGCCCGACTGCGCACGCCCGGCACTGAGTTTCAACCTCGGCCCGCTCGCCCTGCAGTTCATCCTCGACCAAGGCGGCAGTGGCTACTTCCGCACCCGCGTGGTGCAGGCCTACCTAGACAACGGTGTCTTCGAGCGGGTGCCCCAGGCGCCGGAATTCACCTACCCGACGTTCCTGGTGTACCCACGCAAGCGCGACAGCGAAGCGCTGCAACAGGCGTTCGCGATACTGCGCCGGCTGGTGGCCGCCGGCGCCAGCGATTGGTCACAGCGCTGGGACCCGGTTATCTGAGGCGTTGCCAGCGGCACTGAGCAACTGGCGCTTGAGCCCAGCGATCAGGTCGGTCTGGGTGATCACCCCGACCAGCTTGCCACTGTCGAGCACCGGCAGGCAGTGCAACCCTTGTTCACACAGCAGTGGCAACAGGCGCTCCAGCGGGTGCTGACTGCCGACACTGATCACCCGTCGGCTCATCACCTGCTCCATGCGCACCGCCTTGCGCCGCAACAGGCCGCGCCAACGGAACTGCCCCCGCTGCATGGCCGGCCCGACCAAGTCGCTGAGGCTGACGATGCCCACCAGCTTGCCGTTTTGCAGCACCGGCAGGGTTTTCAGGTGATGGCTGGCCAGCATTTTCCACGCCTGCTCCAGGGTGGTGTCCGGTGACGCGAACTGCACATCGCGGGACATCACGGATGCCGCGGTGATACCGCCAAGGCTGCGTTGCAGGGCATGCTGTTCGGTGGCAAGGATGATGCGTTCCAGTTCGTCGCGGGTGACATCGACGAACTCGCCCAATTCTTCAAGCGCCTGGTCCAGGTCGGCGCCGCTGACCCCGACACGCTCGCTGGGCAGCGGGTCATGGGTGTGATGCAACTCTTTGCGTGGGGCAACGCCCTTGGGGTAGCGCACGCCGGTCAGGCGGTTGTAGATCACCGCCACCGCCACCAGGATCAACGCATTGAGCAGCACCGGCTCCAGCAAATGATCACCCAGCGCCGTCAGCCCCGAGTCGGCCAGCACCGCGCTCACCGCTACACCACCGCCTGGCGGGTGCAGGCAGCGCAGCAGGCACATCACCAGCACCGAGATCGCCAGGGCCGCAGCAGCCACCCACAGCTCAGGCCCGAAGCCCTGACGCATGGCCAGGCCGACGGCACCCGCCACGGCGTAACTGCCCAGCACGGGCCAAGGCTGGGCCAAAGGCCCCGAATGCACGGCAAACACCAGCACTGCCGAGGCAGCCAAGGGGCCCAGAAGATGCAAGGCGATGCCAGGGCCGTAGGCCATGCTGGTGAGCCAGCCGGCCAGGAACAGGCCGAGCAAGGCACCCGCTCCAGCACGCAGCCATTCTTTGGGGGGAATATTCAGGGGCGCGGGCAACAGCCGCTGCAGACGACTTTCGGAACGCGAGGCAGGCATGTGAATAATCGAAATCGTGGTTTTACTGTTTAAAAAGAAAGCCCAGCCGAGCTGGCCTGGGCCCTGTATTGCCAAAGCAATAACGCAAGGGGCTCCGTCCGTGGAGAGATGGAAACTGGGAAGTTTCGTGAGGGGATTGTGCCGGGCCGGGTTGGCGAGGGCCAATTCAAAAAAATGCCGCTGTACTGCAATTTTTTTGCAGTGGTGATCTGGTCATGGGGCCACTGCGCGCCGCTCTAGGACTCACGGCAATTTTGTGGGGGCGGCCTTGCACCGCGAAAGGGGCGCAAAGCGGCCCCGGCATTATCTAGCCCTGCGCGGCAAGTCGATGCTGACCCGCAACCCGCCCAATGGGCTCTGAAGCAGTGTCAGCCGCCCGCCCCAGGCCTCGACGATATCGCGCACGATGCCCAGCCCCAGGCCATGCCCATCGACCTGCTCATCCAGCCGCGACCCCCGCTCCAACACCTGCAGGCGCTGGCTTTCAGGAATGCCGGGGCCGTCGTCGTCAACCCACAACTGATAACCCGCGTCGCTCGGCGCAATCCCAAGGCGCACTTCGCTGTCGGCCCATTTGCAGGCGTTGTCCAGCAAATTGCCCAGCAACTCCAGCACGTCTTCGCGGTCCCACGGCAGCAGCAGCCCAGGCGGCACGTCCCGCGCCAGCAACAGGCCTTCGCCATGGATCATCCCCAACGTGCCCAAAAGCCCTGGCAATTCGGCGTCGCAGTCGAACTGGGCACCGGGCAAAGCGTCACCGGCCAGGCGAGCCCGATTGAGTTCGCGCGCCAGGCGCTGCTGAATCTGCTCAAGCTGTGCGCGCATTTGCTCGCGCACGTCGGGCAGGCCTTTCAAACGCTCGCTGGACGCCAGGCTCAGCAATACCGCCAACGGCGTCTTCAGCGCATGGCCAAGGTTGCCCAGGGCATTACGCGAGCGGCGCAGGCTGTCTTCGGTGTGGCTCAGCAAATGGTTGATCTGCCCCACCAGCGGCGCCAGCTCTACAGGGACTTCGGCGTCCAGCTGCGAGCGCTGGCCCTGTTGCAACTGGGCAATCTGCTGACGGGCACGCTCCAGCGGGCGCAACGAGCGCTTCACCGTGATGCGCTGGAGCACCAGCACCAGTATCAACGCCACCAGCCCCATGCCCAGGCCGATCTGCTGCATGCGCCGGAAGCCTTCGCGTACGGGTGAGTAATCCTGCGCCACGCTGATCGAGATGTCCTGCCCCAGGCGTCGATAGTCGGCACGCAGCGCCAGCAGTTGCTGCCCCTCAGGGCCTAGTTCGTGGCTATCAGACAGCCCAGGCGCAGCCGGCTTGGGCATGTCCAGGTCCCACAGCGAACGTGAGCGCCAGGTACCTTGGTCAAAATCGATGCGAAAGTAATAACCGGAAAACGGCCGCTGGTAGGCAGCGGAAATGCGTCGCTCGTCCAACTGCAACCCGGAAGGGCCGCGCACCAGGGCCACCAGCAGGTTCTCGCTTTCCTTGCGCAAGCCGTTTTCCAGGTAGCGCTGCAGGCCGGCCTCGAACAACCACAAGGTGAGTTGCGCAAGCACCACGCCGACCACCACCAGCACCGCCACCAGGCCCAGGCTCAAACGCGCCTGGATCGACTTCACTCGACGCTCCCGGCGTACAGGTAGCCCTGCCCCCGGCGGGTCTCGATCACACTGCGGCCCAACTTGCGGCGCAGGTGATTGACGTGCACTTCAAGGACATTGGAATCCCGCTCGGTCTCGCCATCGTAGAGGTGTTCGGCCAGGTGGCTTTTGGAGAGGATCTGCTGGGGATGCAACATGAAATAACGCAACAACCGAAACTCGGCAGCGGTCAGCTGGATATCGACCCCATCGCGGCGCACGCATTGGCGGCTTTCATCCAGGTGCAGGCCGGCAGCTTCCAGAGTGGGTTGATTGGCCAGGCCGCGCGCACGGCGCAGCAAGGCCTGGATGCGCAACTGCAGCTCTTCCGGGTGGAAGGGTTTGCTCAGGTAATCGTCGGCGCCGGCCTTCAGGCCCTCGATGCGTTCGGCCCAGGAACCGCGCGCCGTCAGCACCAGCACCGGCGTGGCCAGGCCGCCTGTGCGCCACTGGGCCAGCACGTCCAACCCCGGCAAACCTGGCAGGCCGAGGTCCAGGATAATCAGGTCGTAGGGTTCGCTCTGGCCCTGGTACACCGCATCGCGGCCATCGGCCAGCCAGTCCACGGCATAGCCCTGGCGCTGCAGACCGGCGATCAGTTCATCGGCCAGCGGCACATTGTCCTCGACAAGCAACAGGCGCATTCAGTCGTCTTCCTCGTCTTTGAGCAGGGCACCGGTACTGGCGTCGAGCTTGATTTCACGTACCACCCCTTCGGCGGTCAGCAATTCGACTTCATATTCGTAGCGATCGTCGTCTTGTTCCAGCTCGGCTTCCAGCAAACGCGCGCCAGGGTAACGCCCCAGGGCGGTTTCCAGCAGCTGTTCGAGCGGCAGGATGACGCCCTTCTGGCGCAATGCCAGGGCTTCATCCTGATCGAGGTCACGGGCAGCCGCCAGGGAACAGACGGCCAGCAGCGAAAGCGCCAAATATCGTGCCGGCCGCGGTAAGTGGATCATCAGCTGTCTCGCGCGTCCTTGAGTACTTCACCGGTCTTGGCATCCAGGTCGACGTCCCACTCGACGTTCTGCGCATCGCGCAGCTCGACCTTGTAGATGTAGCGGCCGTATTCGTCTTCGAGCTCCGAATCGGTCACGGTGGCACCTGGGTGCTTGGCCACGGCGGTGGCTTTGAGCTCATCCAGCGACTTGATGGTTTTGGCGTTGACCAGTTTGACCACTTCGTCGGGCTGAACGTCCTTGGCGAAAGCGGCATTGGCGCCCAGGGCAAGGGCGGCAGCGGTGAACAGGGCAGTCAAGGTTTTCATCGTGTCTTCTCTCCTGAGAAATGTTCAAGTTGTCTACGGGGTTAAGATTACCCAGCGGTCCTTAATTCAACCTGAAAACAGCTGGCGCCATGATAAACTGCGCGCATTATTGATTCATACAGAGTTCTGACAGCGTGGAAATTTTCAAAGAGTTCACATTCGAATCGGCCCACCGCCTGCCCCACGTCCCAGCCGGGCACAAATGCGGTCGCCTGCATGGCCATTCGTTCAAGGTCGGCCTGCACCTGACCGGCCCCCTTGATCCGCACACCGGGTGGATTCGCGATTTTTCCGAGATCAAGGCGATCTTCAAGCCGATCTACGAGCAGTTGGACCACAACTACCTCAATGACATTCCAGGGCTTGAAAACCCCACCAGCGAAGTGATCGCCAAGTGGATCTGGGAGCAGGTCAAGCCGCTGCTGCCAGAGCTGTCCAAGGTGCGCATTCATGAAACCTGCACCAGCGGGTGTGAGTATACCGGGGACTGATCCGAGACATATTCCGGCCTCTTCGCGGGGCAAGCCCGCTCCCACAAGTGCCCCACATATTCTGAATATTGTGGGGCACTTGTGGGAGCGGGCTTGCCCCGCGAAGAGGCCGGCAAATTCACGACAAGGGTATCAACCCTGCCCATTCTCCAGGGCATCGCGCAAGAAGCTTGGGGCGATATAGCGCTGGTAATGCGCCTCGGACAGCAAAAAGAACTCCCGGTCGATCGCATCACGCAATTGCGGCAGCTCCCAGCCACGAAACTCGGGCAGCAAGACCATGCCGTAAGCCTCCAGGTCGCGGATCATCCGTGCCCCACGGGCGATCAACTGGTAGGCCCAGCAGTACTCCGACTGTTGTTCCACAAAGCGGATGGAACGCTGCTCCAATTGCAGGCGCAGCAGGCTTTTGTCGAAGACTTCCAGCTTGGCCATCATCACTTGCACCAGCAACTGCTCCAGACGCAGCCACACGGCGCGCTTCTGATCGTCGTCGTAGCCGTTCCAGTTGATCACTTCGTGGTGAAAACGCTTGCAGCCACGGCATACCGTGTCTCCGTAGACGGTGGAGCACAGGCCGACGCAAGGGGTCTTGATGGACTTGTTGGACATGAAAAACAACGGCTTGGCGGTGGAACACGGGCCCATGTTAGCCCTTTGTCTAACCAGGGTCACTCGTTAAAGTCATCTTCGCCGCCTTACCTTCGGGCTTTTTTTGCCGTAGAATCACACCGCCTTTTCAAGGCAACAATGTCCGTTGGAAGCTGTTTTCAAAGCGTCACGAGCACAGTTAATCCGGTAGAACGGCGTTGGCCCGGGCCATGCACCCTCGCATGCCCGCGCCAGCCCTCATCAGCTCCCCGTTCTGCAGGCGTAAAACTTTGAAAGCAGCTTCTGTAAGGATTCTCTGCGACCCTGGCTGGGCGGCCCAAGAAGCCGTGATTGCGCATGGGTGCATTGAATGCTGGATGAGCGTCCCGGACTCCCTTTAGGGACCACTGATGAGGGTAATAACTGTGCTTGAAGCCTACCGCAAACACATCGAAGAGCGTGCCGCCCTGGGTATCGTGCCCCAGCCGCTGAACGCCGAACAAACTGCAGGCCTGGTCGAGCTGCTGAAAAACCCGCCGGCCGGCGAAGAAGCCTTCCTCGTAGACCTGATCACCAACCGCGTTCCACCAGGGGTGGACGAAGCTGCCTATGTCAAGGCCGCTTTCCTCTCCGCCGTGGCCAAGGGCGAAGCCAAATCCCCGCTGATCGACCGCAAGCTCGCCACCGAGCTGCTGGGCACCATGCAGGGCGGCTACAACATCGAGACGCTGGTCGCGCTGCTGGATGACGCCGAACTGGGCGCCGTCGCGGCCGAAAAGCTCAAGCACACCCTGCTGATGTTCGATGCCTTCCACGACGTGGCCGAAAAAGCCAAGGCGGGCAACGTCCACGCCAAGGCCGTGCTGGAGTCCTGGGCTGCCGGTGAGTGGTTCACCTCGCGTCCGGCCATCGCCGACAAGTACACCCTGACCGTGTTCAAGGTGCCTGGCGAAACCAACACCGACGACCTGTCCCCTGCCCCGGACGCCTGGTCGCGCCCTGACATCCCGCTGCACGCCCTGGCCATGCTGAAAATGGCCCGCGACGGCATCGAGCCACAGCAGCCAGGTTCGGTCGGCCCACTGGCCCAGATCGAAGCGGTCAAGGCCAAAGGCTTCCCGGTCGTCTACGTCGGTGACGTGGTCGGTACCGGTTCGTCGCGTAAATCCGCCACCAACTCGGTGCTGTGGTTCTTCGGTGACGACATTCCGTACGTGCCGAACAAGCGCGCCGGCGGTTTCTGCTTCGGCACCAAGATCGCCCCGATCTTCTACAACACCATGGAAGACGCCGGCGCCCTGCCGATCGAATTCGACTGCACCAACCTGGGCATGGGCGACGTCATCGACGTGTACCCGTACAAAGGTGAAGTGCGCCGTCACGGCAGCGACGAGCTGGTCACCAACTTCGCGCTGAAAACCGAAGTACTGCTGGACGAAGTCCGCGCTGGCGGCCGTATCCCGCTGATCGTCGGCCGTGGCCTGACCGAAAAAGCCCGTGCCGAACTGGGCCTGGGTGCTTCCGACCTGTTCAAAAAACCAGAGCAGCCAGCTGAGTCCGACAAGGGCTTCACCCTGGCGCAGAAGATGGTCGGCCGTGCTTGCGGTCTGCCAGAAGGCCAGGGCGTGCGCCCAGGTGCCTACTGCGAGCCGAAGATGACCACCGTCGGCTCCCAGGACACCACTGGCCCGATGACCCGTGACGAGCTGAAAGACCTGGCGTGCCTGGGCTTCTCCGCTGACCTGGTGATGCAGTCGTTCTGCCATACCGCGGCTTATCCGAAGCCGATCGACGTCACCACCCACCACACCCTGCCAGACTTCATCCGCACCCGTGGCGGCGTGTCGCTGCGCCCAGGCGACGGCATCATCCACAGCTGGCTGAACCGCATGCTGATGCCTGACACCGTCGGCACCGGTGGCGACTCGCACACCCGCTTCCCGATCGGCATCTCGTTCCCGGCCGGTTCCGGCCTGGTGGCCTTCGCCGCCGCCACCGGCGTCATGCCGCTGGACATGCCAGAGTCGATCCTGGTGCGCTTCAAGGGCAAACTGCAACCTGGTATCACCCTGCGTGACCTGGTTCATGCCATCCCTTACTACGCCATCCAGAAGGGCTTGCTGACCGTCGAGAAGAAGGGCAAGAAAAACGCCTTCTCCGGCCGCATCCTGGAAATCGAAGGCCTGGACGAACTGACTGTCGAGCAAGCGTTCGAACTGTCCGACGCCTCGGCCGAGCGTTCCGCTGCCGGCTGCACCATCAAGCTGCCGGAAAAGGCCATCGCCGAGTACCTGACTTCCAACATCACCCTGCTGCGCTGGATGATCGGCGAAGGCTACGGCGATGCCCGTACCCTGGAGCGTCGTGCCCAGGCCATGGAAGCCTGGCTGGCCAAGCCTGAGCTGCTGTCGGCCGACGCCGATGCCGAATACGCCGAAATCATCGAAATCGACCTGGCCGACGTCAAAGAGCCTGTGCTCTGCGCGCCGAACGACCCGGACGATGCCCGCCTGCTGTCTTCGGTACAGGGCGAGAAGATCGACGAAGTGTTCATCGGTTCGTGCATGACCAACATCGGTCACTTCCGCGCTGCCGGTAAGCTGCTGGAGAAGGTCAAGGGGGGCATCCCAACCCGTCTGTGGCTGGCTCCGCCAACCAAGATGGACGCTCACCAGCTGACCGAAGAAGGCTACTACGGCATCTACGGCAAGGCCGGTGCGCGCATGGAAATGCCAGGCTGCTCGCTGTGCATGGGTAACCAGGCACGTGTGCAGACCGGTTCGACCGTGGTTTCCACCTCGACCCGTAACTTCCCGAACCGTCTGGGCGACGCGACCAACGTGTACCTGGCATCGGCCGAGCTGGCTGCTGTCGCTTCGATCATCGGCAAACTGCCGACTGTCGAAGAGTACATGCAGTACGCGCAGGACATCGACAGCATGGCTGCCGACGTCTACCGCTACCTGAGCTTCGACCAGATCGCCGAGTTCCGCGAGGCTGCGGCCAACGCCAAGATCCCGGTTGTTCAGGCGTAATCAGCAGTAAGCTGTAAGAAAAAACCCCGGCAGAAATGCCGGGGTTTTTTTATGTTCTTTCGGGCCTTTTCGCGGGCAAGTCGGACCGCGAAGAGAAGCGCATTGGCAACCTCAAATCACGAACAAATCCACAAACCTGTGCACCGCCGTCGATTCCAGCTTTTGCTGATCCTCGCACAGCTCGAAAATCTCCACACACCGCTGCCGCGCAAACCGTGTCGCCAGGTTCTCCCTGAACTTCGCCTCCAGCAACGGTATGCCCTCCCCCCGCCGGCGCCGGTGCCCGACTGGGTACTCCACCACCACCTGCTCGGTACTGCCGCCATCTTTGAAGAACACCTGCAGACCGTTGGCAATCGAGCGTTTGTCGGCCTCCAGGTATTCACGTGTGAAGCGCGGGTCCTCGACCACCTCCATCTTGTCGCGCAAGCGGTCGATGCTCGGATGGGCAGCGTGAAAAACGTCCTCGTAATGCTCGGCCACCAGGTGGCCAAAAATCAGCGGCACCGCCACCATGTATTGCAGGCAATGATCGCGGTCGGCAGCATTGGCCAGCGGGCCGACCTTGGAGATGATGCGAATGGCCGACTCCTGGGTGGTGATGACAATACGGTCCACCTCGTGCAGGCGATTGCGCACCTGCGGGTGCAGCAGGACGGCCGCCTCACAGGCAGTCTGGGCATGAAACTCGGCCGCAAAACTGACCTTGAACAGCACGTTCTCCATCACATAGCTGGCCAGAGGCTGCGGCAGACGCAACTCCTGCTGGGCGGAGGGTTTAAGCGCCAGATCCTTGTTGGTATGGCTGAACGACACGTCGTAAAAACCCCACTGTGGTGCAGTCAGCACACCGGGCACACCCATCTCGCCACGCAGCGCGATATCGGCCAGGCGCACACCCCGGCTCGACGCATCACCGGCAGCCCAGGACTTGCGCGAGCCCGCATTGGGCGCATGGCGGTAAGTGCGCAGCGCCTGGCCATCGACGAAGGCATGGGACAACGCCGAGAGCAGTTGCTCGCGGTTGGCGCCCATCAGCTTGGCGCACACCGCCGTGGACGCCACCTTGACCAGTATCACGTGGTCCAGGCCGACGCGATTGAAGGAGTTCTCCAGCGCCAGCACACCCTGAATCTCGTGAGCCATGATCATGGCTTCGAGCACTTCGCGCATCAGCAGTGGGCTTTCACCTCTTGCCACGTGTTTTTGCGACAGGTGATCGGCCACGGCCAGAATGCCGCCCAGGTTATCCGAGGGGTGGGCCCACTCGGCGGCCAACCAGGTGTCGTTGTAGTCCAGCCAGCGCACGGTGCAACCGATATCCCAGGCAGCCTTGACCGGGTCCAGGCGGTAAGCGGTGCCGGGCACACGGGCGCCGTTGGGCACCACGGTGCCTTCCACCAGCGGGCCGAGGTGTTTGGTGCATTCGGGGAAGCGCAGGGCCAGCAGGCCGCAGCCAAGGGTGTCCATCAGGCAGTTGCGCGCGGTGTCCAGCGCCTCGGGTGATTCAACCCGGTAGGTGAGGACATAGTCGGCGAGGGTTTGCAGCACCCGGTCGTAATCCGGGCGGTCGTTCAGGTCCACGTTGGCGCTCATCATCTGCTCCCTTCAGAAGTACTGGGGCTGCTTTGCAGCCCCCTCTTGAAGCCGAGCGCCAGTGGTGCGTCAGAAGCTATCGCCAGGCACCCTCACCCAGCCTTCCATCAACACGCGAGCACTGCGGCTCATGATTGCCTTGGTCACCGTCCATTCGCCCTTCGCCAGACGCGCCTCGGCGCCAACCCGCAAGGTGCCGGAAGGATGACCGAAGCGCACGGCACTGCGCTCGCCCCCGCCTGCGGCGAGGTTGACCAGCGTGCCCGGAACGGCGGCAGCGGTACCGATGGCCACTGCGGCAGTGCCCATCATTGCGTGGTGCAGCTTGCCCATGGACAGCGCACGCACCAGCAGGTCGATGTCAGCCGCCGCGACAGCTTTGCCACTGGACGCAGTGTAGGCGCTCGGCGGCGCGACGAAGGCCACTTTCGGTGTGTGCTGACGCCCGGCCGCCTGATCGACATGCTCGATCAGCCCCATGCGCACGGCGCCATAGGCGCGAATGGTCTCGAACCGCAGCAATGCTTGCGGATCGCCGTTGATCGCGTCCTGCAGTTCGGTACCGGTGTAGCCGATGTCGCTGGCATTGATGAAGATGGTCGGGATCCCTGCATTGATCAGGGTCGCCTTGAAGGTGCCAACGCCGGGCACTTCCAGGTCATCCACCAGGTTACCGGTGGGGAACATCGACCCGCCGTCGCCCTCTTCATCGGCCGCCGGGTCGAGAAACTCCAGCTGAACCTCGGCGGCCGGGAAGGTGACGCCGTCGAGTTCGAAATCACCGGTTTCCTGGACTTCGCCCTCTGTGATCGGCACATGGGCGATGATGGTCTTGCCGATGTTGGCCTGCCAGATACGCACGGTGGCGATGCCATTGCGCGGCAGACGCGAAGGGTCGACCAGGCCGCTGCTGATGGCGAACGAGCCAACTGCGGCGGAGAGGTTGCCGCAGTTACCGCTCCAGTCGACAAAGGCCTTGTCGATGCTGACCTGACCGAAGAGGTAGTCGACATCGTGCTCGGGCTTGATGCTGCGCGAGAGGATCACCGTCTTGCTGGTGCTTGAGGTGGCGCCGCCCATGCCGTCGATCTGCTTGCCGTAAGGGTCGGGACTGCCGATGACCCGCAGCAGCAGCGCATCGCGGGCGGGGCCAGGGATCTGCGCCTGCTCGGGCAGGTCGTCGAGGCGGAAGAATACGCCTTTGCTGGTGCCGCCACGGATGTAGGTGGCGGGGATCTTGATTTGTGGTGCGTGTGCCATAGCTGTGCTGTCCTGTCTGAAAATACACCAACCCTTGGGGCCGCTGCGCGGCCCATTCGCGGGGCAAGCCCGCTCCCACAGATGCAGCGCAGGCCTGCAATACAACAGCAAACCTCCCACAGATGCAGCACAGGGATGCAATACAACAGCAAACCTGTGGGAGCGGGCTTGCCCCGCGAATGGGCTGCGCAGCAGCCCCAGCCGTTAAGCGGATGCTTCGAGGAAATCCTGGGCAAAGCGCTGCAGCACCCCACCTGCCTCGTAAATCGACACTTCCTCGGCAGTATCCAGGCGGCACGTCACGGGCACTTCCAGCCGCTCACCGTTACGGCGCGTCACCACCAGGGTCAGGGTTGCACGTGGCGTGCGCTGGCCCAGCACATCGTAGGTTTCACTGCCATCGAGCGCCAACGTGTTGCGGTCCGTACCCGGCTTGAACTCAAGCGGCAGCACACCCATGCCCACCAGGTTGGTGCGGTGAATCCGCTCGAAGCCTTCCGCGACGATCGCCTCGACACCCGCCAGGCGCACGCCCTTGGCCGCCCAGTCACGCGACGAGCCCTGGCCGTAGTCGGCACCGGCGACGATGATCAGTGGCTGCTTGCGCTCCATGTAGGTCTCGATCGCCTCCCACATGCGGGTCACTTTGCCTTCCGGCTCAATGCGCGCCAGCGAGCCCTGCTGCACGCTGCCATCTTCCTTGCGCACCATTTCGTTGAACAGCTTGGGGTTGGCGAACGTGGCGCGCTGGGCGGTCAGGTGGTCGCCACGGTGAGTGGCGTAGGAGTTGAAGTCCTCTTCCGGCAGGCCCATTTTTGCCAGGTACTCACCCGCCGCGCTGTCCATCATGATGGCGTTGGAAGGCGACAGGTGATCGGTGGTGATGTTGTCCGGCAGCACCGCCAGCGGGCGCATGCCACGCAGGGTGCGCTCGCCGGCCAGGGCACCTTCCCAGTACGGCGGACGGCGGATGTAGGTGCTCATCGGGCGCCATTCGTACAGCGGCGCGACCTTCGGCCCGCGGTCCTCCTCGATGGCGAACATCGGGATGTAGACCTTACGGAACTGCTCCGGCTTGACCGAGGCACGCACTACGGCGTCAATCTCTTCATCGCTCGGCCAGATATCCTTGAGGCGGATCTCCTTGCCGTCAACCACGCCCAGCACGTCTTTTTCGATATCGAAACGGATGGTCCCGGCGATGGCGTAGGCCACCACCAGCGGTGGCGAGGCCAGGAAGGCTTGCTTGGCGTAAGGGTGGATGCGCCCGTCGAAGTTGCGGTTACCCGACAACACGGCAGTGGCATACAGGTCACGGTCGACGATCTCTTGCTGAATCACCGGGTCCAGCGCACCGGACATGCCGTTGCAGGTGGTACAGGCGAAGGCGACGATGCCAAAGCCCAATTGCTCCAGCTCTGCCTCCAGCCCTGCTTCTTCCAGGTACAGCTGCACGGCCTTGGAACCTGGCGCGAGCGAGGACTTGACCCAGGGTTTGCGTGCCAGGCCAAGCTTGTTGGCATTGCGCGCCAGCAGGCCTGCGGCGATCACGTTGCGCGGGTTGCTGGTGTTGGTGCAGCTGGTGATGGCAGCGATGATGACTGCGCCGTCCGGCATTTGCCCCGGGACGTCTTCCCAGGCCCCGGCGATCCCCTTGGCCGCCAGGTCGCTGGTGGCCACGCGGGCGTGCGGGTTGGACGGGCCGGCCATGTTGCGCACCACGCTCGTCAGGTCGAAGCTCAGGGTGCGCTCATAGACCGCACTGCTCAGGCTGTCGGCCCACAGGCCGGTGGCCTTGGCGTAGGTTTCTACCAGCTTGACCTGCTGCTCTTCACGACCGGTCAGCTTGAGGTAGTCGATGGTCTGCTGGTCGATGGCGAACATCGCCGCAGTGGCGCCATATTCAGGGGCCATGTTGGAGATGGTCGCACGGTCGCCCAGGGTCAGGGCGCGGGCGCCCTCGCCGTGGAACTCCAGGTAGGCGCCGACGACTTTCTGTTTACGCAGGAATTCGGTCAGGGCCAGCACCAGGTCGGTGGCGGTGATGTTCGGGGCCAGCTTGCCGGTCAGCTCGACGCCGACAATTTCCGGCAGGCGCATCCATGAGGCACGGCCGAGCATCACGTTTTCGGCTTCCAGGCCGCCAACACCGATGGCGATCACGCCCAGTGCGTCAACGTGCGGGGTGTGGCTGTCGGTACCGACGCAGGTGTCCGGATAGGCCACGCCGCGCTCGCTGTAGATCACCGGCGACATCTTCTCCAGGTTGATCTGGTGCATGATGCCGTTGCCCGGCTGGATCACATCGACGTTCTTGAACGCCTTCTTGGTCCAGTTGATGAAATGGAAACGGTCTTCGTTGCGGCGATCTTCGATGGCACGGTTCTTCTCGAACGCCTGCGGGTCGAAACCGCCGCACTCGACGGCCAGGGAGTGGTCGACGATCAACTGCACCGGCACCACTGGGTTGACCTGGGCCGGATCGCCGCCTTTGTCGGCAATGGCGTCACGCAGGCCGGCGAGGTCAACCAGGGCGGTCTGGCCGAGGATGTCGTGGCACACCACACGCGCC
Organism: Pseudomonas putida; assembly: GCF_025905425.1. Taxonomy (NCBI): domain Bacteria; kingdom Pseudomonadati; phylum Pseudomonadota; class Gammaproteobacteria; order Pseudomonadales; family Pseudomonadaceae; genus Pseudomonas; species Pseudomonas putida. The sequence goes on along the minus strand of NZ_CP109603.1, from coordinate 1,427,661 downwards.
GGAAACCAGGGGAAATCGAGATCGCGCTTGCGCTCGATCAACTGGCCAAGGGAGGCGTCGAGGGTGCTCGGGTCGCAGCGGCGCACCAGGTTTTCGGCGAGCACGCGGGAGGTGTAGGGCAGGCCGTCGTAGGCGCCGGGCTTGATCGCCTCGACTGCCGCGCGGGCATCGAAGTAGTCCAGGTCGGTGCCTGGCAGGTGCTTGCGGAATGCGGTGTTCATCATGGAATCAGGCTCGGTCACAGGATTCGGAAGGTTGCTCCGCCCCAGTGGGAGCAGGCTTGCCCGCGAAGGCGTCAGCAGGTACACATCGGTTGCCCGGTCGGACGCCTTCGCGGGCAAGCCCGCTCCCACAAGGGAAACGGGTTGCCTCTCTAGATCTATTCAGCGCTGTTCGATCGGCACGAACTGGCGCTGTTCGACGCCGACATACTCGGCGCTCGGGCGGATGATGCGGTTGTTGGCACGCTGTTCGAACACGTGCGCCGCCCAGCCGGTCAGGCGCGAGCAGACAAAGATCGGGGTGAACAGCTTGGTCGGGATGCCCATGAAGTGGTACGCCGACGCGTGGTAGAAGTCCGCGTTGGGGAACAGGCGTTTCTGCTCCCACATGGTCTTGTCGATGGCTTCGGAAACCGGGTACAGGACCTTGTCGCCCACCTCGTCAGCCAGCTGCTTCGACCAGCCCTTGATCACCTCGTTGCGCGGGTCGGACTCTTTATAGATGGCATGGCCAAAGCCCATGATCTTGTCCTTGCGCTCCAGCATCCTGAGCAGTTCGGCCGTGGCTTCCTGCGGGTTCTGGAAGCGTTCGATCAGCTCCATCGCCGCTTCGTTGGCACCGCCGTGCAGCGGGCCGCGCAGCGAGCCGATGGCGGCGGTGACGCAGGAGTACAGGTCCGACAGGGTCGAAGCGCAAACACGGGCGGTGAAGGTCGAGGCGTTGAATTCGTGCTCGGCATAGAGGATCAGCGACACGTTCATCACCTTGACGTGCAATTCGCTCGGTTTCTTGCCGTGCAGCAGGTGCAGGAAATGCCCGCCGAGGGTGTCTTCATCGCTGGTGCAGTCGATGCGCACGCCATGGTGGGTGAAGCGGTACCAGTAGCACATCACGGCCGGGAACAGCGCCAGCAGGCGGTCGGTCTTGTCGTGCTGGGCGTCGAACGTCAGCTCAGGCTCCAGGGTACCCAGCACCGAACAGCCGGTACGCATCACGTCCATCGGGTGGGCGTCACGCGGGATGCGCTCGAGCACTTCCTTAAGGGCTTGCGGCAGGTCACGCAGGCCCTTGAGCTTATGCTTGTACTCGGCCAGCTGTGCTTTGTTTGGCAGCTCGCCGTACAACAGCAGGTAGGCCACTTCTTCAAATTCAGCGCCGGCCGCCAGGTCACGGACGTCATAACCACGGTAGGTCAGGCCGGCACCGGCCTGGCCAACGGTCGACAGCGCAGTCTGGCCGGCCACCTGGCCACGCAGGCCTGCGCCACTGAGTACTTTTGCTTCGGCCATGGTGTTTCTCCTTTCTTGAATTTGTTATGGATTTCTTGCTGGCTAATTCGGTTTGCCTGTGCTGGCCTCTTCGCGGGGCAAGCCCGCTCCCACAGGGGTGCCTTGAACCTGCACTATCCCTGTGGGAGCGGGCTTGCCCCGCGAAGAGGCCAGCACAGGCAATCACTCACCCTTTCTTCTGGGCAAACAACGCATCGAGGCTCTGCTCGAAGGCGTGGTACCCAATGGCATCGTAGAGCTCCATACGGGTCTGCATGGTATCGACCACGTTTTTCTGGGTGCCGTCACGACGCAGCGCGGTGTAGACATTCTCGGCCGCCTTGTTCATGGCGCGGAACGCTGACAGCGGGTACAGCACCAGCGACACATCGACCGACGCCAGCTCTTCGGTGGTGTACAGCGGCGTGGCGCCGAATTCGGTGATGTTGGCCAGGATCGGCGCTTTCACCCGATCGGCGAAGGTCTTGTACATCGAAAGCTCGGTGATGGCCTCCGGGAAGATCATGTCGGCGCCGGCCTCGACGCAGGCCGCGGCACGGTCCAGGGCAGCATTCAGGCCTTCGACGGCCAGCGCGTCGGTACGCGCCATGATCACGAAGCTGTCATCGGTACGGGCATCGACGGCCGCCTTGATGCGGTCAACCATTTCCTGCTGGGTGACGATTTCCTTGTTCGGGCGATGGCCGCAACGCTTGGCACCGACCTGGTCTTCGATGTGGATGGCAGCAGCGCCGAACTTGCTCATCGAGCGCACGGTACGCGCCACGTTGAACGCCGAGGCGCCAAACCCGGTGTCGACATCCACCAGCAGCGGCAGGTCGCAGACGTCGGTGATGCGGCGCACGTCGGTGAGCACATCATCCAGGCCACTGATACCCAGGTCCGGCAAGCCCAGGGAGCCGGCGGCAACGCCGCCACCGGACAGGTAGATGGCCTTGAAGCCGGCGCGCTTGGCCAGCAGGGCATGGTTGGCGTTGATGGCGCCGACTACCTGCAAGGGATGTTCGGCGGCAACCGCGTCGCGGAAACGTTGGCCGGGCGTGCTCTTCACAGTCATGAATCACCTCGTGGGCTGTTGTCGTTGGCGTCCAGGTAGTGACGCTCGATGTTGCGTTTGGACGCGCCGATGTGGCGGCGCATCAGGAGTTCGGCCAATTCACCATCACGGTCGGCGATGGCATCGAGAATCCGGTGGTGCTCGGCAAACGCCTGGCGCGGCCGATTGGGCGTGGCGGAGAACTGGATGCGGTACATGCGCACCAATTGGTACAGCTCGCCGCAGAGCATCTTGACCAGGGTCTGGTTGCCGCTGCCCTGGATGATCCGGTAGTGGAAGTCGTAGTCGCCTTCCTGCTGGTAGTAACCGACACCGGCCTGGAACGCCGCATCGCGTTCATGGGTGTCGAGCACCCGGCGCAGCTCGTCGATATCGGCCTGGCTCATACGCTCGGCGGCCAGGCGGCAGGCCATGCCTTCGAGCGACTCGCGGATTTCGTACAGCTCGATCAGCTCGGCGTGGTTGAGCGACACCACCCGCGCCCCGACATGCGGCACGCGCACCAGCAGGCGCTGGCCCTCGAGGCGGTGGATGGCTTCGCGCAGCGGCCCACGGCTGATGCCGTAGGTACGCGCCAGCTCCGGCTCGGAGATCTTGCTGCCTGGGGCGATATCACCCTTGACGATGGCCGCCTGGATACGCCGAAAGACGTTTTCGGACAAGGTTTCCGTTTCGTCTGCCAACGCAGGGCTGGGAGTGGAAAGGTCCAGCATATTGTCGACACCCTGATAACCACATGGCCAGAAATTAGCTAATTAAGCGCCATCAGTCAAAGGCAAAATCAATATTGTCGACAATCGTCTAATAACGAACTAACCCCGCCCTGCCGCTGTCAGATCGCGACGCGCTGGCGTCAAGACGTCGGCGTGATAGAATGCCGCGCCTCCGACGGAGTATGGATAGCGTGTCTGTCATCTATTCATGTTGTTGACAGATGAACGAGGAAGCTTGCGCAGTCGTTGCCAGTCGCCTTGCCCCGAACCCTGCACAGTACCGCGCCAGGATTATGAGACTTACACCCGTTTTATTGCTGCTATGCCTCACCCTGCTGCCGGCCATCGGCCAAGCGGCGGGCAAGACCGTGTACGGTCTCAACGAATACGCAAAACTGGGCGATCTTGACCTTGAGGTGGCCGCCAAGCTCGACACCGGCGCCAAGACCGCCTCGCTCAGCGCCCGCGACATCAAACGCTTCAAGCGCAACGGCGAGAGCTGGGTGCGCTTCTACCTGGCCATCGATGCCGCCCACTCGCACCCGATCGAGCGCCCCCTCGCGCGCGTCAGCAAGATCAAGCGACGGGCAGGCGACTATGATGCCGAATCGGGCAAGGCCTACACCGCACGCCCAGTCATCGAACTCGAAATCTGCATGGGCCAGGCCCTGCGCACCATCGAAGTCAACCTCACCGACCGCAGCGCGTTCCAGTTCCCGCTGCTGATCGGTTCCGAGGCGCTCAAGCACTTCGACGCGCTGGTCGACCCAAGCCTTAAATACGCGGCCGGCAAACCTGCCTGTGCCACCGACGCTCCTAAAGCAGAGTAATCCCGATGCGCTCTCTTACCCTCCATCTGAAAGTCCTGATCACCGTCCTGGTGCTGCTGGGCGTGGCGGTCACGGCTTATCAGATCTTCTTCCTCGGCATCCCGGTGACCGAGGATGAAACCGACGACCTGTGGAATATCGACGCCAAGGTCGAGTTCGTGGCCAGCACCAAGGACCCGGTCAAGGTGCAGATGTTCGTGCCGCCGCTGAACCGCGACTACGTCAGCCTCAACGAGAGCTTCATCTCCAACAACTACGGGGTGAGCGTCAACCGTGCCGACGGCAACCGCAAGGTAACCTGGTCGGCACGCCGCGCCAGCGGTAACCAGACCCTCTACTACCGTCTGGTGCTGACCAAGCGCTACAGCAACGAAAAGACCACCATCAAGGGCCCGACCTTCCGTGACAGCCTGGCGGTCGAAGGCCCCGAGAAAATCGCCGCCGAAGCCCTGATGGCGCCGATCCGCCAGCATTCGGCCGACGTCGAGACCTTCGTCAGCGAGACCATCAAGCGGGTCAACAACCTCAACGACGACAACGTCAAGCTGCTGCTGGCCGGTGACACCTCGGCCATGAAAAAGGCCCAGGTCATCGACCTGCTGCTGTCCATCGCGCACGTGCCGATGGAGAAGGTCCACACCATCCGCCTGGTCGCCGATACCCCGCAGACCCCAGAATTGTGGCTGCGCAGCTTCAACGGCAACGACTGGCTGTACTTCAACCCGGACACCGGCGAGCAGGGCCTGCCCAGCGACCGCCTGCTGTGGTGGACCGGTGACGACAACCTGATCACCGTCGATGGCGGCAAGAAAGCCAATGTCACCTTCAGCATGAACAACAGCGAGATGAACGCCATCCGCCTGGCCAAGCTGACCGACGAGAACACCGACGCCGACTTCCTCGAATACTCCCTGTACGGGCTGCCGCTGCAGACCCAGCAGACCTTCATGATCATGGTGATGATCCCGATTGGCGTGCTGGTGATCCTGGTCCTGCGCAACCTGATCGGCCTGCAGACCCTGGGTACCTTCACCCCGGTACTGATCGCCCTGGCCTTCCGTGAGACCCAGCTAGGCTTCGGCATCGTGCTGTTCACGGTGATCACGGCGCTTGGCCTGTCACTGCGCTCCTACCTCGAACACCTCAAGCTGCAGATGCTGCCACGCCTGTCGGTGGTGCTGACCTTCGTGGTGGTGCTGATCGCCGCCATCAGCCTGTTCAGCCACAAACTGGGCCTGGAGCGCGGGCTGTCGGTGGCGCTGTTCCCGATGGTGATCCTGACCATGACCATCGAACGCCTGTCGATCACCTGGGAAGAGCGTGGCGGTGGCCATGCCATGAAAGTGGCCATCGGCACCCTGTTCGCAGCGTCCGTGGCGCACCTGCTGATGATGGTGCCGGAGCTGGTGTACTTCGTGTTTACCTTCCCGGCGGTGCTGCTGATTCTGGTGGGCTTCATGCTGGCGATGGGTCGCTACCGCGGCTACCGCCTGACCGAGCTCGTTCGCTTCAAGGCGTTCCTGAAGAAGGCTGATGCCTGATGTTCGGACTGATCAAGACCTGGAAAGCCCTGGAGGCCCGGGGCATCATGGGTATCAACCGGCGTAATGCGGACTATGTCCTGAAGTACAACAAGCGCCACCTGTACCCGATCGTCGACGACAAGATCATCACCAAGGAGCGTGCGCTCGCAGCCGGCATCCATGTGCCGGAAATGTACGGCATCATCGAGACCGAGAAACAGATCGAGAAGCTCCACCAGATCATTGGCGGGCGCAGTGATTTCGTCATCAAGCCGGCGCAAGGCGCTGGCGGTGACGGCATCCTGGTGATCGCCGACCGTTTCGAGGACCGCTACCGTACGGTGTCGGGCAAGATCATCAGCCACGAAGAGATCGAGCACCAGATCTCGAGCATCCTTACCGGCCTGTACTCGCTGGGCGGCCACCGCGACCGGGCGCTGATCGAGTACCGGGTGACACCGGACCAGATCTTCAAGAGCATCAGCTACGAAGGCGTGCCGGACATCCGCATCATCGTGCTGATGGGCTACCCGGTCATGGCCATGCTGCGCTTGCCGACCCGCCAGTCGGGCGGCAAGGCCAACCTGCACCAAGGCGCCATCGGTGTGGGTGTCGACCTGGCCACCGGCGTGACGCTGCGTGGTACCTGGCTGAACAACATCATCAGCAAGCACCCGGACACCACCAACGCCGTGGACGGCGTGCAACTGCCGAACTGGGACGGCTTCATGAAGCTCGCGGCCGGCTGCTACGAGCTGTGCGGCTTGGGCTACATCGGTGTGGACATGGTACTGGACCAGGAAAAGGGCCCGCTGATCCTGGAACTCAATGCCCGCCCGGGCCTGAACATCCAGATTGCCAACGACTGCGGGCTGACCCAGCGCACCCATGCCATCGAGGCGCACATCGAGGCGCTGGCCAAAGATGGCGTGACCGAAGATGCCGAACAGCGCGTTCGTGTATCACAAGGGTTGTTCGGGCACGTGCATCCGCGCTGAGTCAGTAACGACGGGGCCGCTTCGCGAGCCATTCGCGGGGCAAGCCCGCCCCCACAGGTACAGCGTGCACCTTGAGCGCAACACCGTATCTGTGGGAGCGGGCTTGCCCCGCGAATGGGCTGCAAAGCAGCCCTCGGTCTCAACACAACGTTTGAATGTCGTTCCAGCGCTAGGCGCATTTCCTACACAGGTCTACAATCGCCCTCCTCGCTTTTACATCGCCGTCCACACTGATGCCGACCTGTACGCTCCACCCTCTGCCCTACCAGCCCGACCCTGCCGCCTATTTCGCCCGCCTGCGCCAGGCGCCCGGGGCGATCCTGCTCGACAGCGCCCGCCCCGGTGCCGAACGCGGCCGCTTCGACCTGCTCAGCGCCTGGCCCGTGCAACACCTGCACGCCCACGCAGACGAGGACGGCCGCGCCTTCCTCAAACGCCTGCGAGCCGGGCTGGCGCAACTCGGCCACGCCGACGTGCCCGATGGGATGGCGCTGCCGTTTGCCGGCGGCCTGATCGGCTACCTCAGTTACGACTTCGGCCGACGCCTGGAACAGCTGCCAAGCCTGGCGGTCGATGACCTGGGCCTACCCGATGCGCAGCTTGGCCTGTACAACTGGGCATTGGTAACCGACCACACGCTGGCAACCAGCCAGCTGGTGTTCCACCCAAGCCTGGCAAGCGATGAGCGCGAGCGCCTGATCGCCCTGTTCGAAACGCCCGACTACGCCAGTCATGGCGACTTCCACTTGCTGACCGCCATGACCGGTGACCTGAAACCCGAGCACTACCAGGCGGCGTTCGACCAGGTGCAACGCTACATCCAGGCCGGCGATTGCTACCAGATCAACCTGACCCAGCGCTTCCGCGCGCCCTGCCAGGGCGACCCCTGGCGCGCCTATCAGGCCCTGCGCAAGGCGTGCCCGACACCGTTCTCTGGCTACCAGCAACTGGCCGATGGCAGCGCACTACTGAGCTTCTCGCCAGAGCGCTTCATCCGCGTCAGCCAAGGGCTGGTCGAGACCCGCCCAATCAAGGGCACCCGGCCGCGCTCAAGCAACCCCGACGAAGATGCCCGCAATGCCGAAGAGCTGCTGCACAGCCCCAAGGACCGCTCGGAAAACCTGATGATCGTCGACCTGCTGCGCAACGACCTGGGCCGCACCTGCCAGATCGGCTCGGTCAAGGTGCCAGAGCTGTTCAGCCTGGAAAGCTACCCCAACGTTCATCACCTGGTCAGCAGCATCACCGGGCAACTGGCCACCGACAAAGATGCTCTGGACCTGATCGGCGACAGCTTCCCCGGTGGCTCGATCACCGGCGCGCCGAAAATCCGCGCCATGCAGATCATCGATGAGCTGGAGCCCACCCGCCGCGCCTTGTATTGCGGCTCGCTGCTGTATGTCGACGTACGTGGCGAAATGGACAGCTCCATCGCCATTCGCAGCCTGCTGATCAAGGATGGGCAGGCCAGTTGCTGGGGCGGCGGCGCGGTAGTGGCGGACTCGAACTGGCAGGCGGAGTATGAAGAATCGATCGCCAAGGTGCGGGTCTTGATGGAGACCTTGCAGCAGCTCTGATTCGGCGCCAGGCGTCTAAACCAACATTTTTTGTTACCATCACACCATTACGAGCGCACAGCGCCACAGCCAAGATGGAAACCGCCTGATGAGCCAAGCCTTTGACGTCGCCGCCCTCGCCGCGACCTATGCCAACAAGTCCCCGCAAGACATCCTCAAACTCGCCTTCGAGCACTTCGGCGACGACCTGTGGATCTCTTTCAGCGGCGCCGAGGACGTGGTGCTGGTCGACATGGCCTGGAAGCTGAACAAGCAGGTCAAGGTCTTCAGCCTCGATACCGGGCGCCTGCATCCGGAGACTTACCGGTTCATCGACCAGGTCCGCGAACAGTACAACCTGCCGATCGAAATCCTCAGCCCCGATCGCAGCAAGCTCGACCCCTTCGTCAAGGAAAAGGGCCTGTTCAGCTTCTACAAGGATGGCCATGGCGAGTGCTGCGGCATCCGCAAGATCGAGCCACTGCGCCGCAAACTGTCCACGGTAAGCGCCTGGGCCACTGGCCAGCGCCGCGACCAGAGCCCAGGCACCCGTAGCCAGGTGGCGGCACTGGAAATCGACAGCGCCTTCTCCACCCCCGAGCGTACCCTGTACAAGTTCAACCCGCTGGCACAGATGAGCAGCGAAGAAGTCTGGGGCTACATTCGCATGCTCGAGTTACCGTACAACAGCCTGCACGAGCGCGGCTTCATCAGCATCGGTTGCGAGCCATGCACACGCCCGGTGCTGCCGAACCAGCACGAGCGCGAAGGCCGCTGGTGGTGGGAAGAGTCAACCCAGAAGGAATGCGGCCTGCACGCCGGCAACCTGATCAGCAAGGGCTGATCGACAAACAAAAAACCGGCCCAAGGGCCGGTTTTTTTATGCGCGAACGGCTCAGTGCACCGGCAGCTCGACGCCCTCGAACAGCTCTTCGAGTTCCTGCTTGTTATGGCACTGAATGGCTTTTGCCATCACTTCACGGGTCAGGTGCGGGGCAAACTTCTCGATGAAGTCGCACATGAAACCGCGCAGGAAGGTGCCACGGCGGAAGCCGATCTTGGTGATGCTGGCCTCGAACAACTCGCTGGCATCCAAGGCCACCAGGTCACTGTCGAGCTTGGTATCGACCGCCATCTTGGCCACGATACCCACGCCCAGACCCAGGCGCACATAAGTCTTGATCACGTCAGCATCCGCCGCAGTGAACACCACCTTCGGCGTCAGGCCGCGGTGGTTGAAGGCCTCGTCCAGCTTCGAACGGCCAGTGAAACCAAACACGTAGGTGACGATGGGGTATTCGGCGACCGCTTCCAGGGTCAGTTTCGGCAGCTTGGTCAGCGGGTGGCCCTGCGGCACCACCACGCAACGGTTCCACTTGTAGCACGGCATCATGATCAGGTCGCCGAACAGCTCCAGTGCCTCGGTGGCAATGGCGAAGTCGACAGTGCCATCAGCGGCCATCTCGGCAATTTGCATCGGCGACCCCTGGTGCATGTGCAAGGCCACTTCCGGGTACTGCTTGATGAAACTGCTGATCACCGGCGGCAGCGCATAGCGCGCCTGAGTATGGGTAGTGGCGATGGACAGGGTGCCCTTCTTCTCGTTGGAGAATTCCTGGGCGATCTGCTTGATGCTCTCGACCTTGCGCAGGATCTCGCCAGCGGTATTGATGATACGTTCACCTGCCGGGGTGACGCGGGTCAGGTGCTTGCCGCTGCGGGCAAAGACTTCAACACCCAGCTCATCTTCGAGCAGGCGGATCTGCTTGCTGATACCTGGCTGGGAGGTATACAGGCTCTGCGCCGTCGCGGAGACGTTGAGGTCGTGGTGCGCCACTTCCCAGATGTAGCGCAGTTGTTGAAGCTTCATAGGTTTCCCTCGATTCAGCGGAGAGTCAGCGGCAGCAGGCAGCGACGATATATAACTATATTAGTGGTTCTGGAAATAAATCTAGAACTATTTTGTTACACGCGCCCCAGTAATAGCCTACAGCCAGCTTCACGTTTTCCTACGCCCCAGATGCTGTGCAAGCGGCACCATATACACCGGCACAGGCGATAGCTGCAGCAACCGCACTGCCGTTCGCCCAAGCGGTACATCAACGCCCGCACCTGCGCTGTGGCTTCCGAAAATCAACAGATCGACGCTCAAGCGCTGCGCCTGGTCGAGGATCACCTGGGCAGGGTCACCCTGGCGCACACGTACTGCCTTGATCACCGCCAGGTCCGCCTCCTCACCCAGTTCATCGCGAAAGTTTTCAAGTACACGTTGTTCAATATTGGCCATGACCGTGTTGACGCCCTGGCTGTGCAACTGGTCCAGCGTCTGTTCATCCAGATAGCTTTGCAGGAGCGATTCGGCAAACTGCCCCATGGGTTCCACCGCGTGGATCACATACAGCTCTGCATTGAACGTCCGCGCCAAGGCCAAGGCGTGCTGCATGACAAAAGGGGCGTAGACACCGAGGTCGGTGGCGTACAGCATGGAGCGGATCATTCGACCTCCTCGACTGCCGCTGCGGCAGAGCAAGCTTCAGCTTAGCAGCGCGCCGCACGCACGCTTTGCCGTCCGGCGTGCTGCCAGCGCGGGCTGTGGGGCCTTCAGGTGGGGCGAGCCGCACGGTCGATGAACGACAGCGCCTGATGCAGCATCTCCATGCGCGGCAAGCTGCAACCTGCCGCCCGAGCCTGCGCCAACGGCTCGCCATAGATGGCATGAAGCTCCAGCGGGCGCTGCTGGGCGTGATCGTGGTACATGCTTGGCCAGTAGTCGGGCATCCGCTCGGTAATCTGGAACAAATGCTCGGCATACCCCTCGGGCAGCACATGCCCACAGGCAGCGGCACCCTCTACCACCTCCGCCATCAAGGCCTGGATCAGTGCCCGGCTGTGCGGGTCGGCCATCAACGGCGTGGTGCTGGCGCCAAGCAACACCGAAAGCCCGTTATAAGGCACGTTCCACACAAGCTTCTGCCAACGCGCCTGCTCCAGGTTAGCCATGGCCCGCGACTCGATCCCCGCCGCCTGGAACAGCTCCGCCCCCTCCTGCACCAGCGCAGCGCCGCCATCGCCGGCAGGCCCGCTGTGATAGCCGAGATTGACTGCGCCCAGTGCCTGATGCCGAATAACACCGGGCGCCTGGCGGTTGACGCAAATGAAGCACAAGCCGCCAAGCAGGTGCATGTCATCGCGCAATGCCGGACGCAACTGCGCCTCCACCCCCAGGCCATTCTGCAACAGCACCACCCGCGCATCGGGCGCGGCAGCCTGCACGATCAACGGCGCCAACTGGTCGTTACTGGTGGCTTTGGCCCCCACCAGCAACCAGTCGCATTGCGGCATGTCGGCAGCACTGGCATACGCCTGTACCTTCATCCGCAACGCGCCGTGCACAGCACTTTCAAGCACCAGCCCCTGATCGCGCACCACGTCATACTCACTGCGAAGGAGAAAATGCACATCGAAACCAGCCCGCGCCAGCATCAATCCATAAAAGCCACCGATTGCACCACTGCCGATGATACCGATACGGGGTTTGCGCGGATGCATGCCAATCTCCAGGTAAATGTCAGTGGGCTTTTTTACACCGGTTCGTGCCCCCTGCGCACCCCAATTGCGCCACAGCACCGCCAGCGTAGGGAAAATCCCTGGGTTGACGGGGTCAAGCCCATTGTCGCGCCCCCCTGTAACGCGCTAAGGTTCGGCTCCCCGCTGCGAACATTCTTGCTGCTGGGCCGCACGGGGATTGCTGGCGGCCGGCACCCGTGACCTGACGAGTAACACGATGGCTGATTTACCGATCGACGACTTAAACGTTGCCTCCAACGAGACCCTGATCACCCCCGATCAGCTCAAGAAGGAAATCCCCCTCAGCGCCAAGGCTCTGCAGACCGTGACTGCCGGCCGCGAAGTGGTGCGCAATATTCTCGACGGCAAGGACCATCGCCTGTTCGTCGTGGTCGGCCCCTGCTCCATCCACGATATCAAGGCTGCCCACGAGTACGCCGAACGCCTGAAGGTATTGGCGGCGGAGGTGTCCGACACCCTGTACCTGGTCATGCGCGTGTACTTCGAGAAACCGCGCACCACCGTTGGCTGGAAAGGCCTGATCAACGACCCGTACCTGGATGACTCGTTCAAGATTCAGGATGGCCTGCACATCGGTCGCCAACTGCTGCTGGACCTGGCTGAAATGGGCCTGCCGACAGCCACCGAAGCACTCGACCCGATTTCCCCGCAGTACCTGCAGGACCTGATCAGCTGGTCGGCGATTGGCGCCCGTACCACCGAATCCCAGACCCACCGGGAAATGGCTTCGGGCCTGTCTTCGGCAGTCGGTTTCAAGAACGGCACCGATGGCGGCCTGACCGTTGCGATCAACGCCCTGCAGTCGGTATCCAAACCGCACCGCTTCCTCGGCATCAACCAGGAAGGCGGCGTATCCATCGTCACCACCAAGGGTAACCCTTACGGTCACGTGGTACTGCGCGGCGGCAATGGCAAGCCGAACTACGATTCGGTCAGCGTCGCGCTGTGCGAACAGGACCTGGCCAAGGCCAAGATCAAGGCCAACATCATGGTCGACTGCAGCCACGCCAACTCCAACAAGGACCCGGCCCTGCAGCCACTGGTGATGGAAAACGTCGCCAACCAGATCCTTGAAGGCAACCAGTCGATCATTGGCCTGATGGTCGAGAGCCATCTGAACTGGGGCTGCCAGTCGATCCCCAAAGACCTGAACGAACTGCAATATGGTGTTTCGGTGACCGACGCCTGCATCGACTGGTCCGCCACCGAGAAAACCCTGCGCAGCATGCACGCCAAGCTCAAGGATGTACTGCCGCAGCGCCAGCGCGGCTGAAGAGCAATAAAAAAGGGGCCGCGAACGGCCCCTTCTTTTTAGTCGATCAAACCTTGCTCGAGTGACGCTGCTGACGCTCCATGTAGCGTTCTACATAAGAGCACGACGGGATCACCGTGTAGCCCATCTGCTCGGCATACTCCAGGGCCCGCTCGGTCAGTGCTGCGGCAATACCACGCCCGCGCAGGGCGTTAGGCACGAAGGTGCGATAGATGTCCAGCGTCTGCTTGCCCAGATCCATGTACGTCAGATAGGCACGATGACCGTCCACGTTGGTCTCGAACTGATGACCGGCCTGGTCATGGTGGATGGTCAGCGCTTCGCTCATCACTACTCCTCGCAGGTCTTCTCGGCAGACCCATACCTTAACCGATGGTGGTTTATCCGGCACAGAATCCTCTACGCCACCTGTTGCCCCTTGGACCGCAAGGCGATTGCAAACGTTCTGCCTCCGGCACTCACAAGATAGTAGGCGCGGCACGCAGGATTGCTCAAGGTGGCAGCGGTTAAAATTGGCGAGAACCGTGGTTCAACCGACTCTTCCCGGTACGCCAACAGCCGCCGGATGTTCTAGGCCTTAAGACGCTCAAGGACAGTCAAAGTCACCGTTAGTTCAACAAAAAAGTTTCAGCACTACAATCGCTTGCGCTCCCTGTACGTTTTTTTCACAAACGCGTCGCAATTCTTGTCGGCGTGACCTGGAGCAACATTTTTTTTGCAGTTCTTGCGCTCAGTCAGTTTACTTACTACAAGTAATGGGTACTATGTACGCCGGCCAGTTTCTCTTTTCCGAGAGATGGCTCTTTAATAGAAAGTCCTTGAAGGGGAACACGATGAACAACGTTCTGAAATTCTCTGCTCTGGCTCTGGCCGCAGTTCTGGCTACCGGTTGCAGCAGCGTATCCAAAGAAACCGAAGCTCGTCTGACTGCGACTGAAGACGCAGCAGCTCGCGCTCAAGCTCGTGCTGACGAAGCCTACCGTAAGGCTGACGACGCACTGGCAGCCGCTCAGAAGGCTCAGCAGACCGCTGACGAAGCCAACGAGCGCGCTCTGCGTATGCTGGACAAAGCCAGCCGCAAGTAATAGTCCTCACGGATTGTTATGAAGCCGACCCACTTGTGGGTCGGCTTTTTTATTGCCGCTCAACAGGCAGCGCACAAACGAAAAGGCCTGCACTACGGCAGGCCCTGGGCAGCTCGCAAACCCTTATTGCAGTTCGGGCGGGATGCTCGTAACCATCGGTGCGGTACCCTGATTTTCGACCGGCACGGCAATCT